>NZ_JALHLF010000046.1 GCF_022832435.1 Novosphingobium organovorum | reverse complement strand
CACCGACTCGGTGCCGAGCCCCAATCACCCCATCTGATCCCAAAGGCGCCGCCCGGCGGCTTCGGGGGGCGACACCGGCATGATGAAGCGCCTGGCAGCCTTGTCCGGGGCGCCCTTGCGCTACGGCGATGCCAGGGCGTAAACGCATGGCGCGTTGGCGGCTTTCCCGTTCGTCATGCGCGAAAGTGCGCGGCGCGCCTTGCCCATCGTGGCCCTTCAACCAGCGAAATCCCCCGGCCCTTTGCGCGAAAAGGCCGTCCCGGCTCAATCCAGCCGGGTTTCGCTCAGCTCGGCGACCAGATCGTAGGCATCGCCGCGGTAATACGAATAGGTAACCTCGACGATGCGCCCGTCGGCGAGAAAGGCCCGCCGTTCGATCAGCAGGCACGGATCGCCCACCTTCACGCCCAGCAGATCGGCGTGCTCCTGCCCGAAGCTGATGGCGCGCACCCGCTGGAGGGCGCGCACCGGCCGGTTGCCCATGGTGTCGAGCGCGGCGTAGAGCGAATCTCCGACATCCTCGATCGAACGCAGCGCCCAGCCGGCGACCACCGCACGCTCGATCGCCATCGTCTCGCCATCGCCGTAGCGGATGCGCTGGAGGTGGAACACACGGCTGCCGGGCGACAGACCCAGGGTCATCGCCTCATCGGTGCTTACTGTCGCCTCGACCTTCTCGATCCAGCGGCTTTCCGACCGGCGCCCGCGCGCCGCCATGTCTTCCGAGAACGAGGACAGCGCGGTGATGCTCTTCTCGACCCGGCCCGCCTCGGCCAGATCGGCCTTGTCCGCGCGCACGAATGTCCCGGCTCCCTGGCGGCGCTCGAGGATGCCATCACCGACAAGGCCGTCGATCGCCTTGCGGATCGTGACGCGCGAAAGGCCGTACTGGTCGCACAAGTCGCGCTCGCTGGGCAAGGCCGCGCCGGGGGGCAGGCGCCGTCCTTCGATCGCCTTGCGGATGAGGCGTTGAAGCCTGAGATAGCGCGGCCCTGCCTCGTCGCCGCTCAATTCACCAATCAAATCCACGAAGATGGCCTATCTCCTTCACCGGCAAGATCTAGCTGGGCGCCCAATCCCAAACAAGAGGATTTTCATAAGTATCAGATTGGTATCGACGAAAAAAAGGCCAGCCCGATTGCATCCGCCGAGCCCCGCCCCTCCCGCGATGCCCCGAGGCCAGCCCCTTACTGGCCGCACGTCAGCGCAGGCAGCCCGACCAGTTCGCGAAAGGCCCGAGTCGTCGGCGCGGGCTCGCGCGTGTGGATCATCAGCAACTGGCTGGTGAAGGGCACGTCGAGACGGCGGAAGGCCAGCGTGTCGAGATTGAGCCGGACCAGCGACTGCGACAGGATCGCGACGCCAAAGCCCGCCGCGGTCAGGCCGAGCAGCGTCGCCAGGCTTCCCGCCTCCATCGCGACATTGGGCTGGAAGCCCATCCGCTCGCACTCGGCCAGGACGTATTCGTTGAAGCCCGCACCATAGATCGCGCCGTACATGATGAGCGCCTCCCCCTCGAGGTCACCCAGCACCGGGTCCTGTTCGCGCAGCGCCATCGGGTGATCGCGCGGCATGGCCAGCACCACCCCCTCACGCTGGAGGCAGTGCGAAACGAAGCCATCGGGAAGCTGCGGCTTTTCGAGCGTGCGCAGAATACCCACGTCGAGCGTGCCGCGCGCCAATCGCGCCACCTGCTCGTCGCGCGGAAGTTCGTTGAGCTGCAGGTCGACCTTGGGATAGCGCCGGCGAAACGACCACAGCGCGTCCATCACCAGCGGGATGAACGGCACCGAAGTCGAAAACCCCAGCGCCAGGCGCCCCACCTCCCCCTGGTTGGCCAGCCGCACCGCCTGCACCGCAAGGTCGGCCTGGCGCAAGGTGGCCTGCGCCTGGGGCAGGAACTGGCGCCCCGCCTCGGTCAGCCGGACGCGGCGGCTGGTCCGTTCGAACAGCGCGACCCCCAGTTCGGCCTCCAGCGCGCGGATCTGCTGGCTGAGCGGGGGCTGCGAGATGCCCAGTCGCTGCGCCGCGCGGCCGAAGTGATTTTCCTCCGCCACGCAAAGGAAGTATCGCAGATGGCGCAGTTCCATGATTCGCATTCGCTCCTTGAAGGCCCGGCAGGGCTTGACCGGCCGATTGATACACCGAACATATCAATCAAGCGGTTTTATATATTGGACATAAATGCGCAATCTGGGTCATCGGGCGTGACGCACTTTCCCGGTGCGCCATGCCCTCTCACCGGCGGAACGGCGCCAGCGGCCTCTTCGACACCGGATGGGCTGCGCGTTCACCGCCCGACCGGGTCAAGAGACAGAACAAGGACAGGTGGAGAGGCGTAGGACCCAAGCGTTCTTCCGGCCAGGAAGGCGTGCGGGGAACGGAGATTTTGATGATCGGTATTGTTAAGGTTGCCCTGCACCGCCCGTTGACGTTCATCGTCATGGCCATCCTGATCGCGGTGGGCGGCATCCTCGCGGCGATGCGCACCCCTGTCGATATCTTTCCCGACATCAAGATCCCGGTGATCGCGGTGGCCTTCACCTATTCGGGCATGCCCCCCGAAGACATGTCCAACCGCATGATCACCCCGTTCGAGCGCGTCCTGACGACGACCGTCAACGACATCGAACACACCGAAAGCCAGTCCTACCAGGGCATGGGCATCGTCAAGATCTACTTCCAGCCCGGCGTCGACATCCGCACCGCGACCGCGCAGGTCACCTCGATCTCGCAAACGATCCTCAAGCAGATGCCGCCGGGCGTGAACCCGCCGCTGATCCTGAACTACTCGGCCTCCACCGTGCCGATCCTCCAGCTTGCACTGTCGGGCCAGGGCCTGTCCGAACAGCAGCTGTTCGACATCGGCATGAACCAGATCCGCACCCAGCTGGTGACCATTCCCGGCCTCGCCATGCCCTATCCGTCGGGTGGCAAGCAGCGCCAGGTGCAGATCGACCTCAACCCGCAGGCGCTTCAGGCGCGCGGCCTTTCGGCGCAGGACGTGGGCACCGCCATCGCCGCGCAGAACCAGATCAACCCGGCCGGCTTCGTGCGCATCGGCGAAACCGAATACAGCGTGCGGCTCAACAACGCGCCCGGCTCGATCGAAGCGCTCAACGACCTGCCGATCAAGGTCGTCAACGGGGCCACGATCTACATGCGCGACGTTGCCTACGTGCGCGACGGCAGCGCCCAGCAGCAGAACGTCGTCCATGTCGAAGGCGGCCGCTCGGTGCTGCTGACCGTGCTCAAGAACGGCGCGGCCTCGACGCTTGCGGTCGTCAACGGGGTCAAGGCGGCGCTGCCTTCGGTCCAGGCCAGCCTGCCCTCCTCGCTCAAGATCCTGCAGGTCGGCGACCAGTCGATGTTCGTGAAGGGCGCGGTCAGCGGCGTGATCCACGAAGGCGCGATCGCCGCCGCGCTGACCTCGCTGATGATCCTGCTGTTCCTGGGCTCGTGGCGCTCCACGGTGATCATCGCGCTCTCCATCCCACTCGCCATTCTCGCCGCGATCGCCGCGCTCGCGGTGTTCGGCGAGACGATGAACGTGATGACGCTGGGCGGGCTGGCGCTCGCGGTGGGCATTCTGGTCGATGATGCGACAGTGACCATCGAGAACATCAACTGGCACCTCGAACAGGGCAAGGGCGTGATCGAGGCGATCCTCGATGGCGCGGCGCAGATCGTGACCCCGGCCTTCGTCTCGCTGCTGTGCATCTGCATCGTGTTCGTGCCGATGTTCTTCCTGCCGGGCGTCGCGGGCTACCTCTTCGTGCCGATGGCGCTTTCGGTCGTGTTCGCGATGATCGCCTCGTTCATCCTGTCGCGCACGCTTGTCCCCACGCTCGCGATGTACCTGCTCAAGCCGCACACGCCCGAAGGCGAGAATGTCCACAACGCCGGAAGCCCCGCCTCGCGCAATCCCCTGGTGCGCTTCCAGCGCGGTTTCGAGGCGCGCTTCGAGAAAGTGCGCGACGGTTATCTCGGCCTGCTGCGCCGGGCGCTGGTCAACCGCCGCGGGTTCATGATCGGCTTCATGGTGATCGTGGTGGCGTCCTTCGGGCTCGTACCCGTGCTTGGCCAGAACTTCTTCCCGGCGGTCGATTCCGGGCAGATCGCGATGCACGTGCGCCTGCCCGTGGGCACCCGGATCGAAAGTTCGGCCAGCCAGTTCGAGACGATCTCGGCCGAACTGCGCAAGCTGATCCCCGCCGACCAGCTGGAATCGATCACCGACAACATCGGCCTGCCGATCAGCTCGATCAACACCGTCTACAACAACTCGGGCACCATCGGCACGCAGGACGGCGACATCCTGATCGCGCTCAAGGAAGGGCACGAGCCGACCGACACCTTCGTCACCAAGCTGCGCAAGGAACTGCCCGAGCGTTTCCCCGGCGACACCTTCTCCTTCCTGCCCGCCGACATCACCAGCCAGATCCTGAACTTCGGCTCGCCCTCGCCGATCGACGTCCAGGTCTCGGGCAAGGACATCGCCGCCTCGCGCGAATACGCGCACAAGCTGATGGCCAGGATGGGCAAGATCCCCGGCCTTGCCGACCTTCGTATCCAGCAGCCCGCACATTCGCCCGAGCTGGCGGTCAACGTCGACCGCTCGCGCATCGGCCAGTACGGGCTCGACGAGAAGGACGTGACCACCGGCCTTGCCAGCTCGCTCGCCGGCACCAGCCAGACCGCGCCGGTCTACTTCGTCAATCCGGATAACGGTGTGCAGTACCCGGTCGTGGCACAGGCGCCGCAGTACCTGGTCGGTTCGATGAACCAGCTGTCCGACCTGCCGATCTCGGGCGACGGGCGCACCCAGCCGCTTGGCGCGCTGGCCCAGGTCACCCGGTCGAACACGCTGCCGGTCGTCTCGCACTACAACATCGTGCCGGTGATCGACGTCTACGCGACCACGCAGGGGCGCGACCTGGGCGCGGTGGCCGGTGACGTCCAGAGCGCCATCAACAGCCTGAAGGCCGAGCTGCCCAAGGGCACCCACGTCACCATCCGCGGCCAGTACCAGACCATGAACACCGCTTTCGCCGGCCTTGGCTTCGGCCTGCTCGGCGCGATCTTCCTGATCTACCTGCTGATCGTGGTGAACTTCCAGAGCTGGCTCGACCCGTTCGTCATCATCACCGCGCTCCCCGCGGCTCTCGCAGGGATCGTGTGGATGCTGTTCACCACCGGCACCACGCTTTCGGTGCCAGCGCTGACCGGGGCGATCATGTGCATGGGCGTGGCCACCGCCAACTCGATCCTGGTCGTCAGCTTCGCGCGCGAACAGCTGGCCGAGACCGGCGATGCGTTCCAGGCCGCCATGCGCGCCGGGCTCGTCCGCTTCCGCCCGGTGCTGATGACCGCGCTCGCGATGATCATCGGCATGGCGCCCATGGCGCTGGGCCTTGGCGAAGGCGGCGAACAGAACGCCCCGCTCGGCCGCGCGGTCATCGGCGGCCTGATCTGCGCCACCATCGCCACCTTGTTCTTCGTTCCCACCGTCTTCAGCTTCGTCCACCGCAAGCGCGGCGAAGCCTCCGCCCGCCCGGACCAGACCCGCTCCACGGAAATGCAGCCCAGCCATGCTTGAAACCGAAATCCCCGAAACCACCGGCCCCTCCAGCCGCACGCTCAAGCGCGTCGGGATCGGCGCGGCCGTCGTGGCCATCGCGCTCGTTGCCTATGGTGTCACCACGCGCATCCACGCCACCGACGAGCTGGAAAGCGTCGCGCAGAGCGCCGCGATCCCCAAGGTCGCGGTGGTCCTGCCCAGCCAGAGCGCAAGCGGCGGCGACGGCCTCGTGCTGCCCGGCAACGTGCAGGCCTACAATTCGGCCGCGATCTACGCGCGCACCAACGGTTATGTACGCAAGTGGCTGGCGGACATCGGCGATCACGTGAACGCGGGCCAGACGCTCGCGGTGCTCGACGCGCCCGATCTCGACCAGCAGCTGGCGCAGGCCAAGGCCGACTACCAGACCGCGCTCGCCAACCAGAAGCTCGCCGCCAGCACCTCGCGGCGCTGGCAGGCCATGCTCGCGCAGGATGCCGTCTCGCAGCAGGAAGCCGACGAAAAGGCCGGCGACCTCGCCGCCAAGACCGCGCTCACCAACGCCGCGCTCGCCAGTGTGCGTGAGCTTCAGGCCCGGCACGACTTCACCCGCCTCGCCGCGCCCTTCTCGGGCACGGTGACCAGCCGCTCGGCGCAGATCGGCGCGCTGGTCGTCGCGGGCACCGCCACCGCGCAGCCACTCTTCACGGTCTCGGACGTGCACCACATGCGCATCTACGTGCGCGTGCCGCAGGTCTATTCCTCGCAGGTCCACACCGGCATGAAGGCCACGCTCGACGTGCCCGAGTATCCGGGGCGCGATTTCGACGCGACGATGGTACGCAGCGCCAACGCGGTCGATGCCCAGTCGGGTTCGGTGCTGGTCGAACTCCAGGCCGACAATCCCGACGGCGCGCTCAAGCCGGGGGCCTATGCCCATGTCCGCTTCGATGTCGGCAACGGCGGCCTTTCGGGCCTGCGCCTGCCGGGCAGCGCGATCCTCTACGGTGCGAACGGCCCCGCGGTCGCGATCGTCGGCGCCAACGGCACGGTCAAGCTGACCCCGGTCACCATCGCGCGCGACGAAGGCAAGACGGTGCTGCTCTCCACGGGCGTTCGCGCGGGCGACAAGGTGATCGATTCGCCGCCCGATTCGATCGCCAGCGGCGACAAGGTCGATGTCGTTGCCAAGGCCGCCGGAGATGCCAAGAACGCCAAGGGAGGCAAGCCCAATGGCTGACACGCCCCGGCTCGCGCAAGGCGGGCGGTGGACGGGACGGGTAAGGACGGGCACCGCCCTTGCAGCGCTCGGTCTCGCACTGGCCGCCTGCTCGATGGCGCCCGACTACCATACCCCGAAGACCGCCGCGCCCGTGCAGTTCAAGGAAGTGGCGGGCTGGACGCAGGCCACCCCGCGCGACGGCGAAGCGCGCGGCGCCTGGTGGAAAGCCTACCAGGACCCCGTACTCGACGATCTGGAACAACGCGCCGAGAAGGCGAGCCCCACGCTTGCCGCCGCGCTCGCGCGGTATGACGCCGCGCGGGCCAGTGCGCGCGAAAGCAAGGCCGACCTTTACCCGACCGTGGGCGTCGGGGCGAGCACGGCGCGCGACCGCGTTTCGAAGAACCGCCCGCTGTCGAGCGGCAAGGCCGCGACTTACGACGATACGATCGTGGGCGGCACGATCGATTACGAACTCGACCTGTGGGGCCGCATCCGCAACGAAGCCAAGGCCAGCGTCGCCGAGGCCGAGGCCAGCAAGGCCGACCTTGCCTCCGCCCGGCTCAGCCTTCAGGCCTCGGTCGCCGATGCCTATTTCCGCCTGCGCGGGCTCGATGCGCAGGCCCGGCTGCTCACCCAGTCGGTCGACGCCTTCTCGCGCGCCTACGACCTGACGTCCAAACGGCACAAGGGCGGCATCTCCTCGGGGATCGACGTCAACCGCGCGGCGACCGTGCTCAACAACGCCAGGGCGCTGGTCGCGCAGGTCGCCAACCAGCGCGCCGCGACCGAGCATGAACTGGCCGCGCTGACCGGCGCGATCGCCTCGGACTTTTCGGTTTCCGTTGCAACGCCCGACCTGACGCTGCCCGCGCTGCCGGTCGGCACCCCTTCCGAACTGCTCCAGCGCCGCCCGGACATCGCCGCGGCCGAACGCCGCGTGTTCGCCGCGAACGCCCAGATCGGGGTGGCGAAGGCGGCCTACTTCCCCTCGCTCACACTGGGGGCGAGCGGGGGCTGGCGCACCACCAACGGATCGCTGCTGACCACCCCCAACACCTTCTGGGGCCTCGGTCCGGTCTCCGCCCTGCTCACGCTGTTCGACGGCGGCAAGCGCGCGGCACAAGTGCGCCTCTCACGCGCGCAGTACGAGGAAGTGACCGCCAACTACCGCCAGAGCGTGCTCACCGCGTTCCAGCAGGTCGAAGACGCGATCGCCTCGATCCACAACCTTTCGGCGCAGGCCAGCGCGCAGAAGGACGGGGCACAGGCCGCGCAGCGCACCAGCGACATCGCCATGTCGCGCTACCGCGACGGCGCCTCGGACTATCTCGAGGTGGTCACCGCGCAGACCGATGCGCTCAGCGCCGAGCGCGCCTATATCTCGGTCGAAACCCAGCGCATGCAGGCCAGTGTCGCGCTCGTCAAGGCGCTCGGCGGGACGGCCTGAACCGCCCCGCTCCACGCCCTGCCCGCACCCTGCGCCGCCCGTCCCCCCGGATCGGGCGGCGCTGCAGGGCCTCTTGCGGACCTCAGACCAGCGCCCGCGCCACCTCGCGCGCCTTGCGGTAGCTTGCCCGGCGCCCCGCCTCGATCTGGAGGCGTTCGGGCCTTCCGGGATCTTCGGGATAGTCGCGAAACTCCGCTAGGACCTCATCGAAAACCTCGCCCAGTTCCTCGCGGAATTCGGGGTGCGAAAAGATGTAGAAGCGGTTCTCGCGGATCGCGTCGAGCGTGCGCTGCGCGATCACCTCGGGCTCCATCCCCGCCTCGTGCAGCTTTTCCAGATTGGCGACGAATTCGCTGTTCACGTCCCTCGCCCCGCCCTTGAGCGCGTCGGGCCGGATCGCGTCGCTGGCGTAGATATAGCTCTTCACGAGGCCGGGACAGAGCATCGAGACGCCGATGCCGTGCGGGGCAAGGCTGTAGCGCAGCGATTCGCTAAGCCCGCGCACCGCGAACTTGGTGGTGTTGTAGATCCCCGGCGCGCCGTTGCACAAAAAACCGGCCATCGAGGCGGTGTTGCAAATGTGCCCGCCGCCGCCACGCGCCTTCATGCGCGGCGCGAACGTCATCACGCCGTTGATGACCCCGTGGAGGTTCACCCCCAGCAGCCAGTCCCAATCGTCGTAGGAGGAATCCTCGATCGTCTGGAACAGGTTCACGCCGGCGTTGTTGAAGACCAGGCTCACCGGGCCGAGTTCTGCCTCGACCCGGTCGGCCGCCTCGGCGAAGGCCTCGCGCGAGGAAACGTCGAGCGTCACCCCCATCACCGGCTGGTTTTCGAGCAGTTTGAGCGCGCTGGCGAGCGAATCTTCGCGCACGTCGGCAATCGCCACCTTGCACCCTTGCGCGATCAGCGCACGGGCAAGACCCAGCCCCACCCCATTGGCCCCGCCGGTCACGAAGGCGGTGCGTCCGGTCAGTTCGGTCATGGTCGCATCCTCCTCAAGCGACGCCGGTTTCGGCCATTTGGGCGGCGCGCAGCGCCTTTTGACGGTCGATCTCCTCGGTGATCGCCGAATTGCGGAACAGCACGCCGAAGGTCTGCTTGTATTCGGCGTTTTCGGGCAGCTGAACCTGCACCGCCGCGCTCGTCGCCTCGCCGCGTTCGCGCACGCCGACGAGGAATTCGGCGTGGGTGAGAATGTAGAGTTCATCGTTGAGGATGCCCGCCAGCACCCGCTCGCCGACCTCTTCCTTGGTCTGGTAGAGGTGGAACAGGCTGCCACCCGCCTGGCGCCCCTTGTCGGCCTCGGCGTAGCCGGTTTCGGCCAGATCGGCCGGGCGCGTGCGGCCCGCCTCGGCGATGTTGGACTGCACCGCGCCCGGACAGAACGCCGAGCAGATCACCCCGCGGCTTTCGAGTTCGGGGCGCATGCACTCCATCATCGAGGTGACGGCCGCCTTGCCCGAGGAATAGATCGTCGTGCCGGGCGCAGGCACCAGCGCGGACATCGAGGCGGTGTTGACGATATGCCCTCCCTCCCCGTGCGCGAGCATACGCGGCAGGATGGTGACGATGCCGTTGATCGTGCCTCCGACATTGACCCCCATGACCCAGTCCCAGTCGGCAAAAGTGGCAAGGTCGGTCGGCCCGACCACCGCGACACCGGCGTTGTTGCACAGGATATGGATCGCGCCGAAGCGGGCTTCGGCCGCATCGGCGGCGGCGGCAAAGGCGGCGCGATCGGTCACGTCGAGCTGGAGCGCGAGGACCCGGTCGCCCCCGTCGAGTTCGGCTCTGGCCGCGTCAAGATGGTCCTGACGAATGTCGGCAACCACAACATTCATGCCGGCCCCCAGTAACGCCTTGGCGATGCCCAGTCCGATCCCGCTCGCTCCGCCGGTCACAAAGGCGGTCTTCCCCGGTAGATTTTGCATGACAACGCTCTCCTCTCCATCCCCTCGGCGCCATCTCGAGCCGGGGCTTGATTCTCTTTCCTCTTTTTTTCACGAACGAGAGACTGTATGCAAGACAAACAATAACAATTGAGGGCATCGGCCTGAGCCAGCCCCGTCCATTGGGAAGAGAGACGCAATGGCAATAGCGAGTGCCGGCCTCGAGCCGATCGAGTCCCCCCGCCCCCAGGCAAGCGCCCCCGGAGCCCCGAACGCCGCCGAAGCGCGCGAATGGCCGCGCCCGGCCGCGGCTTACTGGACGCTCGCGGTGATCGTGCTGGCGACCTTCCTGACCTTCTTCGATCAGGTGGTCTTCGCGATGATGGCCGAACGCATCAAGGCCGACTTCGGGCTGACCGATTCGCAGCTCGGCTTCCTCGCCGGGCCTGCCAGCATCATCTGCTATCTCTTCGTCGGTATCCCGCTCGCCCGCCTCGCCGACATCTGGCCGCGCAAGTACGTGCTCTCGGGCGGGGTCGCGGTGATCGGCCTCGTCACCATCGCGGGTGGTATCGCGCAGAACTTCGTCCAGTTCGTGGGCAGCCGCGTGTTCCTCGCGGCGGGCGGCTCGGCGCACGCGCCCGCCTCCTATTCGCTGATCGCGGACATGTTTCCGCCGCGCAAGATCACCCGCGCCTTTGCCATCCTCCAGCTCGGCTTCATCGGTGGCACGACGCTGGGCCCCGTGCTCGGCGGCCAGCTCATCGCGATGACCGGCCACTGGGGGCCGACCACCTGGGGGCCGTTCCAGATCTATTCCTGGCAGTGGATCCTGATCTGGACGGGCCTTCCCGCCTTCGTCTTCGCGCTGCTGTTCCTGACCGTGCGCGAACCCCAGCGGCTCGTCCATCCCGGCGCGCAGAGCCTGGTGCCCGAAGGCGCGAGCCTGGGCCGCCGCCTGCTCACCTTCACGGGGCTCGACGCGGCCAAGGCCATCCGCGCCAACGGCAAGGTCTACTACCCGCTGTTCTTCGGCCTCGCGCTGAGCGCGATCGAGACCTTCGGCCTCGCCTTCTGGCGCGTGCCCTTCATGATCCGCACTTATGGCTGGGACGAGGCGACGATCGGCGCGGTGACCGGCGGCATGACGCTGATCTCCTCGCTGCTTGGCCTGGTCTTTGGTGGCACTTTCGTCGAATGGCTCGCCAAGCGGCACAAGGACGCCAACGTGCGCGCCGCCTTCGTGTGCTTTTGCGTGGTGACGGTGTGCTCGATCCTCTCCCCGCTCATGCCCAACGGCTACGCCTCGCTGGCCGTGGCGGCCTTTGGCGGCATGTTCGGGATTGCCGGAGCCGTGCCGCAGAACGCCGCGATCCAGCGCGTCGCCCCCAACGCCATGCGCGGACAGGTAACCGCTATCTACCTGTTCATGTTCACCTTCTTCGGCGCGATGGGCAGCTTCGTGATCGGCCTCGTCGCGCAGTACGTGGTGGTTGACCCGGCCAGGCTCTGGCTCGCGCTCGAGATCACCACGCTCGCGCTGCTGCCGCTCGCCAGTTTCTGCATCTTCCGCGCCATCAAGCCCTACCGCGAGGAGATCGAGCGGCTCGAAGCGCTCGGCCTGTGACAACCAAGACCCCATAAGAGGAGAGACCTGAAATGACCGATACCCAGCGCCTCGACGCGCTCGAGGCCCAGGTGGCCGATCTCACCCGCCGCCTGACCGTGCGCGAGGACGAACTCGACGTGCGCAAGCTCCAGCACCTCTACGGTTACCTGATCGACAAGTGCATGTACGACGAAGTGGTCGACCTGTTCACCGACGATGGGGAAGTGCGCTTCTTCGGTGGTGTCTGGCAAGGCCGCGAAGGCGTGCGCCGGCTCTATGTCGACCGCTTCCGCAAGCGCTTCACGCACGACAACAACGGCCCGATCGACGGCTTCCTGCTCGATCATCCGCAGCTCCAGGACATCATCGACATCCAGCCCGATGGCGTCACCGCGCTTGCCCGTTCGCGCTCGATGATGCAGGCCGGGCGCCACAAGGACTACGTGAGCGCCGAAAACCCCGCCGCCGCCACCCCGCGCCAGTGGTGGGAAGGCGGCATTTACGAAAACACCTACAAGAAGGTGGACGGCGTGTGGCGCATCCACGTGCTCAACTACTTCCCGCACTGGCACGCCGATTTCGACAAGGGCTGGGCCTATACCGAGGCCGAATATGTCCCCTTCCCCAAGACGCTCTACCCCGAGGACCCGAGCGGCCCCGACGCGCTGATCGACGACCACTGGCTGTGGCCCACGCACAAGCTGCTGCCCTTCCACATGCCCCACCCGGTGACCGGCAAGGAAATGATCGCCCAGCGCTGGCAGGGCGACATCGATCGCGCCGCCGCGAAGAAGGCCGCCGAACCCGCCGAATAGCGCGTAAGCGGGCAAGCGGCCCCCTTGCGAGGCGGTGCCTGCGGCTCCGGTCACGACCCCGACCGGCCGTCGCACGCACCGCCCCTCTTTTTCCCTTTTGCTGCGGTGAGGCATGACCGACTACCCCGACCTCTACCTGATGATCGCCGGCGAGCGCGTGCCCGCTGGCCCCCGCGACACCCACACGGTGCGCAACCCCGCGACGGGCGAGGCGATCGGCGAGCTGCCGCTGGCAACGGCTGCCGATCTCGACCGCGCGCTTGAAGCGGCGGCGCGCGGTTTTGCCCGCTGGCGCCGCTCGACACCCCACGAACGCGCCGCCGTGCTCAACGGCGCCGCGCGCCTGATGCGCGAGCGCAGCGAGCAGATCGCGCGCATCGCCGTGCTCGAACAGGGCAAGACGCAGGCCGAAGCGCGCATCGAAGTCGCCATGAACGTGGGGCTTTTCGAATTCTACGCAGGCGAGGTGTTCCGCCTTTACGGCCGCGCGCTGGTGCGCCCCGAAGGCTTTCGCTCGACCGTGACGCACGAGCCGGTCGGCCCGGTCGCCGCCTTTGCGCCGTGGAACTTCCCGATCGGCAATCCCGGCCGCAAGCTCGGCGCACCGATCGCGGCGGGCTGCTCGGTCATCATGAAGGCGGCGGAAGAAACCCCGGCCAGCGCGCTTGCGGTACTGCAATGCCTCTACGATGCCGGGCTGCCGGGCGAGGTTGCGCAGGCCGTGTTCGGTGTCCCTGACATAGTCAGCCGCCACCTGCTGGCAAGCCCGGTCATCCGCAAGCTTTCGTTCACCGGATCAACCGTGGTCGGTCGCCACCTGGCAAGGCTCGCGGCCGAGGATTTCAAGCGCACGACGATGGAACTGGGCGGCCACGGCCCCGTGCTGGTCTTTGCCGACTGCGACCTGGAACGCGTGCTCGATACCGTGGTCACGCACAAGTACCGCAACGCCGGGCAGGTCTGTGTGAGCCCCACGCGCTTCATCGTCGAGGCGCCGATCTTCGATGCCTTTCGCGCCGGCTTTACCGAGCGCGCCGCCGCGCTGCGGGTGGGACCGGGGCTCGACCCGCAAAGCCAGGTCGGCCCGCTCGCCAACGCGCGCCGGGTGGAGGCCATCGACGCGCTGATCGCGCGCGCGCTGGCCGATGGCGCGCATCTGCTGACCGGCGGCGAGCGGCTGGGCAACCGGGGCAACTTCTACCTTCCCACGGTGCTCGCCGACACGCCGCTGACCAGCCCGATCATGAACGAGGAACCCTTCGGCCCGGTCGCCCTCCTCAACGCCTATGACGACGAGGCGGCGATGATCGCAGAGGCCAACCGCTTGCCTTATGGCCTTGCCGCCTACGCTTGGACGCAGGACGCCGCGCGCCAGAAGCGGCTCGCCAGCGCGATCGAGACCGGGATGCTGGGCATCAACACGACGATGATCGGCGGCGCCGACAGCCCCTTCGGCGGGGTCAAATGGTCAGGCCACGGGCACGAGGACGGCCCCGAGGGCGTGCAGGCCTGCCTCGTCACCAAGGCGGTACACGAAGGGTAAGCCCCTTTTGCACGAAGGATAAGGACAAGACATGACGGGAGAGCTCAGGACCGGCGGCGACAAGGGATACCTTCGCATCGCCACCGAGGAAGCCTTCGCCACGCGCGAACAGGTCGACATCTATCTGCGCATGGTGCGCGATGGCACCGCGGACAGGGGCATGGTTTCGCTCTGGGGTTTCTACGCCCAGAGCCCGAGCGAACGCGCGATGACCATCATCGAGCGCCTGCTCGACCTTGGCGAGCGCCGCCTCGCCGACATGGACGCGCTGGGTATCGACAAGGCGGTGCTGGCGCTCACCTCCCCCGGCGTCCAGCCGCTGCTCGATTGGGACGAAGCCAAGGGCATCGCGCTGGCCGCCAACGACCTTCTTGCCGAGCGCTGCCAGGCCCACCCCGATCGCTTCATCGGGATGACCGCCGTGGCCCCGCAGGACCCGGACTGGTCCGCCGCCGAAATCCGGCGCGGCGCGCGCGACCTGGGCTTCAAGGGGGTGCAGATCAACAGCCACACCCAGGGCGAATACCTCGACGCGCCCAAGTTCGACCCGATCTTCCGCGCGCTCGCCGATGTCGGCCAGCCGCTCTACATCCACCCTTCGACCCCGCCCGATGCCATGATCGGCCCGATGCTCGAGGCCGGGCTCGACGGGGCGATCTTCGGCTTCGGGGTAGAGACCGGGATGCACCTCCTGCGGCTCATCACCAGCGGGATCTTCGATCGCTACCCGGATTTGCAGATCATAGTCGGCCACATGGGCGAGGCGCTGCCCTACTGGCTCTACCGGCTCGACTACATGCACCAGGCGGGCGTTCGCTCGAACCGCTATGCCTGCATGAAGCCGCTGAAAAAGAGCATCGCGGACTATTTCCGCTCGAACGTGCTGGTCACCAATTCGGGCATGGCCTGGGAGCCTGCGGTCAAGTTCGCGCAAAGCGTGATGGGCGATGACCGGGTGCTCTACGCAATGGATTACCCTTATCAGGTGCTGGCCGAGGAAGTTCACGCGATGGACGCGATGGACATGCCCTTCGACGCCAAGCGCCGGTTCTTCCAGCTGAACGCCGAAAAGTGGTTCGGCCTGTGAAAGCCGACGTAAAGGCCGCCCAGCCCCCCGTCGGCCGCGAGCCGGTCAGCCGTGCGGGCTGGCGCATCCTGACGCTGGTCTGCGCGGCGCAGGCGATGAGCCTGCTCGACCGGCAGATCCTCTCGATCCTCGCGCGCGACATCAAGGCGGACCTCCACATCGGCGATGCCGAACTGGGGCTGCTCTACGGCACCGTCTTCGCGCTGTTCTACGCGCTGTTCTCGCTGCCGCTGGGGCGGCTCGCCGATGGCTGGGTGCGCACGCGCCTGCTCGCGATCTGCATCGCGGTCTGGTCGTTCTCGACGCTGATGGCCGCCTTCGCCTCGGGCTTTGCCCTGCTCGCGCTCTCGCGCCTGGGTGTGGGCATCGGCGAGGCCGCCTCGGGCCCTACCGGCAACAGCCTCGTCTTCGACGTGTTCCCCAAGAACCGGCGCGGCTTTGCGATGGGCGCGGTGGCGATCGCCATTGCGCTGGGCCTTGGTCTTTCGATGATGCTCGGCGGGCTGGCGGCGGACTGGTGGAACCACGCCTTCACCGGCGCGCGGCCGCTGGGTCTTGCCGGCTGGCAGTTCGCCTTCGTCGTCGCCGCGCTGCCCGGCTTCATCCTCGTCGCCCTGCTGCTGCGCGAGCGCGAACCCACGCGCGGCGGGCAGGACGGCATCGCCACGCGCCAGGACCCGGCCCCTTTTCGCGCCAGCCTTGCGCTGTTCGCGGCGGTTGCCCCGGTCAGCCACTGGATCATGCTCTACCGCCGCCGCGCGCCGCCGCGGAGCTGGATCGCCAATCTCGCCGCGCTGGCCACGATCCTCGCAGTGGGCATCGCCCTGGTCCTGCTGGCCGAGCGTCTCTCGCCGCGCCCGCCGATCGCTTTTGGCCCTGTCGCGCTCAGCGCGCACGTCCTGCAGTGGAGCGTCGTGGGTTTCGGCGCCTTCGTGATCGTCAACCTGTTCCAGTCGCTCAAGCTCGCCGACCGGCCCGCCCACGCCGCGATCTGCTCGCCCACACTGCTGCTGCTGATGGGGACTGGCGCGCTGCAATACGCGATCAACTACGGGGTCATGGGCTTCACGCCTTCGTTCCTGATGCGCACTTATGGCCTCTCCGCGCGCGAAACGGGCCTGCACTTCGGACTCCTTTCCGCGGGGCTCGGTATGTTGGGTCCGCTGCTCGCCGGGCCGCTGGCCGATCGCGCCAACCGTCACCTGCCCGGCGCCGGACGCATCGGCCTGACGCTCGTCTCGCTCGGCCTTTCGCCCCTGCTGGCGATCTGGACGTACACCGCCCCCGATGCGAGTGGCTTCTACTGGCGCTTCACGCTCTATTCGCTGGTTCTCACGATGTGGATGCCGCCGCTTTACGCGATGCTCTACGATCTCGTGCTGCCGCGTATGCGCGGCGTCACCAGTTCGACTTTCGTGATGATCTCGACCCTTTCGGGCCTCGGCATCGGCCCCTACGCGGTGGGCATGATCAGCGATGCCAACGGCGGCGACCTCGCCTCGGCGATCCTCTCGGTCAACCTCGTGGCGCCGGTGATCGTCGTCCTGCTGGTGCTCGCGATGCTGCACGTGAAGCGTGATGAGGCAAGCCTCATCACGCGGTGCCGGGCGGCGGGCGAGGAAATTTAAGGAATAATGATTCAAGGGGTTACCCCCCCTTGACCCCAGGCTGTCCAGCGCCCCCCATTCGGCTGGCGTGTGCCGAATGGAGTGCGCTGTTTGGGAGCCCGAGGGCGATCGCCCCCCGGACCGGTTTCGGCTTACACCACCCGCCAGACCCACAGCCGGATACCCAGCGCATAGCGCGCGCCCGCGCACAGGAAGATCGACTGGTTAAGCCAGTCGTAGGGCCCATCGGGCGCAAAAAATTCGGGCACGGTGCGAAAGTAGTACTCGGCCGGATCGACCACCTCTCCGGCCGCGAGCCGCGCCATGACCTCGGGCGGGCCGCGGCGCAGGCCCCGGTTGCGGATCTGGATCAGCACCCCGTCCTCAGTCTCGATCGCGTAAGTCGCATCGACGACGGTCACCCCGTCGGGCCGGGTCAGCTGCCAGTCGGATGCATTGCCGACCAGCCGCCCCTTGATCCGCGGCCCTTCGAGCGTCCCGCCCGGCACGATCGGAATGATCCGCCGCGCTCCATCATGGGTCGCACCGATCTCTTGCGGCGGTTCCAGATCGAACGCGGCGGCGTAGACGAATTCCAGCTCGGGCGGGTTCATGGCATCTCCTTCAGGCGGCCAGCCCGATCTCGCCCGCGTCCACCCAGTTGCCGTGCAGGCCAAAACGCAGCCGGATCGGAATGTGGATCGTCGCGATCGGGCCCTGCTCGATGGCGCGCGCATCGAAAACGAGCAGATCGCTAGTGTGTTCCTCCAGCCGGTTGCACACCTGCACGATCCAGCCATCGCCCTCCTCGGCATCGGGCGAACCCGGCACGAAGCACGGCTCCTGCAGACTGGAAACCGGCCCGCACCACCAGTGCTGCTCCTCACCCGTCTCGAAATCCTTGAAGAACAGACAGTTCATCAAAAGGCCCCCGGCGCTGCCGCCCCGCAGCTCGACCGGACGCTTCATGTCCATCTCGAGGAACCAGCCGTAGCGGGTCTTCTGGCCGGTGAAGCGATCGTCGATGCGCGGAAACTCGCAGGCGGTTTCGCTCAGCCGCGTCACCGCTTCGAAGCCCTCCCCATTGGAGGCCATGTCGACGCACCATTCGGTGGGATAGCTCATCGCCTCGCGCCCGTTGAACGGCTCGCCATGAACGTCGGGGAAGAAGGGGAACATGTTGTTCTTCGCCTCACAGGTGACGAAATGGATCTTCGCGCCGTCCTGCCAGGCGTTGAGAACGTGACTGGCAAAGCAGTTGTCGCGCGTGAACCAGCGCATGTCGGCGCCAGTAACACCTTCGCGGCGGGGCAGGACGCCCAGATGAACCGGCATCGTGGTGTCGAAACCGAAATGCGGCAGCCCCTTTTCCAGTCGTTCCCAGCTCCCGATCGAGGGCACGATATGGATGACCAGATAGTCCTCGGTGATCGCGAAGTCGTGCATCATGCAGTAGTAGGGCGCCTTGAACCACACCTCGCGCACCAGTTCGCCCTCGGGACTGACTTCGTAATAGGCCACATCCTCGCTGCACAGACCCGAGGCCGCATAGCCGATCGCCACCATGTTCCCGGTGATCGGATCGATCTTGGGGTGCGCGGTGAACGTCTGCCCTTTCATCGCCCCGCCAAAGGTCTCGAACCCCCTGGTTTCCATCGTCACCGGATCCATCAGCAGCGCCGGGCTGTCCTCCTTCATCGCCCACAGCTTGCCCGCGTAGATCCACGCGTTGGTGTTGGCGGTGGAGCGAAAGCGGCCCTCAACCGAAGGATCGTCGGTCAAAGGGTTGCGGTAGGCGCCGAAAAGCGCGTGCCCGGCCTCGTTTTCGAGCGTCCACTTGTCGGTCCTGGCCCAGCGCTGGCGAAAGTCGCACTGGCCATCGTGGAGGTGGAAGCGGGTAATCATGCCATCGCCGTTGAAGGCGATGTCATCGCCCAGGCGCGGCGGGAACTGCGGGTCGGGCTGGACGCGGTAGAACGCCCCGTTCAGCCCCGCCGGAATCGTGCCCTCATGCGCGAGATCAGCGATGTCGGCCTCGATCCGCGAGGGCGTGTTGAACCCGGTAAAGCTCGGGCTTTGGGGGAAATGCGCCATGTCCTCTCCTTGCAGCGAATCCGTCGCTTGCGAATTCTCTCGCTCGACATTGTATGCCTCACTCACAAAAATATCCAAGAGGCGACTTGACGATCGGGGCAAAGAATCGCAACTAGACGATATGGATACCCCCCTCCCTCTGACGGACGCAGCCGCATCGACGAGCCTCGATCATGTGCTAGACCTACATCTTCGTCTGGCACAAGGGGCGGTGCAGCGGCAGTTCTCCGAGGTTTTCAGCGATCTTGGCATCACCCAGACCCAGCTCACCACGATGATCCTCATCGCGGAAAATCCGGGCACCTCGCAAAGCGACATCGGGCGCACGCTGCAAATGGACCGCGCCACGGTCATGGGCATCATCAACCGCCTCGAAGGGCGCGGGCTGATCGTGCGCGGCGCCTCGGCCACCGACAAGCGGCGCCAGACGCTGGAGATCACCGAGGCGGGCATCGGCATGCTCTCGGTCGCGCGCGAACGCAGCGCGCAGCTTGGCACCTGGCTCAAGGAGCGCTTCTCCGACGCCGAGTTCTACATGCTCGCCGCGCTGCTCAAACGCATCCACGAGGTCGACATCAAGGCGTTCTAAGCGCCCCGATGCCACCGTGAACCAGACCCGTACCAAGCCCTCAGTCTTCGAGATAGGCCGCAAACCCTTCCAGCCGCGCCCGGCCAAGGCAGGCCAGTTCCCCCAGCGCGCGAGCGCGTGCGGGCAGTTCGGCGAGGAAGAACTGCGCCGCGGCGCGCAGCCGCTGGCCCACCGCATCCTCGCCCGCCGAACGCGCGAGGCGCAGCGCGATCCAGCCCCCGGCACAAGCCCCGCACAAATCGAGGAAGGCCAACGCTCCGGTCTCGCCGTCACGCGGCGAGGGTTGCATCGCGCCGATTACCTCGGCGGCGTTTTCAAGCGCATCGAGCGCCTGCGCCAACTGGCGCGAGGCCGCGTCCTGCGCCAGTTCGGCCCGCGCGATCGAAACGAACAGGTGCAACCCCGCGCCCTTTTCGCGCCACAGGCGGCGATGGACCATGTCGATCGCCTGAATGCCGCTGGTGCCTTCGAACACCGCAAAGACCCGCGCGTCGCGCAGCCGCTGCTCGACCGGCCATTCGCGCGTGTAGCCCGCCCCGCCAAAGACCTGCACCGCCTCGCTCGCGCAATCGAACGCGAGCCGGGCCGAGTGGTCCTTGACGATCGGCAGGAGGAACTGGGCCAGGCTCGCCCAGCGCGCCCGGTCTTCGGGATCGCGCGCGATTTCGCTGAGGTGCAGGACATTGGCGCAGGCCAGCGACAGCCCGCGCGCGGCCTCGATCCGCCCAGCCATGCCCAGCAGCATGCGCTGGACGTCGGCATGGTTCTGGATGAACACCGGTAGAGCGTCCGGCGCGCCGCCCTGCCGCCGCTCGCCCGCGTAGCGAAGCGCCGCATCGAAGGCGTCGGCAGCAACGCCGATCCCCTGCGGCCCGCACGACAGCCGCATGCGCAGCATCATGTGAAACAGCGTCTGGAGCCCCCGCCCCTCAGGCCCGATCAGCGTGCCGTGCGCGTTCTCGAAGCCCATGACGCAGGTGGGCGAGCCATGCAGGCCCAGCTTCTCCTCGATCCGGCGCACGAAGACACCGTTGCGCGCGCCATCGTCAAGGCGATCGGGCACGAGGAACAGGCTGAGCCCGCGCACCCCGCCCGCCTCGTTCGAGCGCGCCAGCAGGCAGTGGCCGATGCGCGCGGTCAGATCGTGATCGCCGAACGAGATCCAGCACTTCTCGCCCGTGACGCGCCAGCTGCCGTCCGCCTGCTCCTGCGCGCCGGTGCGGATGCGCCCGACGTCCGAGCCCGCGTCGGGCTCGGAAATGCAGATCGTCGCCCCCCATTCACCGCTGACGAGGCGGGGTACCCAGGCCTCGGCAAGGGCGTGCGGCGCGCTGGCCACCAGCAGCTCGGCGGCGGTCCGGCCGGGGGTCCCAAGCATCGAAAAGGCGGGCGAGGCCCGGTTGAACAGTTCTTCGCAGGCGTTCTGGAGCACCAGCGGCAGCGCCATGCCCCCCAGCGCCTCGGGCAAGGGNGCGAGGCCCGGTTG
This sequence comes from Novosphingobium organovorum, assembly GCF_022832435.1. Classification (GTDB taxonomy): domain Bacteria; phylum Pseudomonadota; class Alphaproteobacteria; order Sphingomonadales; family Sphingomonadaceae; genus Novosphingobium; species Novosphingobium organovorum. The sequence continues at coordinate 10,175 of NZ_JALHLF010000046.1, read as the reverse complement.
AACAGTTCTTCGCAGGCGTTCTGGAGCACCAGCGGCAGCGCCATGCCCCCCAGCGCCTCGGGCAAGGGCAGCCCGATCCACCCGCCTTGCGCAAATTCGTCCCACGCCTCGCGGTGGCCCGGCACGGTCCGCACCCGCCCGTCGACCAGGCGCGCACCCACTTCATCCATCACCCGATCGACCGGGGCGATCGCCCCTTCGGCCAGCTTGGCCGCTTCGGCGAGGATCGGACGCCAGGTGTCGAAGTCCAGCTCGATCCCTGCGTCGCCAAGGTCGGACAGGAACGGCACGATTTCGAGATGACGCGCGAGCGCATCGGCGTGGGGCTGATACTTCAAGGAAACTCTCCGAAACTCTTGTTCTCTCCGCGTCGCACGATAACTATGTTTCATTGCAATTTCGAGCGATAAAAGCGCGCCGTCAGTCGCGCGGCTCGAACCGCAGACACGCCAGCGCCAGAGCCGCGAGCAGCGAACCCAGCGCGATCGTCGTCGCCACCATGGCGAGCGACAGCCCCTGCTCGAACAGAACGCCCGCGAGAATGGGTGAGAGCGCCGCACCGCCGCGCCCGACACCGATGGCAAAACCCGTCCCCGTCGCGCGCACATGGGTCGGGAAAACACGGGCGAAGAGCGTGTAGAGGCCCGACACCGCGCTGTTGGTGAACAGGCCCGAGGTGAACGCCAGCGCGGACAGGGCGGGCAAGGTATGCGCGCCCGCCACCCCGAACGCCGCGACCATCACCGCCGAGCCCAGCAGCATGGCGACCGTCGCCCCCTTGAGCGGCAGGCGCTGGACCGCAAAGCCGAAGAGGCCCCCGCCCAGCGCGCCGCCCAGGTTCGCCCAGACCAGTACGCCCGCCGCTTCGGGCGCGGGAAAGCCCAGGTCGACGACGATCTTGGGCGTCCACTTGAGGATGAAGTAGAAACTGACGATGTGCGCAAAATAGGCCAGCGTCACCAGCAGCGTGGTGGCGACGAGGCCGGACCGCAGGATGTCGGCGATCGAGGCCTTCTCCTCCTCGCTGCGGACTGGCGGCAGGCTCTCGACCGGGCCGTGGCCGAACCGGGCGAGCACCGCGTTGACCTGTGCCAGGGTGTCGGGGCCGCGCCGGACCAGCCGATACTGCACGCTTTCGGGCACGAAGAGCCAGACCAAGGGAATGAAGCTGGCGGTCATCGCGCCGCCGAACAGGAATATCGCGCGCCAGTCGAACACGGTGAGCAGGTGCGCCGAGACCAGCCCCCCGATCACCGCGCCCAGCGGGTAGCCGATGACCATGATCCCCATCGCCACCGTACGCCGCCGCGCGTTGGCGAATTCGGCGGTCACCGCGTTGATCGCCGCGAGCATCCCGCCGATGCCCAGGCCCGTCAGCACGCGCCAGAGCGAAAGCGTGGTGACATCGCCCGCGCGGGTCGCCATCACCATGCCCAGCGCCATCACCACGAGGCAGCCGAGCACCGTGCGCCTACGCCCGATCCGGTCCGCCACGCCCCCCAGCACGACCGAGCCGACCGCCATGCCGATCAGCTCCATCGACAGCACGATGCCCAGCGCCACGCGGTCGATCCCCCATTCGGTGGCGATACCGGGCGAAGCGAAGCTGATCGAGAGCACGTCGAACCCGTCGAGCGCGTTGAGCCCCACCATGATCGCCACCGCGCCGATCTGCGCGCGCGACATCGGCGCCTGGGCAAGGATCGCGCGCGGATCGCGCGGATCGCGCGCAGGGGTATCGAGCCTGGTCACGGCGCCGTTCTCTCCCATCGTGTCGCGGGCGCACGACGGCGCCTCGCCATTGTTTTCTCAGGATACAGGCTAGTGGTTCGATTCTGACATTTGATACCCTATCGGATAGGGCGAGTGCATCTGTCAGAATCGTTTCGAACCCCTAGCATTTATTTGATTCTCGTGGATTTTACGATTTTGTCATTTGCAGACCCATCCCAGCCGCCAGGGGATGCAAATGTCAAAATCAATCCACTAGCAGAGAGAGAGGCCGACGCCAGCGTCAATTCAGCTTCGCTCCGCCCCGGCGAGCAGCGCACCGAAACGCGGATGGGCAAAGTGCATCGGCACGTCGCGGCGATAGGGCCAGGTCGGCCGATGCTCGCTTTCGGGCAGCAGCCGGTCGGGACCGAGCGGATCGTCGGGAAACGTGCGCGTGGCGGGCTGGAGGTGCGAGGTGGTGTGCGCCCAGCCCTCTTCATAATTGGACTGCCACTGCATCATGTAGTCGAGCCGCTTGATCTTCCACACGCCGTTTTCGCGCACGTAGTCGTTCTCGTAGATGCCCGCCTCCATGAACTGCTGGGGCATCATCTCCTCGCGCGTGTCCTGGAAATCGTCGTGCCAGCCGCCGAACAGCATGCCCCGAAAGCGGCCCTTGGCGCTCTTGCGGTCGGGCGCGACGGTGATGATGTCCTGCATCTGGAAATGGTCGAGCAGCAGTCCGTCGACCGGCCCCGGACGCCCGCCGGTGAAGCGCCCCGCGATCCAGTCCCCGTAAAGCCGCAAGACCCCCGCGTGCCCGACGTATTCGCCCGAAAGGAACACCACAACGCCATCCTCGGCGAAGAGCTGCGCCACGTTCTCGGGCTGGTTGAAATCGATGTAGTAGCCATAGGCCCAGTGCAGGCGGCGAATGGCGTTGATGTCCTCCAGTTCCCCCACGCGGTGATCGAGCGCGTCGAGACGCTGCGCGAGGTCCTGATCGATCGTGTCGAGCCCGTCGGCCATGCGAATCTCTCCCGGATGTTTTCTCGTTCATTTAGTTTGCTACACTAACAGTATAGAGAATCAAGCCGGGAGCATCCGGCGATCCTGGGAGAGCAACGATCATGCGACACGACGGACGCGTAGCCTTCATCACGGGCGGGGTTTCGGGCCTGGGCCTGGGCCTCGCGCGGGCCTTTTCCAACGCCGGCTTCCGGCTCGCGCTGAGCTACCGCAACGAGGCCTACCGCGCCGAAGCGGAACGCTGGTTTCGCGAACAGGAGCGCGAAGTACCCTTGTTCATCGCGCTCGACGTGACCGACCGCGAAGGCTTCGCACGGGGCGCCGATGACCTGCGCCTTGCCTTCGGCCGGCTCGACGTGCTGGTGAACAACGCCGGGGTCTCGGTGTTCGGACCGACCGACAGCGCCACGCATGCCGATTACGACTGGATCATGGGGGTGAATTTTGGAGGTGTCGTAAACGGTCTTGTCGCCCTTCTCCCCCTCCTAAAGGAGACCGGTCCGGGCAGCCACGTGGTCAACGTCGCCTCGATGGCGGCCTATCTTTCAGGGCCACAGGCAGGCATCTACACCGCAAGCAAGTTCGCGGTGCGCGGGCTGACCGAAAGCCTGCGCTACAACCTCGCGCCCCAGGGCATCGGCGTTTCGCTGCTGTGTCCGGGCCTCACCCGCACCAACGCCTGGGACAGCGCCTTTCGCCGCCCCGAGGCCTATGCGCAAAGCGGGTTCGAGACGGTCGATGCCCAGACCCTGACGCAGTTCGGCAAGGCGTTCGAGCTCGGCATGGACCCACTCGAAGTGGGCGAAAAGACCCTGCGCGGGATCGAGGAAAACCGCGCCCTGATCTTCTCGCACCCCGAATACGCCGAGGATTTTCGGGAAATCTACGAGACCTCGCTCGCCGCGCTGCCCGACGAAGCCGCCCCGCCCGAACGGCTCGAAATCGAACGCCTGCGCCGCGAGGCCAACCGCGCCGCCGCGCAAGGCCGCAGCGTCTCGCTCGCCGACCTCACCTGACGCAAAAAACGCCCCCGGACGGATCGAACCGTCCGGGGGCCTCAGTCACCTCGGGAGGTTTTGCGTTACGCCCACCTCGCGGGTCACACGGCTTCGGGCTGGTAGGTCCCGATCACCGCCTTGACCTCGAGGAATTCCTCGATGCCGAACTTGCCGAATTCGCGCCCGTTGCCCGACTGCTTGTAGCCACCGAAAGGCATGTCCATGGCGAGGCCGCCCGCGTTGACGAAGACCGCACCCGCGCGCAGCTTGCCGACCAGCTTGCTCGCGCGCGCCGGATCGCCCGCGATGTAGGCGCCAAGGCCATAGGGCGTGTCGTTGGCGATGCGCACCGCGTCGGCCTCGTCCTGGTAGGGCATGATGACCAGCACGGGGCCGAAGATTTCCTCCTGCGCGATGGTCATTTCGGGCGTGACATTGGCGAACACAGTGGGCTTGACGTAGTAGCCACGGTCGAGCCCGTCGGGCCGTCCGGTGCCCCCGGTAACGAGCGTCGCGCCCTCGTCGATGCCCTGCTGGATCAGCCCCTGGATCTTGTCCCACTGCGCCTTGTTGACGACCGGGCCGATATGCGGGCCTTCCTGCATCGGATCGCCGACCGGCTTTTCCGCGAACATCTGCCCGACCATGCGGGCCGCCTCATCGTGCTGCGAGACGTGGACCAGCATGCGCGTGGGCGCGACACACGACTGCCCCGAATTGAGCAGCACACCGCCCACGCCGCCGGGCAGCGCCTTGTCGAGCGGGGTGCCTTCCAGAATGATGTTGGGCGACTTGCCGCCCAGTTCCTGCGCCACGCGCTTGACCGTATCGGCCGCGTTCTTGGCGACCATGATCCCGGCACGGGTGGAGCCGGTAAAGCTGATCATGTCGATCCCCGGATGCCGGGCGAGCGCGGTGCCCACCCCCGGCCCATCACCCTGGACGAGGTTGAACACCCCCGCCGGAACGCCCGCAGCCTCCATCACCTCGGCGAAGATCGCGGCCGAGCTGGGCGCCTCTTCGGAGGGCTTGAGGATCATCGTGCAGCCCGCCGCAAGGCACGGGCCGACTTTGGCGACGATCTGGTTCATCGGCCAGTTCCACGGGGTGATGAGCCCGACCACGCCGATCGGCTCGCGCACCACCACGTTATCGCCGATGGTCTCGGAAAATTCGAACGCGGTGAGCGAGGCCAGCGCCTGCCCCAGATGCCCCAGCCCCGAGCCCGCCTGCGCGGTCGAGGCGGTCGAGATCGGGCAGCCCATCTCGGTCGCGATGGCTTCGGCAATGTCGGGGATACGCGCCTTGTACGCCTCGATCACCCGGCCGATCAGCGCGATGCGATCCTCACGCGTGGTCTGGCTGAAGCTTTCGAAAGCGCGGCGTGCGGCGATCACCGCCGCATCGACGTCGGCGGGGGTGCCCAGCACGATCTCGCTCGCCGGGCCTTCGGTGGCCGGGTTGATGACCGTGTGGCGCTTCCCGCCCTGGCTTTCGACCCACTGCCCATCGATGTAGTTCCTGGGATAGCTTTTCATTGTCGGCTTCCTGCTCTCTCGCAAAAGGTGTCTGTGCGCCGCCTCAGGCGGGCACGGTGTCGCTCGCCCGGATGGTGACGCCGGGGATCAGGCCGAGTTCGGCGTCGCTCGCGGCGTGGCCCCACTTGTCACGCGGGGGCATCGGGCGGCTGCGCCAGTGCGGGTCGAGCGCGAAGCTCGACACGCTGCGCCCTTCGGGCAGGCGCCCGTTGCCGCCGCCTTGCGCGTAATCGTAGTAGAGCGTCATCAATTCGCGGTGGCCGTGGCGCGCCTGGACCACCGGCTCGGCCAGCGTCGCCTCGCGCCACAAGAGCACCCGCTTGAGCTTTTGCGGCACTTCGTAGTCCTCGTAATATTCAAGGAACCACAGCCGCTTGAACATCGGCGCAAAGGCGACTTCGGCCCAGCCGAAACGCTCGAACAGGTAGACCCCGCCGGGGCTGTAATGGCGCAGGAAATCGTCGAGCCGGGCGTATTGCCGGTCGACCTCGGCGCGCAGTTCCTCGCGCTTGGATCGATCGCGGTTGAGGATCATGCGGTAGCCCGCCCCGGTAAACGCGCCATCGGTCGCGCACAGCATCGCCTCGACGGCGTGCTCGTAAGGGTCGCGCCGCGCCACCGGAATTTCGGGAAAGCGGTCCTCGATGTAGCGCATGATGACCATGCTCTCCTTCAAGGTCTCCCCGTTTTCCAGTTCGAGCGCGGGCAGCGAGGTGGTGCCCCGCGTCTTTCGCAAGAGCCAGTCGGGGCGCGGCTGCGAAATGTCGATCTCGTGATCGGTCATCACCGCGCCCAGCCCCTTGAGATCGAGCAGCAGCTCGACCCGCTCGGAAAAGGGGCATCCGGGTATGTGGTACATGCGCAGGGCCTGCCCCTGCGGTTCCTGGTCCCAGGCCATCGCTGCCTCCCTCAGTCTGCCGTCGCCGGTTCGGCGCGCGCGGCCGTACCCGTGTTGACCGGGGCGACCTCGATGCCCGCCCCGCTCTTCTCGAACGGTTCGGGATCGCCGTCGCGCAAGCGCAGGCCGAACAGCGTGTGCATCCCCGGATGACGCCCGAGCCCGCCGTAGAGGTCGAACCCGCGATCGAGCCAGTCGCGCAAGGGGTCATCCTCGGTCAACGGCGGTGTGGTGGCCACCGAGCCGGTCCACAGGAACACCGCCAGCGCGGTGTAGTCCGCAAAATTGGGCTTTTCCCCGCCCAGCCAGGGCGTCGCGCGCAGCAGCTTGCGCAAGGGTTCCAGGGTCGGCGGCACCAGCGGCAGGCGATCCTCGCGGCCCGCCTGCACGTCCTCCAGCTTCTGCCCGCCCAGAAACATCGTCTCGCGCGACTGGCGCACGTAGGCGTGGTCGCAGGGCAGCGAGAGGTCGTGGTAATCGAGGATGTAGCAGCGAAACCACGGCCCGATGGCGGTCTGCCACAGCCAGGAATCGAGAAACTGGGTGAGCACCTTCATCGAGGGGCCCTCGAAAAGCATGGGCCGATCGGGGTACTTTTCGTCGAGGTATTCGGCGATCTTCCAGCTGTCGAGCACCCATTCGCCGTCATCGACGATCACCGGCACGCGCTCGGACCGCCCCCCGGTCCGCTCGGCGATGCCGGTAAAGCCGCCGGGCACGATATCGACATCGAAACCCTTATGCGCGAGCGCGTACTTGGTGCGCCACACGAAGGGGCTGATCGTGCAGCCCGAGGCGAGCTGCAGATCGTAGAGCGTGATGCGGTTGTCCCTGGCCATGTCCGCCGCGCTCCTCAGGCCGGGGCCTGCTCTTCGCGCTTGGCGAAGGGCTTGCGGTTGGCGAATTCGTTCTTCGACTTGGCGAACATCTCGATCGCCGCGGGGCGCGCGTTGATCCGCTCGATCCAGGCGACGAGATGGGGCGTCGCGGTCGGATTGACGATGTCGTCGAAGCCTTTTTCCATGCCGTTGGCGATGGCGAAATTGCACACGTCGGCGAGCGTATAGGTCTCGCCTGCAAGCCATTCGCTCTCGCTCAGCCGCTTTTCGAGCCGGTCGATCGACACGCGGATCTTACGCATTTCCTCATCGAGCACGGCCTTGGGAAAGCCCGCGCGCGCGCTGCGCCACTTGGCCTGCTGCTCGGGCACGGGGATGCGCTTGACCTTTTCCTCGAACTCCTCGTCCGACAGCGCGCGCGCCATCGGCCCGATCCCGCGCTCCCAGCCGATCGTCGAAACGCACCAGCAGAAGTATTCGTCCACCCATTTGGTCCACACGCGCATTTCGGCGATGGCCACCGGGTCCGTCGGGCGCAGCCGGGGCGCGTCGGGAAAGGCATCCTCGAGGTATTCGCAAATCACCGTCGATTCGGTGATGATGTGGCCATCGTGGTCGAGCGCGGGGACCTGCCCCCTGGGATTGATCTTCTTGAACCAGTCCTCGTGGTGTTCAAAGCGGGTTGGATCGACGAAACGCGGCGTAAACGCGAGCCCCTTTTCGTAAAGCGCCAGCAGGGGTTTGAGCGAATTGGCTCCAGGGCCAAAGCTGTACAGCGTCAACATCGCGTGTCGGGTCCTCTCCATGGTGTCCTTGCGGATCTCTCGGGCGGCAGAGTGCGTCGCGCCGACGCGGCGGGGAAGTCCAGCAGCGATACTATTACAATTGCCAACCGTTTGCGTGGGCGTGGCCCCACCGGCAAGCGCCAAGGTGGCAGTCCCAGTGATACTGGTGGCACTCTTCTTGCCCGCATCCCGGCGCTCTGCTTCCCTTGGACGACACACACGGGCGGGAGAACGCGAGGCGACTCGCCGCCCGCGCGTCATGGGAGAGAGACGTGCTGGAACTGTGGACTTCGGAGACTCCGAACGGCTGGAAAACCACTATCATGCTCGAGGAGCTCGACGCGCCCTACACGGTGCGCGCGATCTCGCTCACCAACCGCGAGCAGAAGGAAGAGTGGTACCTCGCGCGCAATCCCAACGGGAGGATCCCGACGCTGATCGATCATGACGTCAACACTGAAACCGGCGGCTTTGCGGTGTTCGAATCGGGCGCGATCCTGATCTACCTCGCCGAAAAGTTCGGCCGCTTCCTGCCCACCGACACGCAGGGGCGCAGCCGCGCGATCCAGTGGGTGATGTGGCAGATGTCCGGCCTTGGCCCGATGATGGGACAGGCGACGGTGTTCAACCGCTACTTCGAGCCGAAATTGCCCGAGGTGATCGATCGCTACACGCGCGAAAGCCGCCGCCTGTTCGAGGTGATGGATCGCCAGCTCGCCGCTAGCGAGTATCTTGCCGGTGCCTATTCGATCGCTGACATCGCCTGCTTCCCCTGGGTGCGCGGGCACGACTGGGCCTGCATCGACATGGGCGGCCTGCCCCATCTCCAGCGCTGGTTCGACACCATCGCCGAGCGCCCCGCGGTCCAGCGCGGCCTGACCATTCCCGAGCCGCCCAAGGCCGAGGAGATGGCCGAGAAGACGACCCGCCAGGGCAAGAACATCCTGGCCTGACCATGCAACCCTTTCTCACGCGCGAACACCGCATCGAATGGGGCCAGTGCGATCCGGCCGGGATCGTCTTCGCTCCGCGCTACATGGACATGTTTGCCGAAAGCACCATCCGCCTGTTCGAGGCGGCTGGCCTGCCCAAAAAGCGCGACATGCTGCGCGAGCTTGGCGTTGCGGGCTTTCCGCTGGTGGACCTTGCCGCACGCTTCCTCGCCCCGGCCAGCTACGGCGACGTGGTGACGATCGAGGCCGAGGCGCCCCAGTTCGGCAATTCCAGCTTCACCATCGCGCACCGCATCCGGCTGGGTGATGCGCTGTGCGTGGAAGGCACCGAAAAGCGCGTGTGGAGCGTGCGCGAGGACGGGCGGCTCAAGGCCGCACGGGTACCCGATGCGGTGCGCGCGCGCTTTGCACCGGGCTGATTTGGGGCCGCACGTTCGGGGTAACAGGCGACGCCAGAGCGCCTGCGCCCCGCTTTTGGAGGAGAGAGACATGCCGCAAGCTGAAACGCTCTCGCGCCCCGGCGCGCAGATCGAGACCGAGATCAAGTACCTCGTGCCCACCTCGCGCATCAACCGGCGCTTCTGGGCACCGGGCGCGGAATACAACACCGGCGTCTACGATTTCTATCCCGCCACGATCCGCAACGCGCGGCTGCGCGAAAGCCCGCCCACGCTCGATACGGACGGCTTTTGCCTCGCCCGCCACGAAACGCAGATCACCGACTTCGCCGATGCCGGGCAGCTCAAGGCCTACCCCGCCGAAGTCGAGGCGGTCGCCAAAGCGCTGACGGGATGCGATTTCATCTATCCGATGGGCGGCCAGCTGCGCTCGCCGGTGATCGATGCGGCGGGCATCCAGCCCCCGGCCGCCGAAGCCCACGTCGATTTCAACACCCCCACCGCGCAGATCATCGCCCGGCGGTTTTACGACACGCTGCGGCCCGACGGCCCCGGCTTCGAACGCTTCATCTGTTTCAGCCTGTGGCGCGCGCTTTCACCGGCACCGCAGAACTGGCCGCTGGCGCTGTGCGAAGGCCCTTCGGTAGGTGAGGAGGACAGCATCTCGAACTACAAGGTCGACGTCGATGTGATCCCCACCGGAGCCGATCTGTTCGCACCGATCGAGGGCGAGGAAGCCATGCTCGCCGCCACCATCTTCAAATACTCGCCCGGCCATCGCTGGTGGTACTTCCCCGATATGACGCGCGATGAGGTGATCTTCATCACGTTCCACGATTCGGACCATGCGCGCGCCTGGCGCAGCCCGCACACCGCCTTTCACGACACCACCAGGCCCGACGCCACGCGGCGCACCAGCTACGAATACCGCGCCATCGCCTACTTCGAAAAGAAGGCCTGAGCCACCGCATGGACGCCCCGTACCGGCCGCCTGCGGCCACCCGGCCCGGCCCGGCGCGGGGCG
>NZ_JALHLF010000045.1 GCF_022832435.1 Novosphingobium organovorum | reverse complement strand
ATCGGCGCGCGCGCGCTCCATTTCGACGGTCGAGGGCACGCGGTGTTCGGATTCGCGCCAGACCCGCTCGAACCGCGCGAGGCGGGTGGCGGTATCGCGCACGTCGCCCTCGGCGGCTTCGGCCTGCGAACGGGCTGCGGCGAGCGCCGCGCGTTCGGACTCGAGCTGCGCGTCGCTGCCGCGCGAATCGATCCGGCCCAGGACCTGACCATAGTCGACCCGATCCCCGGTGGCGACGTCGAGCGCGGCGAGCTGGCCGTCGAGCCGGGCGCGGATGGTCAGTTCATCCTCGCCGTGGACGGTGCTCATCTCGGACAGGCGTGGCACGATATCGCCAGTCTCGACCGGGGCGAAGTAATAGGGGCTGTCGCTGCCGGTGACGAAGCGCACGAACAGCGCGGCGATCGCGATCAGCGCGAGGGTAAGGACCAGCAGGCTGACAAGCTGGCGCCGCGCGCGGCGCGGGGTAGCGCCCAGGAACGCATCGAGCGTGTGCTGCTCGTCGGGCAGAGGTTGGGGCTGGGCCTCTGCATGGGTGTCGTGCTCACTCACAGACCAGCACCTCGGGGCCGTCGCCGGGCGGGGCGGGCGGAGCGAGGTCGCTCTGCGACCAGCCGAGACCTTGCGCGGTCCAGGCCTGCACGCTGGCCGTGGCCTGCGCCGCGCGCGCGCCGATCAGCGCCACGTCGAGGCCGAGCGCGGTACGCTCGGCGACGTAGAGCGTGGCGAAGTCGCCGGTTCCGGTGCGGTAGGCCAGCCGGGCGGCTTCGCTGGTCTTATGCGCGCGTGCGATGGCCTGCGCGAGGTCGCTTTCGCGCTGCGCGGAAACGGCTAGACGGTCGCGCGCGTCGGCTAGCTGGGCGAGCGCCTTGTCGCGCGCCGCGCGCCACTGGCGCACCGCGACTTGCGCGCGGGCATCGTCCGTGGAAACGCCGTCGCTCGTCTGCGGACGGGCTTCGGGGGGCGCTGGTGTGTCGCCTTGCGGTCCGTCCTCGCCCGCCGTGCGGGCGAGCGCGGCGTCCAGCTCGTCCTGGCTGACCTTGGTGGCGATGAGGTGGGCGATGAGGCTGCGTTCGAGCGCGAGCAGGTCGGCGCGCCGGTCCAGCTCGTCACGGGTGGTGCGCGCCGGCGCGGCAAGAGTGATCGCCGGCACGCTGCCGTCTTCGCCCAGTTGGGCCTGAAGCTCGGCGACCGGAAGACCGACGAGCCCGGCAAGCGCCGCGCGGGCATCCTCGAAACGGGTGCGCAGCGTTTCGAGCGCATCGTGGCTGGCCACCAGCGAGGTATCGGCGAGGCCGGTGTCGAGCCCCGAGACGAGCCCGGCCTCCTTGCGGAAACCGGCGATCTCGGCGTTGTCGGCGTCGGTATTGAGCGCGCGGCTCTGCGCGACGAGCGTCGCCTGGAGGCGGCGGGTCTCGATATAGGCGAGCGCGATCGCCTCGGCGAGCTGCGCGCGCTGGGCGGCGAAGCGGTACGCGCGCGAGGCCAGTTCGGCCTGGGTGACGTCGGTGTCGCGGGTGTCGAACAGGTGGCGGATGCGGCTGTCGATGCGCCGCTGCTTCGCGCTCGCGCTGGCCTGCGCGGCGTTGAGCGAGCGGGCCTTGCAGGCAAGGTCGCGGTTCTGCGCAAGGCCGGTCTCGACCAGCCGCGCGAGCACCGGATCGCCCGTCGTGCGCCACCAGTAGGGTTCGGCGCCGTTGGCCACCGGCAGGTCGGGCCGGGTCGCGGTCAGGCTGGAGACGGGGGTGGTGCGCGCGGTGTCCGACGCGCAACCAGCCAGCGTCAGGGCGCCGGCAAGGATGAGCGCGGCGCCTGTGAACGAACCGGCGCCGCGGCCACGCGCAGAAGGGGAGAAACGGATCGAGGGCACTATGCTGCGATAGCGAGATTGTGCTTCAAGGCAATCGCCTGCCGCAAAATTCCTTCGCGTGCGCCCGGGCTGCGGGCTGGGCCGGGGGTTTTCATCGACAGGCCCGATGCGTTTGCGTTCGCGCGTGTGTCCGCGCGCGTGCTCGCGCGCGTCGTCCTGTCTGGTCAATGCACGTGCGACCGGCTTCAAAACCCACCCCTTTTGTTCACCAGTGAACCCTCATCGTCATGGGGAAGGATCGCCGCAGCGCCACTTTGGTTCCCGCCTCGCGGCACGCGCGCACCTTGTCAGGGCGCGCGGGAAGGCGCACAATAGCGTGAACAATGGATTGCATCATGCGACAGGCGACCGACATCCTGGCTTTCGCCACCCACCCCCGCGCGCTGCTCGAGATTACGCGCGAGGTGGCCGCCTGGCTCGCCGAGGCGCGGGTGGAGAGCGGCTTGCTCACCTTGTTCTGCCGCCACACGTCCGCCTCGCTGCTGATCCAGGAGAACGCCGCCCCCGAAGTGCGCAGCGATCTTGTCGACTGGTTCGATCGCATGGCCCCCGAAGATGGCCCCTACCGTCATGACGATGAGGGGCCGGACGACATGCCCGCCCATCTCAAGACCGCGCTGACTGGTGTCCATCTCCAGATCCCCGTGATCGGCGGGCGCATGGCGCTGGGCACCTGGCAGGGGATCTATCTGGCCGAACACCGCCACCGGGCGCATACCCGGCAAGTCGCGGTTCATCTTCTGGGAGAATAATCGCGGGCGGACGGCTGGCTGGTGCCCGGCCCGCGCGCAAAGGGGGGAGAGCAGGGTGAACGACGCCGAGACAGCCACGCAGCCGGACCCTGGCGCCATCGTGCGCCGCCACCGCCTGTCGACCCGCCTGTGGCATGCGCTCAACGCGGTGACGCTACTGGTCATGCTGATGAGCGGGCTGATGATCTTCAACGCGCACCCCCGGCTCTACTGGGGCGAATACGGCGCGAATTTCGATCCGGCCTGGTTCCAGATCGGCTCCGGAGCGCGTGCGGGGCAGCCTTTCGGCTTTGTCCAGCTGACCGATACGCGGATTGATACCACCGGCTGGCTGGGGCTCTGGAAGGACCCCGAGGGCGTGGTCCAGCGCAGGGCCTTTCCCTACTGGATCACCTTGCCGTCTTCCTACTCGCTGGCCGCCGCGCGGATCTGGCACCTGGCCTTCGCGCTCGTCCTGGCCTTTGCCCTGGCCGCCTATCTGCTGGTCTCGCTGGTCAACGGGCACGTGCGCCGCGACATCCACGTGACCCGGCGTGAGTGGGCGCCGCGCGCGATCTGGCACGATGTCAGGGATCACGCGCGGCTGCGCTTTCCAACGGGCGCCGCGGCGCTGCGCTATTCGGTGCTGCAGAAGCTGGCCTATGCGGGGGTGCTGTTCGGCCTCCTGCCCGCGATGATCGCGACGGGGCTGGCGATGTCTCCGGGGACCGATGCCTGGGCGCCGGTGCTGAGCGAGGTCTTCGGCGGGCGGCAGAGCGCGCGCTCGGTGCATTTCCTGTGCGCGGCGGGGCTCGTCGGCTTTTTTCTCGTGCACATGGCGATGGTCCTGCTGAGCGGACCGATCAACCAGCTGCGTGCGATCGTTACCGGGCGGTTCCGGCTGCCGGGCGGGAGAACCGCGCGGGTGGAGGAGAACCAGTGAGCCGTCTGCTGCTCAGTCGCCGGGGCCTGATCCGCACCGGCTCACTCACCGCCACAGGGCTGGCGTTGTCCGGATGCGATGCGCTGTTCGACAATCCCAGCTTTCGCAAGACGCTTGAAAGCGCGGAGGATTTCCATCGGGTGAGCCAGCGCGCGCTCGGCGGGGAGGCGCTGGCGCGCGAATATACAAAGGCGGACCTCTCGCCCGAGTTTCGCGCCAACGGCAGCCGTACGGTTGCCGATGCGCTTTACCGTCGCCAGCTCGCGCAGGGTTTTGCGGGCTGGTCGCTGCGGGTCGAGGGGCTGGTCGAGCGCGCGCTCGACCTGTCGCTTGACGCGCTGCGTGGGCTGCCCCAGCGCCGCCAGATCACCCGGCACGATTGCGTGGAAGGGTGGAGCGCGATCGGCGAATGGCAGGGGCCGCAGCTTGCCAGCGTGGTGACCCTCGCCCGGCTGCGGCCTGAAGCGCGCTACGTGGTGTTCCATTGCGCCGATCTCTACCACGCTCGCCCCTATTACGAATCGATCGACCGGCTCGACGCCTTTCACCCTCAGACCATCCTCGCCTGGCAGATGAACGGCGCACCGCTGAGCGAGGCGCACGGGGCGCCGCTGCGCCTAAGGGTCGAGCGGCAGCTGGGCTACAAGCAGGCCAAGTTCGTCACCCGGATCGAGGCGGTCGCCTCGCTCGCCGCGATCCACGGCGGCAAGGGCGGGTATTGGGAGGATAACGGGGCTTACGCCTGGTACGCGGGGATCTGAGCCGGGGCGCGGCCTGGGTGGTCGTGGCTGGCCGGTACGTTCACCGAACCAACCGCCCGCTGGCGGGAGAGGATGGGGCGTCAGTCCTGCGCGCTGGGGGCGTTGGCTTCGCTGGGCAGGATGCCGATCGTTTCGCCCACCCGGTCGAGCGCCGTCTGGACGAAGGCCGCTTCGACGAGGAATTCGCGTTCGTCGAGCAGGGCCAGCGCCTCGACCAGCAGGGCGTGGGCGCGCGCGATCTTGGTCAGGGCAGGGTCCATGGGGGCGACCTCGGTTAAGCGGTTTTAATGTCCCATCTCTACGGGAAAGCCCGTATCGATGCACACGCTATCGTCTTACATCGTGTTCGCATGACGACGAAGCGTTATTCCGGCGCGACAAATCGTGTCGGAAGGCCTGCCCGTGGGTGCCCGATGAGGGGCCCTGCACCGGCGCGCCCGAATCTATTCATTTCGGAGCATTTGCGCCATTTCGGAGTATTTGGGCGCGTCTCAGCCGACGAGCTTGAGCCGGGCTTCCTCCTCGCGCACCACGCGGGGCTGGTCGGGCCAGATGCCGCGGGTGTCGTAGACCAGCTTGTCCGCGCGTTCGGCCAGCGGCACGACCTTGAACACGTCGTGGTCGACCAGGACGATGAAGATGTCGCAGGCCTCGAGCGCCTCGTCGATGTCGATCTGCGCCACGCCGGTGTCGGTGAATTCGATCGGCAGCTCGGCGGCGTAGGGCTCGACCACGCTGATGCGGTCCCCGAACCGGCGCACCAGCCGACTGGTGATGAAGCGCGCCGGGCTTTCCCGAAAGTCGTCGATGTTGGCCTTGAAGGCGAGGCCGAGACACGCGACTTTCGCCTCCGGGTGCGCCTCGATCAGCGCTTCCGCCTTGGCGACGACATGGTGCATCTTGCCGTCGTTGACCCCGCGCGCGGTGCGGATCAGCGGGGTCTGGTCGGGCGCGCCGTGCACGATGAACCAGGGGTCGACCGCGATGCAGTGCCCGCCGACGCCGGGGCCGGGCGTCAGGATGTTGACGCGCGGGTGACGGTTGGCCAGGCGGATGACCTCCCACACGTCGAGCCCCATGGCGTCCGACACCATGGACAGTTCGTTGGCAAAGGCGATGTTGACGTCGCGATAGGCGTTCTCGACCAGCTTGGTCATCTCGGCCGAGCGCGCGTCGGTGGTGACGCAAGCCCCGCGCACGAAGCGCTTGTAGAAGGCCAGCGCCTTGCGCGCGCAGCGCGGGGTAATGCCGCCGATCGAGCGGTCGTTGTTGGTGAGTTCCTCGAGGATGCGGCCGGGAAGCACGCGCTCGGGGCAGTAGGCGATCGCGATGTCGGGCGTTTCGTGGGTGAGGCCGGGCACCTTGAGGTCGGGGCGCAGCCCGGCGATCAGGTCGCGCAGCTGCTCGGTCGTGCCGACCGGCGAGGTCGATTCCAGGATCACCACGTCGCCCGTCTTGAGCACCGGGGCGATGGTCCGGCCCGCCGCCAGGACATAGGAGATGTCGGGCGCGTGGTCCTTGTCGAAGGGGGTGGGGACCGCGATCACGAAGACGTCGGCCGGGGCGACCTGGGTCGAGGCTGACAGCAGCCCGCGCGCGACCACGCCGCGTACCAGCCCGTCGAGATCGACTTCCTCGATATGGATTTCGCCGCGGTTGATCGTGTCGACCACGCTTTGCGTGACGTCCAGGCCCAGCACCGTGCAGCCCGCGCGGGCGATCACCGCCGCCGTGGGCAGGCCGATGTAGCCAAGGCCGACGACGCAGACGCTGGGTTTAGTATCCGATTTCATGCGCGAGCGCCTCCACGATCCGGCGCGCGGCGGTGCCATCCCCGAACGGGTTGTGCGCGCGCGCCATAGCCTCGTACGAATCCCTATCGTCGAGCAAGGTTGAAATTTCGGAAACGATGCGGGGTGCATCGGTGCCGACCAGCCGTGCGGTGCCCGCCGCGACGCCTTCGGGCCGCTCGGTCGTCTCGCGCATGACGAGCACCGGCTTGCCGAGCGCGGGGGCTTCCTCCTGCACGCCGCCCGAATCGGTCAGCATGATCTCGGCGATCGCGAGCAGGCGTGCGAAGTGCGGGTAGTCGAGCGGTTCGATCAGCGCCACGTTGTCCAGCCCGGCCAGCCGTGCGGTCATCACCCGGCGCACGTTGGGGTTGAGATGGACGGGGAAGATCACCGCGGTATCGGGGCGCTCGGCGATCTGGCGGATGGCGGTTGCGATCTGCTCCATGCCCTCGCCGAAATTCTCGCGCCGGTGGCTGGTGACGCCGACGATGCGCTTGCCGGCAAAGCGCGCCTCGAGCGGAGCGAGATCGGTGGCGAGGTCGGGATGGCGTTCGATCGCGGCGCTGACCCAGTGCAGCGCGTCGATCACCGTGTTGCCGGTGACGTGCACGCGCGCGGGATCGATCGCTTCGCGCAGCAGCGCCTCTTGCGCGGTTGGGGTCGGCGCGAAATGCAGGCTGGCCAGCGCGCCGATGATCTTGCGGTTCACCTCCTCGGGCCAGGGGTGATAGATGTTGTAGGAGCGTAGGCCCGCCTCGACATGGTCGACCGGCAGCTGGCGGTAATAGGCCGCGAGCCCGCCGGCCATCGCGGTGGCGGTGTCGCCCTGGACGATCACCCGGTCGGGCTTGACCGTGTCCATGACCGTGCCGAGCCCGGTCAGGAGCCGTGCGGTCAGCGCGTCGAGCGTCTGGTCGGGCTGCATCACGTCGAGATCGTGGTCGGGCACGATCCCTGCGATCGCGAGCACCTGGTCGAGCATCTGGCGGTGCTGGGCCGAAACGCAGACCACGCATTCGAAGCGCGGGTCGGCCTTGAGCGCGTGGATCACCGGGAACAGCTTGATCGCCTCGGGCCGGGTGCCGAAGACGACAAGGATGCGGGCAGGACTACGCGGCGGGATGGGCGCGTTCGGACTAAGGGTCATGCCGATGGGGATAGCCGGACAATGTTAAGGGGGAAATAAGCGCGACTTTTATTTACAACCTCGGCGCGGCCCGGTTTCTACGCCGCGCAGGGCAGCGCTGGAGTATCGAATCTTGACTCCTTGCGCGAAATCGGCATTAGGGCGCCTCTTCACGAACACGTGAACACGGTTAGGGGCGATGGCCGTATCCGCATCGCCCGGCTGGCAGTACCTCATCACGGCTGCCTGACGAACAGGAAGAAGACCCATGCGTCACAAGTATTCGGGCCGCAAGCTGCAGCGCAAGTCCGGCCACCGCGCCGCCCTTCTGCGCAACATGGCTGCAGCGCTCATCAAGCACGAGCAGATCCAGACCACCACGCCCAAGGCGAAGGAACTGCGTCCCTACATCGAAAAGCTCATCACGCTGGCCAAGCATGGTGGCCTGTCGAACCGTCGTCTTGCGCACAGCAAGATCATGGACGATGCGCAGGAAAAGAAGCTGTTCGAAGTGCTGGCCGAGCGTTACGCCGACCGCAACGGCGGCTACACCCGCATCATCAAGGCCGGTTTCCGCGCTTCGGACGCCGCGCCCATCGCGATCATCGAACTCGTCGACCGTGACACCGAGGCCAAGGGCCAGGATTCGGGCCCGGTCATGAACGAGGCGGAAGACTACGCCGAGGCGTAAGTCTTTTGCAGGGCGGCCCGCTAGCCGGAACGCCCGCGAAAAATGCATTGCAAGAAACGGTCGCGGGATGCCAATCTCGCGGCCGTTTTTTCGTTTGGCGGCGAAGGGGGCAGGGGTGTTATCGATAGGGCGCAGGGCCTTGCGCGTGCTTTGGGCGATCGGCGCGCTCTTGTCGGGGCTTGCCCCAGCGCCCATCTTGGCGGGCGACATGACCCAGATGACCTATCCCGAAAGCCGCCGCGACACCGTTGTCGAAACCCACTTCGGTAGCGAGGTCGCCGATCCCTACCGCTGGCTCGAAGCCGACGTGCGCGAGGATGCCGAGGTGGCCGACTGGGTGGCGCGTGAAAGCGCGTTCACCGACGCCTACTTGAAGGCCCTGCCGCAACGCGCGTGGTTCGCCCGGCGCGGGCAGGCGCTGCTCGACTTCGAACGCTTCGGTCTGCCGGAAAAGGCGGGCAAGCGCTACTTCTACATCCGTAATTCGGGGCTTCAGAACCAGGCCCAGCTGTTCGTGCGCGAGGGGCTTCACGGCGAACCGCGCCTGTTGATCGATCCCAACGCCTGGGCCAGCGACGGGGCGACCGCGCTGGCCAGCTGGGTGCCCTCGCACAAGGGCAAGTACCTGCTCTACAGCGTGCAGGACGGTGGCAGCGACTGGCGCACGGTGCGCGTGCTCGACGTGAAGAGCGGCGAGCCGCTGGCCGACACGATCCATTGGGTCAAGTTCTCGGGCCTGTCCTGGCTGGGCGAGAAGGGCTTCTTCTATTCGCGCTTCCCCGAGCCGGACGAAGGCGAGGCGTTCCAGAGCCGCAACTTCGACCAGAAGGTCTACTACCACGCACTGGGTACGGAGCAGAGCGAGGATCGCGTGGTCTATGCCACGCCCGAGCATCCCGAATACGGCCACAGCGCCGAAGTGACACAGGATGGCCGTTGGGCGGTGATCACCTCGCACATCGGCACCGACGCGCGCTACGAGGTCCACGCGATCGATCTTTCGAGCCGCGACTGGGCGCCGCGCTCGATTGTCACCGGCTTCCACGATGCCTGGTCGCTGGTCGAAGGGGTGGGCGACGCGTTGTGGTTCGTCACCAACCAGGATGCGCCGCGCAAGCGCCTCGTGCGGGTCGATATGGACAGGCAGGGCGCGCGCTTCACCCAGATCGTGCCCGAGCGTGAGGAGCTGCTCGAACGCGCCGGGATCGTCGGCAACCAGCTGGTGCTCAACTACATGCGCGATGCCGCCAGCCATGCCGAGATCGTCAGTCTCGACGGCAAGCGCGTGCGCGACGTGACGATGAGCGGCATCGGCACCGCCTCGGGCTTTCGCGGCAAGCCGGGCGACCCGGAAACCTTCTACGCCTTTTCGAGCTTCAACCGCCCGGCTTCGATCTTCCGCATGGACATCGATACCGGCGTGTCCGAACCCTTCGCCGAACCGAAGATGGACTTCGATCCCGAGGATTTCGTCGTCGAGCAGCGCTTCTACCCGTCGAAGGACGGGACCAGGGTGCCGATGTTCGTGTTCCGCCGCAAGGACGTGGCCGCGGCGGGCAAGCCGGTGCCGACGATCCTCTATGGCTATGGCGGGTTCGACATTGCCCTGACGCCCGGCTTTTCGGCCTCGCGGCTGGCCTGGGTCGAGGCGGGCGGCGCCTATGTCGTGGCGAACCTGCGCGGCGGGGGGGAATACGGGCGCGAATGGCACGACGGCGGGCGCCGCGCGAACAAGCAGAACGTGTTCGACGATTTCATTGCCGCGGCCGAGTATCTCAAGGCGCAGGGGATCACGCGCGAAGGCGGGCTGGCGATCAATGGCGGTTCGAACGGGGGGCTTCTGGTCGGCGCGGTGACCAACCAGCGCCCCGACCTGTTCGCCGCCGCGGTGCCGCAGGTCGGCGTGATGGACATGCTGCGCTTCGACCGCTTCACCGCCGGGCGCTACTGGGTCGACGACTACGGCCACCCCGACCGCGAGGCGGATTTCCGAGTCCTGCTGGACTATTCGCCCTACCACAATATCCGTGAAGGGGCCGCGTATCCGGCCGTGCTGGTGACCACGGCGGACACCGACGACCGCGTGGTGCCGGGCCATTCGTTCAAGTACGCGGCCGCGCTCCAGCACGCGCGGATCGGCGTGAAGCCGCACCTCATTCGCATCGAGACGCGCGCCGGGCATGGTTCGGGCAAGCCGACCGACAAGGCGATCGAGGAAGCGGCCGACATCATGGCCTTCATGGCGCAGTGGACGGGTCTTTCGGTTCCTGAGGGATGGCTGTTCATGTAAAATGGTAAAAATATGAACGACGGCTGTCGCAAGGGTTCAGCACGCCCTCAGCGCCGCCTTGGTAGAACGCATCGGACACCGGGCAATCGGGCCGGGTGCGCAAAACCAAGGAGGAGAGGCTTATGTCACCCCTGATGAACACCACTCTTGGCAAGAGTCTGGTCGGGACCGTGGCGGCCGGTGCGATGGTCGCCTCCGTTCCCGGCGCCGCGCTGGCGCGCGATAACGGTGGCGGCGTGGATGCCGCGACGGTGATTGCCGGCGCGCTGGTCGTGGGCGGGATTGCCGCGCTCGCGGCCTCGTCGAACAACGACCGGAACGCCAGCTATTCCCGCGACGATCGCTATCACGATGGACGCGATGGCAGAGGCTATTACGGCCGCGACCGACGCTACCGTGCGGTAAGCGCGCGTGAAGCGGTCGACCAGTGCGTTGCAGCGGCGACGCGCAGCGCCAGGCGCCACGCCTATGCGGGTGGACGGGCGCGGGTCACGCGGATCAGCGATGTCGATCGCAAGGACTACGGCTTCAAGGTCGAAGGGCGCATTGCGGTCGAACAGCGCGCGCGCTGGGGCCGGGACGATACGGGCCGCTTCACCTGCCGTGTGAATCGCGCTGGCGGCATCCGCAATCTGGGATTTTCGGGCATCGCGGGATTGTGAGAAGGGCGGCGGCAAGTCGATTGGAAACCGGCGGTATCGCCCCTGACCGCCCTTTTCTATGTAAAATCACGTAAAATCACCCGGAGGTGGGGCGCGAAAGTGGGCGGTTCAGGCTATCGAAAGCGCGAATCGTCCACTTTTACCGGCGATAGTTGGACGGCGCGAACCGTGCGCGCCGGGTTTGGATCTGTAGTCATGACCTTTCTGCGTTCGCGTGTCTGTGTCTCTCTCGCCGCACTGGCTGCCGGCGCGCTCACCGTGTCCCCGGCCATGGCGCAGGGCTGGGGCGGACCGCCGCCCCCGCCGCATCACCACCACCACCGCTACGATCGCGGGCCGGACGGCGGCGACCTGCTCGCCGGGCTGCTCATCGTGGGCGGTATCGCCGCGATCGCCAGCGCGGCCAGCAGTGCGAGCAAGGCCAAGACCGAAGAGAGCGCTTCGAGTTCGGACAGCTGGGATCATGACGGCTATGCCGACGATCACGCCGAGGCTTCGGTAAGTTCGGGCGCTACTCCGGCCTATCCGGGCGGCCCGGTCGAAGGCGAGGCGGGCTATCCCGCGCCTGACGGTGCCGAGAAGGCGAGCGGCTCGGGTGGCTTTGGCATGGCGGTCGATACCTGCACCGGTGAGATCGAGCGTTCGGGCTCCAACCGGGTCGACACGGTCGACAAGGTCAACAATTTCAACGGCCGCATCGCGGTCGAGGGCAAGCTTGCCGACGGGCGCGGCTTTGCCTGCAGCATCGATGGCGATGGGCACGTGCGCTCGGTCGCAGTCGATGGCCACGCGATGATCTGAAGCGAAACACCATAACCGGGGCCCAACGCCTCGGGTCGCAGCGAGAGCCGTCCTCACATCGAGGGCGGCTCTTGTTTGTTGCGCACGCCGGGATGCGCGGGCAGGCCGATCGACCAGTGGATCGCCGCGCCGCGAAGGCCAAAGCCGATCAGCGCGGCAACGATCCAGGCGGTGATCGGCGCGACCCCCAGCGCGATCATCAGCGCGCCCGCCGCCGAGGCGAGCGCCGAGGCGGTGACGTAGAGTTCGGGGCGCATCAGGATCGAGGGTTGCCCTGCGATCACGTCGCGGATGATGCCGCCCGCACAGCCGGTCATCACCCCCATCAGGAACGAGGGCACCGGCGGCACGCCCCAGCCCAGCGCCTTGATCGTGCCCAGCACCGAATAGACCGCAAGCCCCAGCGCATCGGCCCAGACCAGGATGCGCATGTTGTACCAGTTGGGCGGGGTGAACCAGGCCAGCGTCGCCACCGCGATGCACACCGGGGCCACGAAGCGATCGTGGACCCAGAACACCGGCGCGCCGATCAGCACGTCGCGCACCGTGCCCCCGCCAACCCCGGCGATGAGCGCGAAGAAGGCGACGGTGACGTAGGTCTGCTGGCTGCGCGTCCCCGACAAGGCCCCCGAAAGCGCGAAGAGACCGATCGCGAAGAGGTCGACGGCGGCGGGAAGGACGGGGGTATCGGGCGGCGTGATCATGCGGGCGGACATACCACCCGCGCTTTCCGGAAAAAAGCCGGGTGCTCCCTGATGGTCAACGGAAAAACGCGGCCAGCCGGTGAAGGCGAAGTTGAAGGCGAAAGGGGGAGGGGCTTGCCTTGGGGGCCACCGGGACTAGGGTCGCGCGTGACACGACACACGATGGATGCGACCCGATGGCCTACCGCAAGACACTCACCACGCTCGCCCTGCTGATGGCGGGCGCCGCGCCCGCGCTCGGGGCGGTTCCGGCCTCGGCGGCGCAGACCGTACCCGACTACGACATGGCCGCGCAGAAGGCCAAGCTCGCGACGATCGACATGGAGGTCGACACCGCCTTCCTCAGCCCGGAGGAGCGCCAGGTGGTCAACCTGCTGATCCAGGCCTCGGACCTCTTGAGCGAGGTCTATCTGCGCCAGCGTTACGCCGAAAACCCGCAGGTGCGCCGCGCGATCGCGGTCAGCCGCCGCGCCGACCGCGATCTTCTGCTCACGATGTTCGATCGCAATTTCGGCCCCTGGGACGAACTGGCCGAACTGCATCCGTTCTGGGGCACGGCGCCGATGCCCGAAGGCGCGGGGTTCTATCCCGAGGACCTGACCCGCGCTGAGCTGGACGCTTACATCGCGGCGCACCCTGACCAAAAGGCGGCGCTGCTCGGCCCCTATACGGTGGTGCGGCGCAAGGGCGATGCGCTGGTCGCGATCCCCTATTCGCAGGCCTACCGCGAATGGCTCGAACCCGCCGCCAAGCTGCTCGACAAGGCGGCCGCCATCACCTCGAACCCAAGCCTGCGCACGTTTTTGCGGCTGCGCGCCAACGCTTTTCGCACCGACCAGTATTTCGCCAGCGAACTGGCCTGGATGGACCTTGAAGGCACGCCGATCGAGGTCGCGATCGGGCCTTACGAGGTCTACACCGATCGGCTGATGGGCGCGAAGACCGCGTTCGAGAGCTTCGTCACGCTCAAGGACCCCGAACAGTCCGCCGCGCTTGCCAAGTACAAGACCTACTTGCGCGACATGGAAGCCAACCTGCCGATCGAGGACCAGTACAAGAACTTCCAGCGCGGCTTCGCCAGCCCGATCGCGGTGGCCGAACAGGTCCACGGCGGGGGCGACAACGTGCCCGGCCCGCAGACGGTCGCCTTCAACCTGCCCAACGACGAGCGCGTGCGCGAGGCCAAGGGCGCGAAAAAGGTGATCCTCTCCAACGTGCTGGGCGCCAAGTTCGAACGTATCCTCAAGCCCATGGGGGCGATGGTGCTCGAACCCGCGCAGGCCGCGCTGGTCGAGAAGAAATACATGCAGTTCGAGACGCTGTTCCACGAACTCTCGCACAGCCTCGGGCCGGGGACGATCGTGGTCGATGGCCGCAAGACCACCGTCGATGCGATGCTCAAGGAACAGAACTCGGCGCTCGAGGAGGCCAAGGCCGACGTTGCGGGGGCGTGGAACATCCTGTTCCTGATGGACAAGGGCGCGCTGCCGGTGGCCGAGAAGCCGCAGCTTTTCGCGACGTACTTTACCGGGATCTTCCGTGCGGTGCGCTTTGGTGCGGTCGAGGCGCACGGCAAGGGCGCGGCGCTGCAGTACGGCTATCTGCGCGCGCACGGCGCCTTCACCTACGATGCCGCCGCCAGGCGCTACGTGATCGACGATGCCAGGATGCGCACGGGAATCCGCGACCTGCTCCACGACATCCTGATGCTCCAGGCGACGGGCGACTACGAGGGGACCAAGGCCTTCATGGCTAAGTGGGCGAAGCTCGATCCCGAGGCGGAGGCCGCCGTCGCCGCGATGGGGGCGCTGCCGGTGGATATCGAACCGGTCTATCCCAAGGGGGTTTGAGGCGGGTTTCCGCTGGGTCGGGGCAGGCGAGAGCAGGGGAAAGGGTAAAATCCGAGGGCCATCGCCCTCGGGCTCCCCAGACTGTCCACCTCACCTTTCTCGACCGGCGCTGCGCGACAGCGCTGAGGTCTACAGTTCGGGAGCCCGAGGGCGATGGCCCTCGGATTCTCTTCTTCTTCTTCTTCTTCTTCTTCTTCCTAGCGAACCTTCAACCCCAACTCGCCGAGCAGCTCTCCGGCCTGCGCGCGCGAAATCGTCGCGCCGCGAAAGCGGGCGGCGTCGCCCAGCCGCACGCCGCCAAGGTCCGCGCCGCGCAGGTCCGCGCCTTCGAAGCGGGCCTTGTCGAGCGTGGCCTCGCGCAGGCTGCTTTCGACGAACGTGGCCTCGCGAAAATCGCAGGCGGTAAGGTCGGCCTGGGTGAAATCGAGCCGTTCGAGCGTCTTGCGCCGAAAGCTCCAGCCCTGAAGGCGCGCGTTGACGAGCAGCGTCTCTTCGATCCGTACATCGAAGGCGCGCGTTTCGGTGAGGTCCGCGCCGGTGAGCTTGCAGCCGGTGATGACCGCGCCCGAAAGCGTGGCGCGCGCGAGGCGGGCGTTGTTGAGGTCGCAGCGCGAAACCTGCGCTTCGCCAAGGTCCGCGCCGGTGAGCTGCGCACGGGCCGCGCGGGCGGCGTGCAGGCGAGAGCCTTCCAGGTTCGCGCCGCGCAGGTCCACCGCGCGCAGGTCGCAGCGTTCGAACGTCCAGCGCGCGAGATCGAGGCCTGAAAGATCCGCTTCGGCCAGATCGCAGTCGACAAGCGTGTGCGGTTCGTCTCCCAGCGCGAGAAGGTCGGCGCGGGTCAGCGTGCGGTCGGCGAGATGGCTGGGGCTATCGGACATGGACGCGCGGGTAGCATGGCGAGGCGCCCGGCTAAAGCGCCCACCACAAGGTGCCGGTGATCGTGGCGAGCGAGAGGATCGTCGAGACGAGGACCACGCGCGCGGTCACCTCGGCTTCGCGGCCGTAGAATTCGGCGAGCATGAACGGGCCGGTTCCGGTGGGGAGCGCGGCGAGGATCACTGCGGCGTGGGTTTCGACCGGCGAAAGCGCGAAGACCTTGGCGGCCAGCAACCAGGTGACGATCGGCTGGGCGATGAGCTTGAGCGCGATGAGCGCGCTGATACGCCCGCGCGGGGCGGGCGCGGCGCTGCGCTCGGCGGCGAGGAACAGGCCGAGCGCGACGAGCGCGCAGGGGCTCGCCGCGCCGCCCAGCATCGTCAGGAAGCTGTCGAGCGGGGCGGGCACGCCCAGTCCGCTGATCGGGAACAGGCTGGCCGCGAGCGGCGCGGCGACCAGCGGGTTTGAGAGCACGCGGCGCGCGACCTTGAGCACCAGCCGCCCCGGTGAGGCGGCTTTCTGCCCGGCCGCCTCGATCAGCACGATGCCCGTGGCGAAGAGCACGCAAACCGTCACCAGGACCGAGATCAGCGTGAGCGGTCGCCCGGCGGCGCCCAGCACCACCGCCATGATCGGAAAGCCCATGTAGCCGCTGTTGGCATAGGCCGCGTTGAGCCCGTCGATCGTCGCATCGGCAAGGCCATGGCGTCGGTTGAGCGCAATCGTCAGCGCGAAGGTGCCCATCGTGCCGAGCACCAGGACGGCCAGGAAGCCGGGTCGCCACAGTTCGCTGGAGTGCGCCTTGGCGACGATCTCGAACAGCAGGGCGGGCAGCGCCAGCCAGACGACGAAGCGGTTGAGCTCGCTCGTCGCCTGCGGGCCAAGCGCGCGCAGTCTCCCGGCAAGCCACCCGGCGAAGATCAGCGCGAAGACGGGAAGGACGGTCAGCAGCGGGGTCAGCACGGGGCAGCGGCCTGTCGGGGGAAGAGCGGTGTTCTCAGTCGGATGCGGGCGCGATCAGAACGCGACGCGCATGTAGCCCGAGACGCGCGTGCCGGTGTCGTTGTCCCAGTAGCGGGTGTCGCGCGCGGCGTCCTGATCGATGCTCGTCCCGGTCAGTTCCATGCCGACGGTGAAGTTGAGGTGCGCGCGTTCGATCGCCAGGTACCAGTCGGTATAGTCGCCATCGGGCCGCAGGCGCACCGCGCGTACCGCGTTGCTCGTCGTGCCCATCGTGTGGCCGACCCCGGCGTAAGCGGTGAGCGGCGTGCCGGGGATACCGAGGCCCAGGTTTGCCTGGAGATAAAGGTTGGAGCCGCCGATGGCGTCCTGCGAGGGGGCATAGTCGGCGTTCAGCGTCAACCAGGCGGGGCCCAGCGTGCGCGAGACCGAGCCTTCGAGTTCGACGTAATCAAGCTCTCCTGCATCGGCGTAGATGTGACCGCGCGCGCCCGCTGTGAAATCCCATCCCTCGCTCGAGGCGACGAAATGCGGGGCGATCTCGAGCCCGAACTGGCTGTCGCCGTTGCGGTTCGATCCGCGCAGGGTCTCGGCCTTGGCGTCGATCACGAGGTTCTGCGTGATCGGCAGTGAGCCATCGAGCGCGACGCCGAGCTTGCCGCCGGTCTGGCTGAGGCCGCGATCACGGATGTCGGTGCTCGCCTCGAGCGAGGCGGAGGCATCAAGCGTTGCCTGCGCGTGGGCACCGATGGGCGCGAGAAAGGCCAGGGGGGACAGCGAAGCCGCGATGATCGCGGGAAAATTCCGGGTCGTCATGCGGCTTCGCATAGCGTCCAATCAGCGCGCGGCCAAGGACCGGGCGGCGGTGATCGTCGCCAGGGCGTGCGGCTTGTCGGCTGCGGCGGTCCTGGTGAGGTGCGCGGTGATGGTATCGGCCCTGGCGGCGACCAGATCGTCGGCGCGCTCGTCAAAGGCGCCGCAGCGGCCCACGCGGCTGTCGGAGACCTGGGTCTCGCCGGGGAGCATCGCGCTCATCGAGGCGCCCGAGGCGGGGTCGGTGATGCGCCGCTCGACGCTGAGCCTGGCCTTGGTTACGCAGCGCTGGAACCCGCCGCGGCTGGGCGGGCGAACGCCTTCGACCTTCGAACGGGTGGAGAGGTGGGCGATATAGTCGACCGTGTAGCGCTGGCCATCCTGTTCGAGGGCGACGCTATGAACGGGAAGCGAGGCCGCTGCGGCTGCGGCAAGGATCAGGATGCTCAACGAATGTCCTCGATGTGAAAGGGGAGGAGATGGGAATGCAAGGCCCACGGGTCGGGGCGCGGGGGTATTCGTACATGTGTCCTAGATTGGAAAGCGAAACGGGATAAATATTCGCCATGCGAATGTTTTTGAGTGGCCCGCAGCGTGCAGGAAACCGCTTGCCCCCGTTCTGAAACGACAAAAGCGGCCGATTTTCAACGCACTGGGCCTATGGGGCCAAGGTTGCAGGCAGGGCTTTCGTTTTTTGCGCTCTACGGTGCGTGGGACGCGTCAACGGGCGGCGGCGCGCCAGCGCAAGCGGGATGGGGATCGTCGGGGGCGGCCAGGGGCACGGGACGGTGCGCGAAACGTTCCTTCGCGCTGCAGGGCATGGGACCCAATGCCCCGGTGTCCAGGACGTGGTGCGTTCGGACACCGGGGGCGCGCGGCAGGCATCGGGTCGGCCTGGGCGCGGCCAGACCCCTTGCACGGCCAGACCCCTTGCACGGGTTGCACGGGGCCTGCGCCGGGAAGGGGGTGGCTATCGGATGGATGGCCTTGCGGCCGGGTTCGCGTGCAGGGGGGGTATAGTCACGCGCAAGCGCGGCGCAGGGTCACTGGCCATCAGCATCGTCCTCTCTCCCAAAAGCGATAGCGCACCCTCTTCGGGTCGGCTGCCCCGCGGGTGGGGCAAGGAGGAGACTAGCGCTCCGGGCTTGCCGCTTTGTTGCCTGCGGGCGACATAGCTTGGCGTTTGCCCGAGGCGAATAGGGCAGGTCCAAACGAAGGAAGGGGCGGCGCCGCGCGGCACCGCCCCTTCTTTCCTTGCAGCCTTTCCTGCCGTGGCAGGCGGACGGATGCTCCCCGTCCGGGGCCGGTCGTCGATCACATGTGGATCGGCTTGCCCGAAATGCCCATCGCGGCTTCCTTGATCGCCTCGGAGTGCGTGGGGTGCGCGTGGCAGGTGTAGGCGATGTCTTCGCTGGTCGCCCCGAATTCGAGCGCCTGCGCTGCCTGCGCGATCATCGTGCCGGCCACCGAAGCGATGCACCACACGCCAAGCACGCGGTCGGTCTCGGCGTCGGCGATGACCTTCACGAAGCCGTCGGGCTCGTGGTTGGTCTTGGCGCGCGAGTTGGCGAGCATCGGGAACTTGGAGACCTTGACCTTGCCCTTCTCCTTGGCGGCTTCCTCGGTGAGGCCGACGCCGGCGATTTCGGGCTGGGTGTAGACCACGCCGGGGATGACGTCGTGGTTCACGATGCCGGTCAGCCCTGCGATGTTCTCCGCCACGGCAACGCCTTCGTCCTCGGCCTTGTGCGCGAGCATCGGGCCGGGGATGACGTCGCCGATCGCCCAGACGCCATCGACCTTGGTGCCGAAGTCGTGGTCGGTCTCGATCTGGCCACGCGCGTTGAGCTCGAGGCCGATCTTGTCGAGGCCGAGGCCATCGGTGTTGGGCTTGCGGCCAATCGCGACGAGCACGACGTCGGCGTCGAGCACTTCGGCCTCGCCGCCCGCGGCGGGCTCGACGGTGACCTTGGCGGCCCCGTCAACGACCTCGACGCCCGTGACCTTGGTCTTGAGCTTGAGCGCCATGCCCTGCTTCTTGAAGATCTTGGACGCTTCCTTGCGCACGTCCATGTCCATGCCGGGGA
The DNA here is from genome assembly GCF_022832435.1 of Novosphingobium organovorum. Taxonomy (GTDB): domain Bacteria; phylum Pseudomonadota; class Alphaproteobacteria; order Sphingomonadales; family Sphingomonadaceae; genus Novosphingobium; species Novosphingobium organovorum. Next base: position 12,232 of record NZ_JALHLF010000045.1, on the reverse strand, counting down.
GCAGCTGGTCGAGGAATTCGACCACGGTCACCTCGGCGCCCAGACGGCGCCAGACCGAACCGAGCTCGAGCCCGATCACGCCGCCGCCGATCACGACCATCTTGCCCGGAACCTTGGACAGTTCGAGCGCACCGGTGCTGTCAACGACCACGCCGCCCGCGTTGTCGATCGTCACGCCCGGAAGCGGGGTGACCGACGAGCCGGTGGCGATGACGATGTTCTTGGCGGTCTTGGTCTCGCCACCCACCTCGACGGTGTGGGCGTCCTTGAACTGGGCGTAGCCCTTGAGCCAGTCGACCTTGTTCTTCTTGAACAGGAACTCGATGCCGCCGGTCAGGCCCTTGACCGCGTCCTTGCGCTGGCCCTGCATGGTGTCGAGGTCGAGCTCGGGGGTCACCTTGATGCCCATGCTCGCCATCGCGCCGTTCTTGGCCGCGTCGAAGTATTCCGAGGCGTGCAGCAGCGCCTTGGAGGGGATGCAACCCACGTTGAGGCAGGTCCCGCCGAGCGTCTCGCGCCCTTCGGCGCAGGCGGTCTTGAGACCCAGCTGCGCACCGCGGATCGCGGCGACGTAGCCACCCGGGCCCGCACCGATGACAAGCAGGTCGTAATCGTAATCAGCCATTGTCCGGCTCCAGTTGTTCGTTCGTCATCCCCATTCGCGATGGGGATCCCGCTGAACGGGAAACAGAGAAAAGCGGGGCCCCCGCCGCAGCGGGGGCGACGCGATCAAAGGTCGATGAGGAGGCGCGTGGGGTCCTCGATCGCTTCCTTGATGGTCTTGAGCGCGGTAACCGCCTCGCGACCGTCGATGATGCGGTGATCGTAGCTGAGCGCGATGTACATCATCGGGCGGATCACGATCTGGCCGTTGCGGACCACAGGGCGGTCCTCGATGCGGTGCAGGCCGAGCACGGCCGACTGCGGGGGGTTGATGATCGGGGTCGACATCAGGCCGCCGAACACGCCGCCGTTCGAGATGGTGAAGGTGCCGCCCGCCATGTCGGCCATGGTCAGCGTGCCTTCCTTGGCCTTCTTGCCGTAGTCGGCGATGGCCTTCTCGATGCCCGCGAAGGAGAGCTTGTCGCAGTCCTTGACGACGGGAACGACCAGGCCGTTGGGCGCCGAGACCGCGATCGAGATGTCGACGTAATCGTTATAGACGATCTCGTCACCGTCGATGCGGGCGTTGACGGCGGGGATGTCCTTGAGCGCGAGGACCGAAGCCTTGGCGAAGTAGGACATGAAGCCCAGCTTGATGCCGTGCTTCTTGGCGAAGACGTCCTTGTACTTGTTGCGCGATTCCATCACCGCGGTCATGTCCACGTCGTTGAACGTGGTGAGCAGCGCGGCATCGTTCTGCGCGCTCTTGAGGCGCTTGGCGATGGTCTGGCGCAGACGCGTCATCTTGACACGCTCTTCCTTGCGGGCAGGAGCCGCAGGAACCGAAGCGGCCGCCGCCGGGGAGCCGGCGGGCTTGTTCTTGGCGGCCTCGATCACATCGTCCTTGGTGATGCGACCGTCCTTGCCGGTGCCCTTGATGGTGGTCGGATCGATGCCGTATTCGAGCACCGCGCGGCGCACCGCAGGTGACAGCACGGCGGCGCCCGCCGCGNGGAGCCGGCGGGCTTGTTCTTGGCGGCCTCGATCACATCGTCCTTGGTGATGCGACCGTCCTTGCCGGTGCCCTTGATGGTGGTCGGATCGATGCCGTATTCGAGCACCGCGCGGCGCACCGCAGGTGACAGCACGGCGGCGCCCGCCGCGCCTTCCTCGGCGGCCGGAGCCGGTGCGGGGGCAACCGCGGCAGCGGCCGGAGCGGGTGCGGCAGCCTTGGGGGCGGCGGCGGGAGCCGCAGCGGCGCCCGAGCCTTCCTCGATGGTGGCGATCAGCGCGTCGACGGTGACGGTGTCGCCTTCGGCGGCGAGCTGCTGGCCCATGACGCCGGCGTGGGGCGCCATGACGTCGATCGCGACCTTGTCGGTCTCGAGGCTGCAGATGGGCTCGTCAGCGGCAACCGCTTCGCCGGGCTGCTTCAGCCACTGGCCGATAGTCGCTTCGGTGACGGATTCGCCGAGCGTGGGGACCTTGATTTCGGTAGTCATGGTTTATCTCAAGCCTTCTGCTTGCGACGGAGTTCGGAACGGACGGAAAGATGCAGGGCGTCGGCGACCAGCGCCGACTGCTCGGCGACGTGGCGCTTGGCAAGGCCGGTGGCCGGCGAGGCCGAGGCGCTGCGGCCGGCGTAGCGCGGGCGCGGATTGGCGACCCCGGCTTCCTTGGCTGCGGCTTCGATTTCGCTTTCGACGAAGAACCAGGCGCCGTTGTTCTTGGGCTCTTCCTGGCACCAGCAGATTTCCTCGAGGTTGGTCATGCGCGACAGGCGCAGGGCCAAGGCCTCGCTCGGGAAGGGGTAGAGCTGCTCGAGGCGGATGATCTGGGTGTCGTCGATCTCGTTTTCATCGCGCGCCTCGAGAAGGTCGTAGAAGACCTTGCCCGAGCACAGGATGACCTTCTTGGTAGCCTTGTCTTCCGGCGCCTTGGGGTCGGAAAGGATACGGTAGAAGTGGCCTTCACCAGTGAACTCCTCGGCCGCCGACTTGGCCAGCGGGTGGCGCAGCAGCGACTTGGGGGTCATGATGATGAGCGGCTTGCGGAACGGACGGTGCATCTGCCGGCGCAGCACGTGGAAGTAGTTGGCCGGGGTGGTGATGTTGCACACCTGGATGTTGTCGTTCGCGCAGAGCTGGAGATAGCGCTCGAGGCGTGCCGAGGAGTGCTCGGGGCCCTGGCCTTCGTAGCCGTGCGGCAGCAGCATCACCAGGCCGTTCGCACGCAGCCACTTCGATTCCGAAGAGGCGATGTACTGGTCGATGATGATCTGCGCGCCGTTGGCGAAGTCGCCGAACTGGCCTTCCCACAGCACGAGGGTCTTGGGATCGGCGCTGGCGTAGCCGTACTCGAAGCCGAGCACGCCGTATTCCGAAAGCGTCGAGTTGAGAACCTCGAAGCTGCCGTGGGGCAGGGTCTTGATCGGGGTGTACTTGTGCTCGTCCTTCTGGTCGACCCAGACGGCGTGGCGCTGCGAGAAGGTGCCGCGCTCGCAGTCCTGGCCCGAGAGACGCACGCCGTAGCCTTCGGTGACGAGGCTGCCGAAGGCCAGCGCCTCGGCGGTCGCCCAGTCGAACCCGGCGCCCGAGTTGAACATCTCTTCCTTGGCCTTGAGCACGCGGCCCAGCGTCTTGTGGACGGTGAGGTCCTCAGGCACGGTGGTCAGGGTGCGGCCCAGGCTTTCGAACAGCTTGGCATCGATGCCGGTCTGCACATTGCGGCGCGCGCTTTCGGCGTCGGCAGGCTTGTGGAAGCCCGACCAGCGACCGCCGAACCAGTCGGCCTGGTTCGACTTGTAGGTCTTGGCCGCCTCGAATTCTTCTTCGAGGTGCTGGCTGAAGGCGGCTTCGGTTTCGCCGAGGAAGTTCGCATCGATCACGCCTTCGCTCTGCAGACGCTTGGCGTAGATCGAGGCGACACCGGGATGCTTCTTGATCTGCGCGTACATCAGCGGCTGGGTGAAACCGGGCTCGTCGCCTTCGTTGTGGCCGAAGCGGCGGTAGCACCACATGTCGATCACGATGTCGCGGCCGAAGGTCTGGCGATAGTCGATCGCCAGCTTGCAGGCGAAGGTCACCGCGGCGGGATCATCGCCGTTGACGTGCAGGATCGGCGCCTGGACGCCCTTGGCGACGTCCGAGGGGTAGGGCGAATTGCGCGCGAAGGCCGGGCTCGTGGTGAAGCCGATCTGGTTGTTGATGACGAAATGGATGCACCCGCCGGTGTTGTAGCCCTTGACGCCCGAGAGGCCGAAGCACTCCCAAACGACGCCCTGGCCGGCAAAGGCGGCATCGCCGTGGATCAGCACGGGCAGCACGGTCTTGTGCTTGGCGCCGGGACCCACGTCGTCGCCGATGTCGTCGTTGAGCGACTGGTACGAGCGTACCTTGCCCAGCACGACCGGGTTGACGGTCTCGAGGTGCGAGGGGTTGGGCATCAGGCTCATGTGGACCTTGATGCCGTCGAACTCGCGGTCGGCCGAAGTGCCCAGGTGGTACTTCACGTCACCCGAACCGCCGACGTCCTCGGGGTTGGCGGTGCCGCCCGAGAATTCGTGGAAGATGACCTTGTAGGGCTTGGCGAGCACGTTGGCGAGGACGTTGAGGCGGCCGCGGTGGGCCATGCCGTAGACGATCTCGCGAACGCCGAGTGCGCCGCCGTACTTGATCACGGCTTCAAGCGCCGGGATCATCGATTCGCCGCCGTCGAGGCCGAAGCGCTTCGTGCCGACGTACTTCTTGCCGAGGAACTTCTCGTACTGCTCACCGCGCACGACGGCCTGAAGGATCGCCTTCTTGCCCTCGGGGGTGAACTCGATCTCCTTGTCGGGACCTTCGAAGCGGTCCTGAAGGAAACGGCGTTCCTCGACGTCGGAAATGTGCATGTATTCGAGGCCGACGTTGCCGCAGTAGTTGGCCTGCAGGATCTGCACCAGTTCGCGCACCGTGGTCCACTCGAGGCCGAGGTTGCCGCCGACATAGACCGGACGGTCGAGCGCGGCGCCTTCGAAGCCGTGGTATTCGGGCGTCAGGTCCTTGGGCAGGTCACGCTTGGCAAGGCCCAGCGGATCGAGGTTGGCAGCCATGTGGCCGCGCACGCGGTAGGTGCGGATGAGCATCATGGCGCGAATCGAATCCGCTGCAGCCTGATCGATGCTCTTCTGGTCGACCTTCGCGCCCCCCTTGGCGGCGGCCTTCTCGACGACCATGCGAAGCGCCGAGGGGTCGAGCCCCTGGGTCAGGTCGTCTTCGAACTCGGCGCCGACGAGGGGCCAGTTCTTGCGCTGCCAGCTAGGTCCCGCTTGCGGGCCGTCAAGGCCCATATCGGGGGTGAACTCGAAACTTTCGTCGCCCATGGGATCACCTTTTCACGCCGATAAACTCTAAAATGCGGCGCATGGAGGAATAGTCGGGACACTGTCGGGCCGGGGAGGTCGGGCAGTGGGATTGCAGATCTGTCGGCGCTGGGGGCGCCTTGTGGTTGTTGTCGCGCGAACGCCCGCGCGCGATCTTCGGGGGGCTCTGCGGGCCTGGCCCGGCGGATGATCCGCCAGGGTCAGACCCGCAGGCTGAAAGGATCAGGCGATTTCCTTGAGCGCCTCGACCAGCGTCTCGCCGAGCAGCGAGGGGCTGGCTGCGACGCGGATACCGGCCTCTTCCATCGCCGCGATCTTGTCCTCGGCGCCGCCCTGGCCGCCCGAGACGATCGCGCCGGCGTGGCCCATGCGGCGGCCCGGAGGCGCCGTGCGGCCCGCGATGAAGCCGGCCATCGGCTTCTTGCGGCCACGCTTGGCCTCGTCCTTGAGGAACTGCGCGGCTTCTTCTTCGGCGCTGCCGCCGATTTCGCCGATCATGATGATCGACTTGGTCTCGTCGTCGGCGAGGAAGAGTTCGAGCACGTCGATGAAGTTGGTGCCGTTGACCGGATCGCCGCCGATGCCGACCGCGGTGGTCTGGCCAAGCCCTGCGTTGGTGGTCTGGAACACGGCTTCGTAGGTCAGCGTGCCCGAGCGCGAGACCACGCCGACCGAACCCTTCGAGAAGATGTTGGCGGGCATGATGCCGATCTTGCACTCACCGGGGGTGAGCAGGCCGGGGCAGTTGGGGCCGATGAGGCGCGACTTCGAACCCGAAAGCGCGCGCTTGACGCGCACCATGTCGAGCACCGGAACGCCCTCGGTGATGGCCACGATCAGCTCGATTTCGGCGTCGATGGCTTCGAGGATGGCGTCGGCGCAGCCCGAGGGCGGAACGTAGACGCACGAGGCGTTGGCGCCGGTCACGGCCTTGGCTTCGGCAACGGTGTCGAACTGGGGCAGGCCCAGGTGATCGGTGCCGCCCTTGCCGGGGGTCACGCCGGCAACCATCTGGGTGCCATAGTCAAGCGCCGCCTGGGTATGGAAGCTGCCGGTCTTGCCGGTCATACCCTGCGTGATGACCTTGGTGTTCTTGTCGACGAGAATGGACATGGAGGAATTCCTGTTCCTGGGCTGGATCGGCCTGAAAGACCGGGGTCCGGTGTACTAGGAGGTCTGGGTGCAAGAGGCCAGCCTGCGCCGGCCCCTTAACACACAGGTCTGATGAGCTCAGGCGAGCGTTTCGTCGATGCCCTTGCAGGCCGCGACCAGTTCCTTGACCGCGTCGATCGAGACCTGAAGGCCAGCCTTCGCGGTGTCGTTGAGCGCGATCTCGATCACTTCCTCGACGCCGTCGGCGCCGATCTTCACGGGCACGCCGACGTACATGCCGTCAACGCCGTACTGGCCGTCGAGGTAGGCGGCGCAGGGCAGGACGCGCTTCTGGTCGAGCAGGTAGCTCTCGGCCATGGCGATCGCCGAAGCGGCGGGGGCGTAGAAGGCCGAGCCGGTCTTGAGCAGCGCGACGACTTCGCCGCCGCCGCCCGCGGTGCGCTTGACGATCGCGTCGATGCGCTCCTGGGTGGACTTGCCCATCTTGATGAGGTCGGGAACGGGGATGCCCTTGACGGTCGAGTATTCGACGACGGGGACCATGGTGTCGCCGTGGCCGCCGAGCACGAAGCTCGTCACGTCGCGCACCGAGACGCCGAATTCCCAGGCGAGGAAGGTCGAGAAGCGCGCCGAGTCGAGCACGCCAGCCATGCCGACGACCTTGTTGTGGGGCAGGCCCGAGAATTCGCGCAGCGCCCAGACCATGGCGTCGAGCGGGTTGGTGATGCAGATCACGAAGGCGTCGGGCGCGTGCGTCTTGATGCCTTCGCCGACCGACTTCATCACCTTGAGGTTGATGCCTAGCAGGTCGTCACGGCTCATGCCCGGCTTGCGGGGAACGCCGGCGGTCACGATGATGACGTCGGCGCCGGCAATGTCGGCGTAGTCGTTGGTCCCGGTGATCTGCGCGTCGAAGCCCTCAACCGGGCCGCACTGCGAGAGATCGAGCGCCTTGCCCTGCGGAACGCCCTCGGCGATGTCGAACAGGACGACGTCGCCCAGTTCCTTCTGCGCGGCGAGGTGCGCCAGAGTGCCGCCGATGTTGCCGGCGCCGATGAGGGCAATCTTCTTACGAGCCATGATGCTTGCTTGTCCTTCCCAAGGCGGGATTGACGGACTTGAAGGCTGCCTGCTTCATCCCGCGAAAGGCAGACGCCATTTACTTGCACAGGCGGCCCTACTCACCTCGCGGGTACATTGCAACCGGGAAAGAGCCGGAAACCGGAGGAATTGCAAGGTTTTTATGATAATAGTTCGCAATTGCAATAGTGCCTGCGGAGCGCGGTTTTGCGCAGCCTGTGCAAGCCCGCGCGCAGGCTGGCCTTTCGCGCCGGGCGCCTCTGGTGAGGCCCGATCCGCGTGCCGGGGGCGTGCGCGCGTGTCGACTCGCCCGCCGGTCCGCGTCGGGCTGCGCCGCAGCGTTGCGCGAGGCAAGGTGCGGCGGTGCGAGTCGTTGCGTGTACGCGCCGTTCCGACACCGAAACGGTCGCGGCGCGTGTCCCCTGAGGCTTGAGGACGGGTGGTGTTGGGGAAATTTCAGGGGCGCGCGCGCGGATTGGGCGGGGCTGGGGTGCCAGATCGGCGCAGGTCCGCTCCCTCCCGCGTGCCGGAGGGGGCGCTTGAGGAAAGCCGGTAAGAGTGGCTTGCGGGTTAGCGGCGGCCCACCAGGTGGCGTTCGAACTGGTCGGCCATGCGGCGATCGAGCTGGCGGCAGATCGAGATCCACCACGAGCACGAGCGGCTGTCGCCTTCGAGCTGGGCGACCTGCGCGTTGGTGCGCGCGTGTTCGGCGGCGGAGAGGCCGTGGCGGGCGAAGTGGTAGAGCGTGGCGGTGAGCAGGTTGCTGGCGGCTTCGCTCGTGCCGTCGCTGGCCGGGGCGGCCTCGGGGTGCCGGGGCAAGGGGGTGGTGGCGGCCGTGCCGGGCGCGCGGGTGACGATGGTCAGGTCGATCGAGCCGGCCCGGCACTTGCGGTCGGCGTTGTCGTTCGCGCCGCCGAGCGGGGCGGATACGCATTGGACCTTGGCCAGCAGGGGGAAGGCGCGACCTCGTGCTGCGGCGAAGCGAATTGCCATTGTCGGTTTTAGCCTTTTGCCGTTTCTCCACCACCTTCGGCCTGCGACACGGCGGCCGTGGTGTTGTTTGACGCAGGCTACGACAAAGCCGCTAAACCTTTGTGTTGGCGTATGGTTTCCCAAACGTTTACGCGCCGCGCGGGTTGGCGAAGGGGGCGAGGCCGGCGCAGCAGGCCGTGCCAGCATGGCCTCAGGGAGTCTTGATCCAGCGTCCGGAATTTTGATATTTTTCTTTTATGCCCGATGCTTGCGGGAGATTGTCGAGGGCTGGGGCAAGCGTGTCGCGCGGGCTGGTGACCGTGCCTTGTGCGCCGCTGCCGTTCGGGTGGGCCTCGTCAACGGGGGGCGCCGTTTCGATCAGGCGGTGGGCCGAATCGAAATTGTTCTGCACCGTCACCGGATCGAGCGCGGCGTCGCTCGCTTGCGGTGCTCGGGCGAGCAGGCTGGGCGGGCGTGGAGCCGCGCTCGGCTCGTGTCCGGCATAGAGGAAGCTGAACGTCGCGGGGCTCCCCGCCGCGCCGTTGAAGCGGTAGAATTCGTGCGCGCCGATGGTGATCTGCGGGTGCAGGCTGGGCGCCCAGTAGGGGTGAACCTGAAGCGTGTGGTAATGCGTGGCAAGCCCCACCGGCGCATAGACCGCGCCCGACAGCGCGGCGCGGGCGACGGCTTCGGCGCGATCCCAGAAATAGGGGCTGGGCTTGCGGGCCATCGACCCGTCGCAGGTGAACGAGAACTGGCAACTGGTGGGCTTGTCCGAACCTTCGAACACGACCCCGCACACCGTTGCCGGATAGGCGGGGTGGGCAACGCGGTTGAGCACCACTTGCGCCACCGCGCGCTGTCCGGCGTCGGGTTCGCTGGCGGCTTCGTAATAGATCGCGCTGGTCAGGCACTGCAGGGCCCGGCTGCGATCGAGCGGCGAACTGATGAACGGCACGTCGAGAATGTGCAGCGGGTGTGCGGCGGGGCCGGGGTCGGGCAGAATGCCCGGCGCGTCGGCGCCGTTGCGCCCGGCGATCCCGGCGCCGATCGTCGGCGCATCGGGTTGCAGGTAATAGAAGGCCGAGCCCGGAAAGCTTGATCCGGGCTGTTCGAAGGGCATCGGGTCGAGTTGAAGCGGGTTCGCCTCGGCGTTGGCGATCGAGAAGCGGTCCCATCCGCCGGGCGATGCGAAGGCGGGCAGGGCGATAGCCGCAAGGAGCGCGGCGGCAAGGGTGCGGTTGCGGCCGTGCGCGGGCGTGGCGGCGGCGCGCCTGACACCGCGTGGGCGGCGGGTGAAGCGGGCGTGAAAGTCGCTCGGGCGACGCTCACCCACCAGCAGTCGGTCGAAATCCGGCGCGCCGAAGCGCTTGCCGAGCCGGTCGCCGCCCTGTTCGGGGCCGGTCGGTTCCGGCGGCTGGGCCGGGCTGGACATCGGGGCGTGCGGCACGGACGGCACTGGGGTTCCTCTTGCGAAACGAGATCGATGCCGGCGCGCAGGGGCCGGAGGCGGCGGGCTCTTTCCATACTCCAAAACCGTCCGCGGATGCCTCGGTCGGATAAGGGGCGTCCCGCTCCGGCACAACCCACCAATCTGGCCGCAATGTCCGGGCCGCGAAGTTTTGCAACGAAGGCTCTGCAGGCAGCTTAGCCCGGATGCCTTAAGGAAGTCTCATCGCGGGCCGCTGGGCTTGCCGGAAGCGGGGCGGCGGGCATGGCAGAAGCCGTGGGCGAGGCGGGGCCAGAGGCGGGGCAGAGGCGGCGCCGTTGCAATCCGTTCCGCGCTCGCCTAAGGGCGCGGCCATGTCACGGGTTGCCCGCCTGTGGCTTGCCTTGCGGGGTAGGCGTGCGGTTCGGGCCCAAGAGGGAAGCCGGTTGGAAATCCGGCGCTGCCCCCGCAACTGTGACCGGGTAGCGGGTCTCCGTCAGAGCCACTGGGCGCATCGCTCGGGAAGGCGGTGGGACCCGCGCTGATCCGGGAGCCAGGAGACCTGCCCGTGACGTCGTTTGCCAACAGGGCGTGGGGACCTGCGGGCAGCGGTGTGCCATGCCTTGAGGAACCGGCGTGTGCCCTGCCGTCATGAGCGACGAAACGTTCAGGGGGGTTCCCAAAAGGGCATGATAGAGATGAACACGCGTTTTCACCGCGGCACGGCCGCGCTTGCGCTGCTGGGCGCCGGTTTCGGGGCGAGCCTGGGCGCGGCGCCCGCCTTTGCCGACCCCGCCGACACGCTCGAGGACACCATCGTGGTCACCGCGACGCGCACCGCAACGCCGCTCAGCCAGGTCGGCCAGTCGGTCAGCGTGGTCACCCGTTCGCAGATCGAGAACACCCAGGCCGTCAGCGCGAACGAGGTGCTTGCCCGCCTGCCCGGCGTGCAGGTGACCCAGTCGGGCGGCTTCGGCCAGCCCTCCAGCGTGTTCATCCGCGGCGCCGACAACGCGCAGAGCCTGGTGCTGATCGATGGTGTGCCGGTGAACGATCCGGGCGACGTGGGCGGCGGCTTCGATTTCGGCACGCTGACCATCGGCCAGTTCGACCGGGTCGAGCTGGTGCGCGGCACGTCGGGCGTGCTCTACGGCAGTCGCGCGATCGGCGGGGTCATCAACTTCATCACCCAGCGCCCGACCGATGTCTGGCACGCGCGCGCCAGCGCCGAATACGGCTGGCGCGACCAGCGCCAGTTTTCGGGCTCGGCGGCGGGAACGCTCGGCCCGGTAGGGCTGACGCTGGGTGGCAACTGGCTCAAGGGCGATGGCTATTCGGCCTTCAACGAGGATCGCGGCGCGACCGAACGCGATGGTTTCGATTCCAAGAGCCTGAACGCGCGCGCGCAGGTCGATCTCGTCGACGGGCTCAGCCTCGATGGCGGTGCGTTCTGGAGCAAGGCGCACTACGATTACGACAACACTGGCGCCGATGCGCTGAACCTGGGGCTCAAGCGTGATCTCACCGGCTACGCGAACCTGCGCTATACCGGGCTGGAGGACCGCCTTCACGCCAAGCTTAGCTTCGGCCAGATCGACACTCACCGCATTTCGGACGACGCGAGCTGGGGGCCTTACGCCACGCACGGCAAGAACCGCGATGTCTCGGGGCAGGTCGATTTCACTCCGATCGAGGCGGCGACGCTGCTGGTCGGGGCGGAACGCGAGAAGCAGGATTTTTCGGACAACTACGGTTCGAACGATGGCATGAGCATCGACAGTGGTTTCGCCAACCTGACGCTGCGTCCGGTCAGCGGGCTCACGCTGAACGCCGGGCTGCGCTATGATGACAATTCGCGCTTCGGCCACCGCACCACCTTCGCGGCCAACGGCGCCTACGCTTTCGCCGGGCAAGACGGGCCGGTGCTGCGCGCCAGCTATGGCGAGGGCTTCAAGGCGCCTTCGCTCTACCAGCTCTACACCAATGCGGGCTACCGCGATCTCTCGCCCGAGACCGCGAAGAGCTGGGACGCCGGGATCGAGCAGCCCTTCGCGCAAGGCAAGGGCACCTTCTCGCTCACCTGGTTCGACCGCAAGACGAAGAACCTGATCGACTACGACTATTCGAGCTGGAACTACTATAACGTCGGGCGCGCGCGCGCGAAGGGTGTCGAACTGGGTATGCAGATGGTAGACTGGCAGGGTTTCGACATGACCCTGGCCTACACCTACCTCGATGCGACCGACGAGACGACCGGGCTTGAGCTCGCGCGGCGCACGAAGAACAACCTGACCGCCAGCCTCGACCGGCGCTTTGCGGTGAACGCCTATGGCGGGCTCAAGCTCGGCGCCGAGCTGCGGGTGGGAGGCGCGCGTTGGGACGATTCGGACAACACGCTCTATGTTCCCGGTCACACGGTGGTGAACCTGCGCGGTTCCTACGCGGTGCGTAAGGGGGTGGAGGTCTATGCCCGGCTCCAGAATGCCTTCGACGAGCACTACGAGATCGTGCGGACGTACGGCACGCCGGGCCGTTCGGCCTTTGCGGGCCTGCGCGTGACGATGTGAGCCCGGCGCGGCCCCTCCGGCGGACCTGCGCACGGTGGGGCCGCAGGCGGCGAGTGATCGCCCTAGCTGCGGGCCTCGCCGCGGGTCTTGGCCTGGCGCTCGCGG
>NZ_JALHLF010000044.1 GCF_022832435.1 Novosphingobium organovorum | reverse complement strand
GTCGCGGGCTTTGGCATGGCCCGCCGGCCGAGCGCGCCGCGCCCCGGTTCCGGGCCGACCCCGATCGCGCGCGAATTCGGCAACGCGCGCCGGGTCGCGGGCAAGGCGCAGAAGATCATCTCGCGCGTGTTCATCGAAGCGCGGCTGGGCAAAGTCCCGCGCGTCGCCGATGTCGCGCCCGTGGTCGAGGACATCTTCGCCTCGATCCAGCGCAACCCTTATGCCTTTTCCGGACTCATGCGCTGCAAGGCGGAGAGCGAGGCGGCCTACCACCACATGCTGTCGGTCAGCGCGCTGATGGTCTCGCTCGCGCGGCAGATGCGCCTGCCTCCGGGCGAGATGCGGCTGGCCGGGATGGCCGGACTGCTGCTCGACATCGGCCTCTCGCGCGTGGAGACCGGGCTCGACAGCGTGGCGCGCGCGGCGACCGGCGCGATCGAGGATGCCGAACTGCTCGGCCGCCACTGCCTCGTCGGGCGCGACATGCTCGCCGCGGCGGGCGACGTGCCCGACGAAGTGCTGCATGTCGTCATGCGCCACCATGAAAGGCTCGATGCCAGCGGCTATCCGCAGGCGCTGGTCGCGCAGGATCTCGACATCTTCTCGCGCATGGCCGCGATCTGCGACACCTATGACCTCATCGTCTCGGGCGCGGCCAGTGGCCGGGCGATCGATCCGGCCGAAGCCATGCACACGCTGATGGGACTGCACACGGCGCTCGACGAGGATATCCTGGCGCGCTTCAAGGAAGCGCTCGGCGTCTATCCGGTGGGTTCGTTCGTCGAACTGCGTTCGCGCCGGATCGCGCTGGTGGTCGACCAGTCCCCCAGCGACCCCGACCTGCCCACCGTGCGCGCGTTCTATTCACTGGAAACCGGCAAGCACATCCAGGGCCAGACCATCGCGCTGGCGCAGTGCTTCGGGGAAGACGGCATCCTGGGCGTGGCCGATCTCGACGCGCTCGACCTGCCCCCCGCCGAGGACCTGCGCGAAGCCCTGCTGTCGGGCAAGGAGCGGACCGATCAGATCCCGTACCAGAACACCAGCGTGGTGGAGAGCGCGGCAACCATGATCAACACCAACGGCACGCCCGAACGCAGATAGTCGCGAAAGACATAGTCGCCTTCGGTCAGGATCATCATGTTGGTCTGGTAGGCGACCGGGGTCGCGTAGCACAAGTTGCAGCCGAACAGCACCGCCAGCACAAGCGGTTCGGCCGGCATTCCCAGCTGGTGCGCGATGTTGAAGGCGATCGGCGTGCCCACTGCGGCGGCTGCGGTGTTCGAGGCGAAGTTGGTGAGGATCGTCACGAAGATCATGATCGCGGCCAGTACGCCTGCGGGCGGCAGGTATTGCAGGCCCGACGAAAGCGCCGTGCCCAGCCACGCCGCCGCGCCCGAGACGAGGATGAACTTGCCCAGCGCGATCGAGGAAGCGACCAGCACGATCACCTTGGCCGACAGCGCCCGCCCCACCCGCTCGAAGCGCACGCAGCCGGTCGCGAACATCAGGATTGCGCCCGCCAGCGCGGAGATCGCGATCGGCACCAGCCCGAAACTGGCGAGCCCCACCGACCCCAGCATGATGCCCACCGCCAGCAGCGCCTTGCCGGTGCGCACGATTTCCTCGCCGCCCTCGATCTGGAGCAGCCCTTCGGTCTCGGCAAAGCTGCGCAGGTCCTCGGGCATGCCCATCATCAGCAGCACGTCGCCCTCCATCATCGGGGTGTCGGGCGTGTGCGCGCGCGTGTCGCGCAGCGGCTGGTGGACGTGGTAGATGCCCAGCATCGCCACCCCCTCGAACCCGGCCGTGCTCGGCGTCAGGCCGATCAGGCGGCAATCGGGCGCAAGGATCATCTCGCCGACCATCAGGTCCTCGCGCGAGCGGCTTGAATCCGCCTTGATCCGCTCAAGCAGCCACATCGGCGCGAGCGTCGCGGTCAGCCGGCGCGCGGCTTCCTGAAGCCCCTGGTACGTCCCCTCGGCCAGCAGCCGGCGCCCGACGTGGGTGGGTTGTCCGGGCGGCAGCCAGGCGCTCACCCCTTCGGGCAGCAGTCCGCGCGCTTCCTCGATCGTCTTGCCGCGCATGGCCGCATCGTCGGTCATGCGCAGCTTGGCGAGGAAGCGGCGGCTCTCGACCGAGACCGCCTTGGTGTTGTCGGGCAGCAGGCGCGGCATGACCAGCCACAGGTAGGGCAAGGCGACCAGCACCGAGATCAGCACGATCGGGGTGAAATGGAACACGGTGAGCGACTTCATGCCCAGGTCCTGCGCGATCGAGACCACCAGCAGGTTGGTCGAGGTGCCGATCGTGGTCGACATGCCGCCGATCAGGATCACCGCGTTGACCGGCATCAGCGTCTTGGACGCGGGCATCCCGCCGCGCGTCGCCATCTGCGCGAGGATCGGGATCATCAGCACCAGCACGGGGGTATCGTTGATGAGCATCGACATGCCCAGACAGACCACCAGCGTGAACAGGAGCCCCAGGCTCTTGTTGAACTGCCAGATCCGCGCCATCGCGCGCGCCGCCGGGTCGAGCGCGCCGGTGACCACCAGCCCGCGGCCCAGGATCATCAGCGCGCAGATGGTGACCAGCGCGTAGTGCCCGAAGCCCTCGAAAGCGAGGCTGAGCCCGGCGTACTTGTCCTGCCCCGGCAGAGGCGTGACGTAGAGCAGCAGGGCAATCGCCGCGATGGTCAGCAGCGAGACGATCTCGACCCTCAGCCGACCGCTGAAAAAGCCATAGAACATGCCCAGCGCGATGAGCATCGCGCTGGCGGCGTGGAAATCGGGAAGCATCATCGCGGGTTGCTTAGCCTCAACCGTGCGCCTGCGTCCACTCCACCCGGTAAAGATCGAAGCGCCGGTCGCGCAAGTTGCGCACCGCGCCCGACTGGCGCGCGGTCAGCAGCGAATCGAGGCTGAGGTCGGCGATCGCGATGGTTTCGGTGTTGGGCGCGGTGTCCGCCGCCACGCCATCGCGCGAGAAGGGAAAGTCCGAAGGCGTCAGGATCGCGCTCTCGGCGTAGTGGACGTCCATGTTCTCGACGTTGGGCAGGTTGCCCACCACGCCCGAGGTCACGACGTAGCACTGGTTCTCCACCGCGCGCGCCTGGCAGCAATAGCGCACGCGCAGGTATCCGCGCCGTTCGTCGGTGCAGAACGGCACGAAGAGCATCAGCGCGCCCTGGTTGACGAGGTGGCGCGCGAGTTCGGGAAACTCGCTGTCGTAACACACCATCACGCCGATCGGGCCGCAGTCGGTGGGGATCACGTTGGCGCCATAGCCACCCTTGATGTTCCACCACTTGGCCTCGGACGGGGTGGGGTGCAGCTTTTGCGATTCGTGCACCGAACCATCGCGCAGGAACGTATAGGCGATGTTGCGGATCTCGTGCTTGCCTTCCGCGTTCTTGACCCGCGTGGGGTGCGATCCGCCCACGATGTTGATGTTGTAGCTGACCGCCATGCCCTGCATGAATTCGACGAAGCGGCTGGTGTAGGTGGCGATCTTCTCGATCGCCTCGACCGGCTGGAGCTTCTTTTCCTCAATCGACAGCAGCGCGAGCGTGAAGAGTTCGGGAAACACCACGAAGTCGCTTTCGTAGTCGGAGGCGACGTCGATCCAGTATTCGACCTGCTCCTCGAAATCGTCGATCGAGGCGATCTTGCGCATCATGAACTGGACCGTCGCCACGCGCACCTGCGAGGGCACGCGCTCCTTGAGGCCGGGCACCGCCTTGCCGGTATCGCGCGGGGCGAGCGGGTTGGTCCAGTACATCAGGACCGCATTACCGCCGCTTTCCTTGTCCTTGGGGATGTAGTCGCGCAGGATGCCGCGCGGTTCGAACCCGCCGTTCATCTGGAAATTGATGACCTGATCGCGCGCCTTCTTGTCGATCACCGCCTGCAGGTAGTCATGCGGGTTGGGATACGTGCGCTTGCGCCGCGCGTAGCCGGGCATGCGCCCGGCAAAGGCGATACCCTTGAGTTCGAAGTGCTGGCACAGCTCCTTGCGCTTGCGGTAAAGCCGCTGGCCGATCCGCAGCCGCCGGTAATCGGGATCGACGCAGACCTCGAAGCCATAGAGCACGTCGCCCTCGGGATCGGAAATGCGCCCGTAGCCACCGTTGGTGATCTCTTCCCAGGTGTGCGGCCGGAAGGCGAGATCGGTGGTGACCACCATCGTCGCGCAGTGCCCCACGATCGTACCTTCGTATTCGGCCACGAACTGGCCTTCGGGAAAGTTGATGATCTGGCCGCGCAGTTCGGCGCGGGTGAAGGCGTCGGCCTTGCCGTAGACCTTGACCGAGAGACGCGCGATCGCCGGAACGTCGCCGACGGTGGCTTCGCGGATGATGAGTTTGGCTTTGGTGTGGTCCATGCGCGGCTTAATACGCGTCAAACCGCCGCCAGTTCCAGTGCACAGTTGGCTCAAGTGGTTCTCTTGCAAGCACACCGCGAACACCCGCGCGGCCAGTCACCCCTGCCCTGTGCCCCAAACCGGGAGGCGGCCTTGCAGGCGCGCGCGACGGGCTGGCGCACGCGCGGCACGCTCCATCGGGCGGCTATTTTGCACATCATCGCGGCAAAACGAATCTTTTCGGCAGTTTTGCGGGATACTTTTGCGCGCTCATCCGTTCTTCAAGGCAGGAAAGGAGAGATCTTCATGAGCGCAACTCTTATCGCCCTGGCGCTGTTCGCCTGCAACGACGACGGCACCTCCTGCCAGCGCCTGCAAACGCCCGTGGAGACCTACCGCACGAGCGGCGAATGCTTCGGCCATCTCGACGACATACTGACCAGCGAAGCCGCGCTGCGCGCCGATGCGCCCACGGTCTACGCCCAGTGCATGCCCAGCGCCCAGCTCGCCGCGCTCGGCTCGCGCGACATCAACCTGGCGCGCGTTTCGCAGGTCCAGCTCGCGCAGCGCTGACGCCGCGCGAACGAAGACCCGCGCCAGTACACGCTCAGCCGCGCCCGCGATAGCTCTGCACGCCCTGATCGGGAACCCACAGACCATCGGGAGCCGCGCCCGATTGCCAGAACACGTCGATCGGGATACCCCCGCGCGGATACCAGTAGCCACCGATGCGCAACCAGCGCGGCTTCATCTCGTCGAACAGGCGCTGGCCGATCCCCACCGTCACGTCCTCGTGAAAACCGGCATGGTTGCGGAACGAGCCGAGGAACAGCTTGAGGCTTTTCGATTCCACGATCGAGGCGCCGGGCGCGTAATCGATCACCAGATGGGCAAAGTCGGGCTGGCCGGTCACCGGGCACAGCGAGGTGAACTCAGGCGCGGCGAAGCGGACCAGATAGAGCGCGTCGGGACGCGGGCTGGGCACGTAATCGAGCACGGCGGCTTCGGGCGAAGCGGGCAGCGTGCTGGTCTGGCCCAGGTGCAGCGGGGCGCTTTCGGGCGGAAACGGGGTGTCAGTCATGCCCTTCAAATGGGCGCAAGCCCGCCGCGTGGCAAGTCATCGCGCGCGCCGGGCGCGCACGACGTTCCGGCTATGAACAGAAAATCTCCCGGACAAGGCGATCGGACGTAGGCAACGCCTGATCGCGATCCTATGGGCACGGGTCTTGCGCATTAACGGCGGGTTCACCGCGCATGGACTGGGAAAGCGGGCATCATGAGGGGTTTCACACGCATTTTCGACGGATTCCAGGCGCACGCCGGTCTGCCGTCGACCATCACCGCCGCCGCCCTGACCGCGAGCGCGCTCGTCATCCCGGCCCAGGCCCAGGCGCAAACACAGGTCTGGAGCCTGCCGGAGCCAACCTCGAGCGCCACCACCTCCACCGTCCAGGGTCCGGTCGATCAGGGCGCCCCGGTCGCAGGGCCCACCACCACCGCCGCGCCGACGAACGGCACCTCCACGACGAGCGCCCCGACGACGAGTGCCCCGACGACGAGCGCCCCGGCAACGAAGACGCCGACAACGAGCGCTCCTGCGACGCGGACGCCGACGACGAAACCCGCAGCGCCCGCCGCACGCCACGAGGCGCCTAAGTCAGCGCCCCCATCGGCCGCCCCTCGCGCAGGGTCGGCGGCAAAATCCACGTCGTCCTCCAAGCCGACCGCGACACTCGCCGAAACACCGACGCCCGCTCCCACGGCCAGCGCCACGCCCGCGCGAGCGCCTTCTCCCGCCCTCGCCACGCCCGAGCCCGCACGGCCGCAAGCGCCCGCCCCGCTCGCAACCGGCACGCAGGGCGCAAACGCCAGCCTCAGCCTGACCGAACCGGCACGCTGGCCGCTGTGGTGGTGGCTCGTTCCGGCAGCCCTGATCGCGCTCGCCGCTTTCGCGCTGCTGCAGCGCAAGCGCGCCAACACCGCCGGTCGCAGCGAAGCGCCAGCCCCGGATGACGCTGTGGCGCCCCGCCCCGCAGCGCCGCGCCCCGAGCCAACATCGGCTGCGGCTCCGACACCCATTGCGCCCCCCGCTCCCGCACCGAGCCCGACGCCCGTCGCCACCCCGGACCTCCCGCTGCCCGCCGAAGCGCCTGACCCGTTGCGCGCCGAGGCGCATGGCGAACTCGGCTTCGAGCCGCTCTCGCTGCGCCTTTCGCTGGTCTACGCCACCTTGCGCTTTCGCTTTGCGATTACCGCGCTGAGCGAGATTCCACCCAGCGCGCTCCACGGCGACATGATTTCGGCGCACGGTTCGGCCAGCCCGGACGAGCAGCTCCTGCCGCCGCTCGCCGCGCTGCCCCGGATCGGCGCGATCCCGCACCTCAGGATCGGCCAGCGGGTCATTCTCGAAGGCGAACTCAAGCTGCCCCTCGCCGACGTCAAGGCCGTGCGCGAAGGCGATGCCACGTTCCTGGTCCCGCTCGTGCGGCTCGCGGTCATCACCGACGAAGCCCACGAGGACTACGCCGACGATCTGCCCCACCTCGAACTGGGGCTGGTCTTCACCGTGGGCCAGCGCACCCAGCGCGCCGCGCTCGCACCCATGCGCACCGACACCGGCCCACGCGATTTCACCGATCTGGACGTGCGCGAGGTCGAAGGCGGACGACGCAAGAGCCTCTTGCCTCTCGCTTTCACGCCCTCGCCTGTCTAGACTTGCCCGCAACGCTACAGCGGAGTTGGACTTGAGCGACGTTAAGGATTTCGAGAACCTGAGCACAGCGACCAAGGTGGTCGGCGCAGGACGACGCAAGGAATGGACCGGCGCGGTGGTCAACCCGCCGATCTGGCGCGCGTCGACCCATCTCTACGAGAGCACGGCCGCGCTCGCCGCCAACGCGCAGTACAACGAGGACGGGCGCTTTTTCTATGGCCGACGCGGTGCCCCCACGCAGTGGGCGCTGTGCGATGCGCTCACCGCGCTCGAACCGGGCGCGGCCGGCACGGTCATCTACCCCTCGGGTCTCTCGGCGATCACCGGCGCGCTGCTCGCGGTGCTCAACCCCGGCGACGTACTGCTGGTCAGCGACAACGCCTATGACCCTACGCGCGCCTTCGGCATGGGCTTCCTCGCCGATTTCGGCGTCGAGACGCGCTTCTTCGACCCGCTCGACCTCGACGCCTACCCGGCCGCATTCTGTGACCGGACCGCCGCCGTCCTGCTCGAGGCGCCTGGCAGCCTGTCGATGGAAGTCTGCGACATTCCAGAGCTGGCGCGCATCGCGCGCAGCAAGGGCGCGATCTCGGTGCTCGACAACACCTGGGCCAGCGCGCTGGGCTTTCCCGCGCTCGAACGCGGCGTGGACATCACGCTCATGGCGCTGACCAAGCACGTCGGCGGCCATTCGGACCTGATGATGGGCTGCGCGAGCGCGGGCGCCGAGCTTTACCCCCGCCTGCGCCAGCGCGCGCAGCAACTGGGCATCGTGGTCTCGCCCGACGATGCCGCGCTGGCCTTGCGCGGGCTGCGCACGCTCGCGCTGCGGCTCGAACAGCAGACCCGCAGCGCCCTGACCATCGCCCAGTTCCTCGAGAGCCGCGCGGAAGTCGCGCAAGTGCTCTGCCCGATGCTCCCCGGCGCGCCCGGCCACGATCTGTGGACCCGCGACTTCACCGGCGGCTGCGGGCTGTTCAGCTTCGTTTTCCGGGGTGGCAGCGCGCAGGACCGCGACCGCTTCGTCGATGCGCTCGGCCTGTTCGGGATCGGCTTTTCCTGGGGCGGCTACGAAAGCCTGGCGCTGCCGATCAAACCTGCGGGCATCCGCGCGGTCATGGCCTGGCCGCCAGCCAGCGACAACGATCCCAAGGCGGACTGCCACGCGGTGCGCCTGGCCATCGGGCTGGAAGACACCGGCGACCTCATCGCCGACATCGAACAGGCGCTGGCCGCCTGGAGGGCGTCGTGAGCTTCGCGCTCACGGCCAGTTCCACGCCCGATCCCACGGCAACGGGGACCGGAGACATTTCGGGCGCGGTGGTTGCCGCGCCCACCCCCACCCCAACGGTGACCCACTTCGTCGACCAGCCCCTGGCGAGCGCCGACGACTTGCGCGAAGCGGTGGCCTCGCACTCGAACACCATCGGCGGCATCGTCAACACGCTCGACAGCCTGGCCATCCAGGTCGGCGCGACGCGCGTCTCGGTCTGGGACCTGACCGTGGTCCTGATCGTCATGGCGCTGGTGATCTCGGTCGCCTGGGGGGCCAGCAAGCTCTCGCACCGGCTAATTACCAACGCCCGGCGGCTCGACATGACGCAGCGCCTGCTCGCCGAAAAGGCGATGAGCCTGATCATCTGGGGGGTTGCGATCCTCGTCGGGATCGACCTGCTGGGGATCGATCTTACCGCGCTCACGGTGTTTTCGGGTGCGTTTGGCCTGGCCATCGGCTTCGGCCTGCAAAAGACCTTCGGCAACCTGATCGCGGGCATCATCCTGCTCATGGACAAGTCGATCAAGCCAGGCGACGTGATCGCGATCACCGACCAGGCGGGCAATTCCACGTTCGGCCAGATCCGCCGCATCGGCATCCGCGCGGTCTCGCTCACCACGCGCGACCAGAAGGAATACCTCATTCCCAATGAAAACCTGATGATCAATCAGGTCGAGAACTGGTCGTACTCGAGCAAGAACGTGCGCATTCAGGTGCCGGTGGGGATTTCCTACAACGCCGACATCGTGCGCGCCGAGGAACTCATGCTCGAGGCCGCACGCTCGGTGAAACGCGTGCTCCAGGCGCCCCCGCCCACCGCCTGGCTGGAAAGCTACGGCGACAGTTCGGTGAACTTCATCATCCACTGCTGGATCACCGACCCCGAGGAAGGCACCGGCAACGTGCGTTCCGAGGTGCTCAAGAAGCTGTGGCACCTGTTCAAGGCCGAAGGAATCGAAATTCCCTTCCCCCAGCGCGACATCAACCTGCGCACGAGCGAGGCGCTCCAGGAACTGGTCGAAGCGCTGCGCTCCGGCAACCTGCCCGCGATCAGCGACCGCGACGACGAACGGCGCTGAGAGCCTGATTGCGCAGGCGCCCGTCCGCGATCAGCGCGGATCGTCGTGGCGGCGGTTGAAGTGCGCGGGGTCGGACGGCGAAGGGGCCTTGGCCCGCGGCGCATCGCGACGCTCCATCTCGAGCCGGTTGCGCCCCTTGGCCTTGGCCACGAACAACGCCATCTCGGCGCGCTCCATGGTCGAATCCAGGCTTCCCTCGATCTGCGCGACCCCCGCACTCGCGGTGATCGCGAACTGGCAGTCGCCCACCTTCTGGCGCAAGTCCGCAAGCGTCGTCACCACGCGTGAGCAGATCGCCTCGGCCTGCTCGGCACTGGTGCGCGGCAGGAGCACGGCAAAGCGCTCCGAACCGATACGCGAGATGATGTCGTCCGACCGCAGCATCTCGCGCAGCAGGTCGGCGAAGATGCAAAGCACCTCGTCGCCGGTGTGCTGGCCATGCTTCATGTTGATCGAGCGGAAAAAATCGATGCTGAACAAGCCCAGGCACCCCTTCATCCCGTCCACGATCATGTGATCGAGCATCGAGACGAAGGCCGAGCGGTTGGTCAGCCGGGTCAGCGGGTCGGTGTAGGTGGCGGTGAACAGCTGCTCGCGCAGCGTGCGCTGTTCATCGATGCTGCGCATCAGGCTGAGCGCGCCGTAGATCTCGCCGTCCTCGCCGCGCAGCGCGCGCGCCTGGAAACGGTACCAGCTTTCGCGCTGATCGGGCGTGATAGCGGGAAATTCGACCCAGCTGCCGTCCTCGCGCCCGGCCACCGCATCGCCATGCGCGCCGGCGATGACCGGGCGGCCGTCCTCACGCACGAGATCGAGCAGATGCACCCCCACATGCGCCTGCGCATCGGCCAGGCCCAGCTGCGCGATCGCGGGCGAGGCATCGACGATATAGCCCTTGCGATCGGTCTTGAGCACGATGTCCGAACTGCCGTCCGCCAGCATCCGGTAAAGCGCGAGGCCTTCCTGGAGGTTGAGGTGCATGTTCATGCGACGATGACCCGCAATCACAGTTCGATCATGATGCGCACCTTTTCCGGTGCGGTCTCGACCGCCGCGGCGATCTGGTCGCGGCAGCGCGCGATGAGTTCGGCAAGACCGGGGGCAAAACGGTCGGGGCGCAGGTCCTCGGCGGCCACGCCCAGCGCCTCGGCGATACCGCTCATGCGCTCCTCGATCGGACGCGCGCGGCCCTGTTCCCAGGCCCAGACGGTAGGTTTGCTCACGCCCAGCCGGTTGGCCAGCTCCCCCTGGGTCAGCCCGCGCAGCTTGCGCAGGCGGTGGATCCGCTCGCCCAGGCTTTCCCCGCCCAGCGCCGCGTCGTGCCCCGCTGGCTGCGGCGGCTCGGGCAAGACGCCGGTCTCGGCCTGGACCGCGCTGCGCAGGCTCGCGGCGCTCAGGACCGCAGGCGGCAGCGCAGAAAGAAAGGCGCAGCCGTAAAGCGCCCCGCTCGCCCAGACGATCCGCGCCGGGGTCGGCCCGGCCTCGGGCAAGGCGATGTCGACCACTTCCCCGATCTCAAGCTCGACACCGGTTTCCAGAAGCACGCCGGTTTCGGAAAAGTTGTGTATCGAGACTTGCGCCTCACCCCCCGAAGGCAGCACGCCACGGGTCTCCAGATAAAGCCTGCGGCGGTGCGCCCGAGCGCTTGCGCCCAGCCCTTCGCCGGAATCGAAATGAGCGGCAATAGCCAAATCCGAACCTCCACTTACGGTTCGATCTTGGTGAATGGGGGTAAAGATTCAGTTAGCAGCGCGGCAAACCCAGCGCGGCCACGAAAACTAACCGGATAAACGGCCATCCCCGTTTCCGTGCCCCGCGACCGGCACCACGCCAGGCATCACCCTTACCGAACAAGGCGCCGATCCCCTGCATCACCCCGGCAACAAGCGTTTACAACTTTGTAACCAGTTAACCCGTAGTTGTACGGCAAACAAAACGGGGCGCACACTTGCTGGAAATCCTTTCTTGCATCCAGGACCAACACGCGTGGCGCTACGTCGTCGCTGCGGGCCTGATCTGTATCCTCTCCTCAGCCATGACCGTCGTCTTGCTGCGCCTCGCCCTGGGCAGCCGGGAAGGCTCGCGGTTGAACTGGCTCGCCTTCACCGGCGCCACCGCCGGGCTGGGGATCTGGGCGACCCATTTCATCGCGATGCTCGGCTATGCCCCCGGCGTTATCCTGGGGTACGATCCCGCGCTCACCGTGGCCTCGCTCCTGATCGCGATCATCATGGCCGCGATCGGCCTGGCCGTCGCCGCGCAGCGCCAGACGGCTCTGCATGTCATCACCGGCGCGATCATCACGGCTCTGGGCGTATGCGCGATGCACTACTGCGGAATGCTTGCGCTGCGCCTGCCCGCGCAGATGCACTGGCAGCCGGGTTACGTGATCGCATCCATCCTCGGCGCGGTCCTGCCGATGCTCTGCGCCTTTGGCCTGGCCTTCACGCGCCAGGACCGCATCGGCTTCGTGGGCGCGGCAAGCGGCATGACGCTGGCGGTCCTCACGCTGCATTTCACCGGGATGACCGGACTCGAAATCACGCCCTCGCACATCAGTGCCAACGCGATGCTCATCGCCCCGCGCGCGATGGTTTTCCTCGTCAGCAGCATCGCCATCGCGCTTATCGCGCTGGCGATCACGCTGGGCGTCATCGTGAGCAAGACCGCCGCCGCGGTCCGCACGAGCGAACGCCAGTTCGCGCTGCTGGTGCGCGGGATTTCCGACCATGCGCTCTACATGCTCAACCTCGATGGCACGGTCGCAAGCTGGAACGCAGGTGCGCAGCGGCTCAAGGGCTATCGCATCGAGGACGTGCTCGGCCTGCCGCTGGCCACCTTCTACACCCCTGAGGACCGCACCGCAGGCCTGCCCGGTATCGCGCTGAATACGGCGCGCACCAACGGCAAATTCACCGGCGAAGGCTGGCGCGTGCGCCGCGACGGCACGCGGTTCTGGGCGCAGGTCACGATCGAGGTGGTCAAGGACGAGCGCGGCCGCGCCATCGGCTTTGCCAAGATCACCCGCGACGTGACCGAGCGCAAGGAGACCCTCGACAGCCTCGCCACGCTGGGCGAACAGCGCGACGCCGCGCTCAGCCACATGCACCAGGGCCTGTGCATGTTCGACGCGAAGGGCAATCTGGTGCTGCGCAACGCGCGCTTCCTCGAAATGTACGGCCTGACCGCCGAGCAGGTCCCCGAAGGCATGCCGGTGCGCGACGTGGTGCGCATCGTGATGACCAAGGCCTATGCCCAGCCGATCTGCGAGGAGCGCATCGAGGAGGTCGCCCAGCGCCTGTGCGACAGCCAGCAAGGCGCCGCGTCCTCTCCCATTTTCGCGGAATATTCGGACAGCTTCATCGTCTCGGTGGCCAGTCGCAAACTGCCCGGCGGCGGCTGGGTGACGACCATGGACGACATCACCAACCAGCGCCAGTCCGAAGCCCGCATCGAGCACATGGCGCTGCACGATGGACTGACCGGGCTGCCCAACCGCACCCGGCTCAACCTCTGGCTCGAAGAGACCATCGCGCTCGCCGGCGCGCAGGAGCGTAAGGTCGCGGTCGCGGTGCTCGACCTCAACCGCTTCAAGGACATCAACGACACGTTCGGCCACGCCTGGGGCGACGTGGTGCTGGCCGAAATCGCCCGGCGCCTGTCGGCAACGCTGCAGGAGGACGAGTTCGCCGCGCGCCTTGGCGGTGACGAATTCGCGCTGACCAAGGTCTATACCAGCGCCAAGGAACTCGACGACTTCCTGCGCCGCGTGGAACGCTGCTTCGAGCACCCGGTCACCCACGAGGGCCAGGATCTGCATTTCGGCGCAAGCATCGGCGTATCCGCCTTCCCCGAGGACGGCGATGACCGCGAGACGCTGCTCAACAACGCGGACCTGGCGATGTACCGCGCCAAGGGCCAGCTCGGCGAATCGCTGTGCTTCTACGAATCGAGCATGGACGAAAGCGCGCGCGCACGCCGCAAGCTTGCCAACGACCTGCGCCAGGCGATCGACCGGCACGAGCTGAGCCTGCTCTACCAACCCCAGTGCTACCTCGAAAGCGGCGCGCTGTCAGGCTACGAGGCGCTGCTGCGCTGGCACCACCCCCTGCGTGGCAGTGTGCCCCCCGACGAATTCATCCCGATCGCCGAGGAGGCCGGCCTCATCATCCCGATCGGCGAATGGGTCCTGCGCGAGGCCTGTCGCGAAGCGATGCACTGGCAGGACGATTACCGCATCGCGGTCAACCTTTCGGCGATCCAGCTGGTCCAGCCCGACATCGCCTCCACCGTCACGCGTGTCCTGCTCGAGACCGGGCTTCCCGCCCGCCGCCTGGAACTCGAAATCACCGAGACCGCGATCATCGCCGACAAAGCCCGTGCGCTGCGCAACCTGCGCCAGATCAAGGCGCTGGGCGTGGGGATCGCGATGGACGATTTCGGCACGGGCTACTCCTCGCTCGACACGCTGCACTCGTTCCCCTTCGACAAGATCAAGATCGATAAGTCGTTCCTGCTCCAGTCGGACAAGAGCGAGCAGGCCCAGGCGATCATCCGCGCGGTGCTGGGGCTGGGCCAGTCGCTCAAGATCCCGGTCCTTGCCGAAGGCGTCGAGACCGAGGAGCATCTCGCAATGCTGCTGAGCGAAGGGTGCCAGGAAGCCCAGGGCTATTATCTTGGCCGCCCCGGCCACGCCCCCAGCCTGCTGGCGCAGACGCTGCAGCTTGGCGCCGCCGAAAGCGCGGTGTTCGACAGCGCCCGCAGCGCCTGATTTTCAGGGGTCGCGCCGGGCACTAAAGCTCGCCTTAGGCCCCGCAAAGGCATTATGGCTGGCACGATGACGGCAAGGCGTCCATGTGCAGCTCATGCAAGTTCCCCCTGCCCTTTCCGGCCCTGCGGCCCCGGTCGGCACCGTGCACCTGGTGGGTGCAGGGCCAGGTGACCCGGACCTGTTGACGCTGCGCGCCGCACGGCTGGTGATGAACGCGTCGCTGATCGTCCACGACGGACTCGTCGACCCACGCATTCTGGCCATGGCCCGCGCCGGCGCCCGGCTGGTCTCGGTCGCCAAGAGCCGTTCGCGCCACACCATGAAGCAGGAGGCGATCAACGCCCTGCTGGTGAGCGAAGCGCTCGCAGGCCATGACGTGGTGCGTCTCAAGGGCGGCGATCCCTTCGTGTTCGGCCGCGGCGGCGAAGAAGCCGAGGCCTGCCGCGCGGCGGGTGTGCCGGTCAGCGTGGTGCCCGGCATTTCCTCGGCGCTGGGAGCTTCGGCCGCAGCGCAGATCCCGCTGACCCACCGCGACCACGCCTCGATCGTCAGTTTCGTCGCGGGCCAGTGCAAGGGCCTGTCCGATCAGGACTGGTCCGGCCTTGCCGGCACGGGCCGCACGCTCGTCATCTTCATGGGGCTAGCCACCGCCGCGCAGATCAGCGAGAAGCTGATGGCTGACGGCCTTGCCCCTGACGTACCCGTCGCCGTCATCGAAAAGGCCACCCGTTCGGACATGCGCGTGCTGCGCAGTCCGCTTGCCGGGCTGGCCGATCTCGTCACCCGCGAAAAGGTGGCGAGCCCCGCGCTCATCGTCATCGGTGCTGTTGCCGGGATTGAGGACGGCGTGCCCGACCACACCATTTGCACCCTTGCGCTGGAGGCTCAGCAGTGAAAATCGTGACCGGAAATGACCTCAAGAGCGGGGCCGTCATCTGGTGGACCGGCGTTGGCTGGTCGCTCGACGTCAACCAGAGCGCGGATGTCGCCGATCAGGGCGCGAAGATCATCGCGCGCGAGGAAGGCGTCCAGAACGTCGTGGGCGCCTACGTGATCGACGGCGAAAAGGATGCGGACGGCGTGCGCCCCGCGCACATCAAGGAGCGCATCCGCGCGCTTGGCCCCACCGTGCGCCCCGACCTGACGCTCAAGCCCGCCGACCCTGCAGCCGTGAACTGGGTGATCTGATGTACAAGTACGATGACTACGACCAGCAGATGGTCGATACCCGCGTCGAAGAATTCCGCGACCAGGTGCGCCGCCGCCTCGCGGGCGAACTGACCGAGGACCAGTTCAAGCCGCTGCGCCTGCAGAACGGCCTCTACCTCCAGCTCCACGCCTACATGCTGCGCGTCGCGATCCCCTACGGCACGCTCAACTCGACGCAGATGGCCGCGCTGGGCGACATCGCGGACAAGTACGATCGCGGCTACGGGCACTTCACCACGCGCACCAACATCCAGTACAACTGGATCAAGCTCGACGATACGCCCGACGCGCTGGCCGATCTCGCCAAGGTCGAGATGCACGCCATCCAGACCAGCGGCAACTGCATCCGCAACATCTCCTCGGACCAGTACGCGGGCGCCGCGGCGGACGAAGTGGCCGACCCGCGCCCCTACGCCGAACTGCTGCGCCAGTGGTCGAGCTTCCACCCCGAATTTCTCGTCCTGCCGCGCAAGTTCAAGATCGCGGTGATCGCCAGCGAGATCGACCGTGCGGCCATGCGCCTGCACGATATCGGCATTCGCCTGGTGCGCAGCGACGCGGGAGAACTGGGCGCCGAATTCCACGTCGGCGGCGGCATGGGTCGCACCCCGTTCATCGCCAAGAAGCTGCGCGACTTCGTGCCCATCGACCAGATGATCACCTTCGCCGAGGCTTGCGTGCGCGTCTACAACCGCTACGGGCGGCGTGACAACAAGTACAAGGCGCGCATCAAGATCCTCGTCCACGAGCTGGGCCTTGAGGCCTACGCCAGGGAAGTCGACGCCGAATTCGCACATCTGCTGACCCAGCCGATCGAACCGCCGCTGGCCGAACTCAAGCGTATCCAGGGCTTCTTTACCGATCCGCCGTTTGCGCAGGAGACCGGCGGCGAGGTCGATCCCGACGACCGCGACGATCCCGATTTCCGCCTCTGGCTCGATCGCAACACCTACCCGCACAAGCAGCCCGGCTACGCGATCGCGAATGTCTCGCTCAAGCCGATCGGCGGCATTCCGGGCGATGCGACGAGCGACCAGATCCGTCTCATGGCCGATCTCGCGCGGGAATACAGCTTCGACGAACTGCGCGTGACCCACGCCCAGAACATCGTCTTCCCGCACGTGAAGAAGCGCGATCTCTACGCGCTGTGGCAAAGGCTTGACGCGGCCGACCTGTCGACCCCCAACCTGGACACCGTGGGCGACATCATCGCCTGTCCGGGTCTCGATTACTGCGCGCTCGCCAACGCGCGATCGATCCCGGTCGCGCAGAAGATTTCCGAGCGTTTCGGCTCGGCGGAAAAGCAGGCCGAGATCGGCGAGCTGAAGCTCAAGATCTCGGGCTGCATCAACGCCTGCGGCCACCACCACGCAGGGCATATCGGCATCCTGGGCGTCGATAAGAAGGGCAAGGAGAACTACCAGCTCCTGCTCGGCGGTTCGGAGGGCGCGGATACCTCGCTCGGCCAGATCACCGGCCCCGGCTTCGACGAGGACGGCGTGGTCGACGCGACCGAAAAGGCGATCGAAGTCTATCTCGCCAACAAGCAGGGCGAGGAACGCTTCCTCGACACCTACCGCCGTATCGGCATGGCCCCGTTCAAGGAGGCGATCTATGGTTGATGTGCAATTCCGCTTTCGCGACGATGACGCCGTGAACGACCCCGCAGTGACGGTGAGCGCGTTCACCGAACAGTCGAACGCCACGGCCGTGCGCGTAGAACCCGGCGATGACGCGCGTGAACTGCTGCCCTCGCTCGACCGGCTGGCGCTGGTCGAGGTGGCCTTCCCCAACTGGACCGACGGGCGCGGCTATTCCTCCGCCCGTATCCTGCGCGAGGCGGGCTACACCGGCGAACTGCGCGCGACCGGCGATCTGGTGATCGACATGCTCCACCACATGCGCCGCTGCGGGTTCGATGCCTTCGCGCCCGAAAAGCCGCTCAACCCCGACGATGCGAAGGTCGCCTTCGAACGCTGGGAAAACGTCTACCAGGCAACGGCCGTCGATGGCCGCCAGCCGATCTGGGCCAAGCGCCACCCGGCGTAACGCCTTGCTGTTCGAAGGGACTTGCCCATGACCGAGCAAAACGCGACGACGCAGGGCACCGCCCCGCGCCTGCCCGACCGCATCGACGCTTCGGCGCGCTTCACCGAAGCCGACGCGGTGCGCCTCAACCGCCTGTTCCGCGGCACCGACACGAGCGAGATGCTCGAGACGCTGCTCAAGGAAGGGATGGCGGGCGACGTCGCGCAGGTCTCCAGCTTCGGCGCGGAAAGCGCGGTCCTGCTTCACCTCGTCAGCCGGATCGACCCCAACCTGCCGGTGCTGTTCCTTGAAACGGGCAAGCATTTCCCCGAAACGCTCGCCTACCGCGACCAGCTGATCGAGCGTCTGGGCCTGACCAACCTCGTCAACCTCACTCCCGACGCGGCCGAACTGGCCAAGAAGGACGAGAGCGGCCTGCGCTGGTCCTACGATCCCGACGGCTGCTGCGAGATCCGCAAGGTCAAGCCGCTGGCCAAGGCGCTGGTCGGTTTTGACGCGACGATCACCGGGCGCAAGGCCTTCCAGTCCTCGACCCGCAAGACCCTGCCCCGCTTTGAGATCGACACGACCGACGAACAGGGCCGGCTCAAGATCAACCCGCTGATCGACTGGAGCCCCGAACGGCTCGAGGCCTATATCGCCGAGCACGACCTGCCCGCCCACCCGCTGGTCGCGCAAGGCTATCCCTCGATCGGCTGCATGCCGTGCACCAGCAAGGTCGCGCCGGGTGAGGACCCGCGCTCGGGCCGCTGGCGTGGCTGGGACAAGACCGAGTGCGGCATCCACAAGCCGGGCGAGGACGATAACGGCCCGGCGAGCGAACTGCCCCCCGGCTTCGACCCGGTGTTCTGAAACGGAGCCTTACGCTCCGCCCGCATCACGCCGGGTGGAGCGCAAGGCAACACTTCAACGCGGGCTCAGGGCATCGCCCGTTCGAGATAGCCCATCCTCGACAGCGCGTGCGGCAGGATGCCGTAGCCGGTTATCATCAGCGCATCGCGGCGCAGATCCGGGTCGCTGAGGCCAGGAATGAAGGTCTGCTTGAGCCCGAGGTTACGCGCCCTGCCGCCATCGAGGTAGACGCCCCGCCGCACACCTTAGCCGGTGCCCCCGGACCTTCGTAGACCAGCAAGGGACGGATGGTGCGGGCCTGGATGATGAGCGTCATGTCGCTCCATTCGATGGCCACGCAGCACAATTCGCGCACCGCCGCCTGCGGGACCAGCCCCCCCCCCCCGAACCGAAGCGCACCAGATTGGTGCCGACCCGCCAGGACCCGCGATTGCGGATCGATGATCCCGCCGTTCGAAAGCAGGCACTGCTGCGCCCCATTGGCGCCCGTGACCACAGGGGCGGCCCGGCGTGCCGGATTGATCGCGATGTTGTGCCCCATGGCGCGCAGCCGCGTTTCCTCACGATCGAACCAGGCCGCATTGGCAATCGCCATAGCGCCCCTCTCCCTCGTCCCATTGCAAGAACCGCCGGAACCAGGCGCATCTTCAGCCAACGATGCCATCTCCCGCAATGAATTTCATCGACAGCCAAGAAATTTAGAAAATAATGTCCACACAAACGATAATAGATATATACCGAATACTATACGCATATGCCTTAAATGTTCAAAAATAGCATTTGATAACAACTTAACACCACAGAATCATACCTCAAAACATTACACCGTTCATCAAATCGCACCCCACCTCGCAGCCACGGCCATGCCCGCACGCCAAGCGCGCCCATCCGCCATGAGTTGCAGTCGAACGGATATTGATTGCGCAGTTTGCAACCAAAGTGCGCTCCATTCACCCGACACCCCCTCCAAAATCCGCCGTTTTGGCACTATACTGCACCGCAACATGACCATCGAAACCTTGCCCCCCTCCCGGCCGGTCCACCCGGCCCTCGTCACGCTTGCGCTCGCCATGGGTGCCTTCGCGATCGGCACGACCGAATTCGCCGCCATGAGCCTCGTGCCCTTCTTCGCCCGCGACCTGCACCTCACCGAGCCCGAAGCCGGTCACGCCATCAGCGCCTATGCGCTGGGCGTGGTCGTCGGTGCGCCGGTCTTCGCGGTGCTCGGCGCGCGGCTGTCGCGCCGCACGCTGCTGGTTGCGCTGATGGGCCTCTTTGCACTCGGCAACGGGCTCAGCGCCACGGCTGGCAGCTATCCCGTCCTGCTTGCATTCCGCTTCATGAGCGGCTTGCCGCACGGCGCCTTCTTCGGCGTCGCCGCGCTCGTCGCCGCCTCGCTGGTGCCCGCCGACAAGCGCGCGCAAGCTGTGGCGCGCGTTTTTGCCGGCCTCACCATCGCCACGATCATCGGCGTTCCCGCCGCCAACATGCTGGGACAGCTCATCAGTTGGCGCTTCGGCTTCGGCGTGGTCGCCGTGCTCGCGCTGATCGCGATGGGCCTGGTGCTGCTGTTCGCGCCCGCGCAGTCTTCCGATCCCGATTCGAGCCCCTTGCGCGAACTGACCGCGTTCAAGCGCCCGCAGGTCGTGCTCACGCTGCTCACCGGGGTGATCGGGTTTGGCGGGATGTTCTGCGTCTACACCTACCTCGCCTCGACCATCCTCGAGGTGACCAAGGCGCCCGACAGCTCCGTGCCCATGGTGCTCGCCGTCTATGGCGTGGGGATGACCGCGGGCAACCTGTTCTGGGCCTGGATGGCCGACCGCGACCAGGACCGCGCTTCGATCATCGCCTTCCTGTGGGTCGCCGCCTCGCTCGCGCTGTTTCCGCTGGTGGTCGGGAATATCTGGCTGCTCGCCTTCGACGCGCTGTTGATCGGCTTTGGCGGCGGGCTCGGCACGATCCTCCAGACGCGCCTGATGGACGTCGCGGGCGATGCCCAGCAACTGGCCGCCGCCGCGCACCACAGCGCCTTCAACACCGCCAACGCGCTCGGCCCCTGGCTGGGCGGCATGGCGATCACCGCAGGCTGGGGGCTGTCGTCGACCGGGTGGATCGGCGCCGCGCTCTCGCTCGGCGGGCTCGCCACGTACCTCGTCACGCTCGCGCTCTATCGCCGCGAACAGCGCGGGAGCGCGCAAGGCAGCGCCCCCTGCCCGGCGTGAGCTTGGAGGCTCTCAATCAAGGAAAGCAGGGCTTTCCGAGGGCCATCGCCCTCGGGCTCCCGTGACTGCCAGCCTCATCCCTTGCGATCAACGATGCGCCAAGAGAGATGAGGCTGACAGTTCGGAATTGCGGTCAGCCGATCATCATCAGGCTGGCGTTGCCGCCCGCAGCCGTGGTGTTGATCGAGATCGAGACTTCCTCAAGCAGCCAGGCAAGGCCAGGCCCCGGACGACCCGCCGGACGCACGGGAACGATCGCGCCGGGGCGTTCGGCCATGTCTGCCAGCGCCTGAAGCAAGGCTTCCTTGCCCCCCTCCACCACGCACGCGACGAGCGGCGCATCGGGTTCGGGGCGGAACGCGGCGGCGACGGCTTCGGGCAGCCCTTCGGGCAGGTCCATCCCTTCGATCGTGGCGGTGTTGCCGGTGGCCAGCACCATCGCCATCAGGCGGATCAGCCCGGCGCGGGTGCGCGGGCGCAGCAGGACGCGACCACGCGGGTGCAGTTCGTATTCGTTGCGCTCACCCACAGGCCCCGGCAGTTCGACCCGTGAGCCAAGCCGACTGGCGGTGTGGATCGCGCGGGCCTGCGCGGCCCCTTCGAACCATTCCTTCTTCGCCAGCCAGGCCACGAATTCATCGACCAGCGGCAATCGCACGCCCGAGGGCGCCAGCACCAGCGGCGCATGGCTCACCAGCCGCCCGAGATAGAGCGGGCCGCCCGCCTTGGGACCCGTGCCCGACAGGCCGTTCCCGCCGAACGGCTGGACCCCGACGATGGCGCCCACCTGGTTGCGGTTGACGTAGCGGTTGCCCGCCCGCACGCGCGAGAGAACATGCGCCACGGTGCCGTCCATGCGCGTGTGCAGGCCGAAGGTCAGGCCATAGCCGGTCGCGTTGATGGCATCGATCAGCGCATCGAGATCGCGCCGCTTGAAACGCAGGACGTGGAGCACCGGCCCGAAGACTTCCTGCTCGACGTCGTCGATCGAGCCGATCTCAATGATCGTGGGCGCAACGAACGTGCCCCGCCCGCTGACGGCCGCGTCGAGCGCGCCCTGTTCGACATTGTGCCCGCGCCCGCGCATCGTCTCGATATGGTCCAGAATGCGGTCCTGCGCCTCCTCGGTGATGACCGGGCCGACATCGACCGAGAGCCGGTCGGGATTGCCCACCTCCAGTTCGGCGAGCGCGCCCTTGAGCATGGCCAGCGTGTGATCGGCCACTTCCTCCTGCAGGCACAGGATGCGCAGCGCCGAACAGCGCTGACCCGCGCTGTCGAAGGCCGAGACGAGGACATCGCCCACGACCTGTTCGGCGAGCGCGGTCGAATCGACGATCATCGCGTTCTGCCCGCCCGTCTCGGCGATGAACGGGATCGGCAGGCCGTCTTCGTGAAGACGGCCCGAAAGCTGCTTCTGGATCATCCGGNCCCGTCTCGGCGATGAACGGGATCGGCAGGCCGTCTTCGTGAAGACGGCCCGAAAGCTGCTTCTGGATCATCCGGGCAACTTGCGTCGAGCCGGTGAACATGACCCCCGCGACGGCCTCCTACGCGATCAGCGCCGCACCGATCTCGCCATCGCCCGGCAGCAGTTGCAGCGCATCGGCGGGAACCCCTGCCTCGTGCAGGATGCGCACCGCTTCGGCGGCGATCAGCGGGGTTTCCTCGGCTGGCTTGGCCAGCACCGGGTTGCCCGCGACAAGCGCCGCGCTGACCTGCCCGGTGAAGATCGCCAGCGGGAAGTTCCACGGGCTGATGCACACGATCGGTCCAAGCGGCTTTTGCGCGCTGCCGAAGGTCTGGCGCGCCTGAAGCGCGTAATAGTGCAGGAAGTCGATCGCCTCGCGCACTTCGGCAATGGCGTTGGCGGCGGATTTGCCCGCCTCGCGCATGGCCAGCCCCATCAGGCGCGGCATCTGGGCCTGCATCGCCCCGGCCGCCTTCTCCAGGATAAGCGCGCGCTCCTCCACCGCGAAGAGCCCCCAGGTGCTGGCGCGCGCGCGGGCCATGGCCTCGGGCGCGTAGGCCGCGGGCGTGTCGATGACCTCGCCCACCACGTCGCAATGGTCGGCCGGATTGCGCACGGGGCGCGCCGTCCCCGTCACCCCCTCGGCCGCCGCGAACCAGGGCTGCGCGAGGGTCGCCTGAAGCCCGTGCGTGAG
This sequence comes from Novosphingobium organovorum, assembly GCF_022832435.1. Lineage (GTDB taxonomy): Bacteria > Pseudomonadota > Alphaproteobacteria > Sphingomonadales > Sphingomonadaceae > Novosphingobium > Novosphingobium organovorum. The sequence continues at coordinate 8,568 of NZ_JALHLF010000044.1, read as the reverse complement.
CGCGGCGAGCGTATCCTCGTCGGCAAGGTCCAGTCCGGCCGAATTGGCGCGGTCGGGATAGATCGCGCTCGGCAGCGCGATGCCTTCGTGGCGCGCGCCGGGCTCGGCCATGTCTAGCACCGCCTCGACCGGGTCCTCGACCAGTTCGGCCACGGCCACCTTGGGATCGGCGATGCGGTTGACGAACGAGGAGTTCGCCCCGTTTTCGAGCAGGCGCCGCACGAGATAGGCCAGCAGCGTCTCGTGCGTGCCGACCGGCGCGTAGATGCGGCAGGGGCGCGCCAGCTTGTCCTTGCCCACGACCTGCGAATAAAGCCCCTCGCCCATGCCGTGCAGGCACTGGAATTCGTACTGGTCGGGGGTGTAGCTGTCCGGTCCGGCGAGGTGATAGACGGTGGCCAGCGTCTGCGCGTTGTGCGTGGCGAACTGGGGGTAGATCTGCCTGGGGGCGCCCAGAAGCTTGCGCGCGCAGGCGATGTACGAAACATCGGTGTGGCGCTTGCGGGTATAGACCGGAAAATCGCGCTGCCCGTCGACCTGGGCGCGCTTGATCTCCGCGTCCCAGTACGCCCCCTTGACGAGGCGGACCATGATGCGCCGCTGCGCGCGCTCGGCAAGGTCGATCAGCCAGTCGATCACCTGCGGGCAGCGCTTGCCGTAAGCCTGCACCACGAAGCCCAGCCCGTTCCAGCCGGCCAGATCGGGATCGAGCGCCAGCGATTCGAGCAGGTCCATCGACAGTTCGAGCCGGTCGGCTTCCTCGGCATCGATGTTGAGGCCGATGTCATAGCCCTTGGAGAGCAGCGCCAGCGCCTTCACGCGCGGCAGCAGTTCGTCCATCGTGCGCCCGGCCTTGGCGCGCGCGTAGCGCGGGTGGAGGGCGGAGAGCTTGATCGAAATTCCGGGCCCCTGATAGACCCCCTTGCCCTTGCCCGCCGCACCGATCGCGCGAATGGCGTTTTCGTAGTCGCGATAGTAGCGCTCGGCATCGGCCGCGGTCACCGCGGCCTCGCCCAGCATGTCGTAGCTATAGCGAAAGCCCTTGGCTTCCAGTTCCCGCGCGCGCTTGAGCGCCTTGGCGATGGTCTGCCCGGTGACGAACTGCTCGCCCATCATGCGCATGGCCAGGTCCACTCCGCGCCGTACCACCGGCTCGCCCGCGCGCCCGATCAGGCGGCTGAGCGCCCGCGACAGCCCCTGATCGTCCACGCTGCCGTCGATCCCGCCATAGAGCTTGCCCGCGACCACCAGCCCCCAGGTCGCCGCGTTGACGAACAGCGGGCGGTTGCCGCCCACATGCTCGCGCCACTGGCCCTTGCCGATCTTGTCGCGGATGAGCGCGTCGCGCGTGTCGTCGTCGGGAATGCGCAGCAGCGCTTCGGCCAGGCACATCAGCGCCACGCCTTCGAGGCTGGAGAGCGAATATTCCTGCATCAGCGCGTCCACGCTGCCCAGCCGCGTCGAACTTTTCTGGCGCAGGCGAATGGCCTCGACCAGCGAGGTCGCGGTCTTGCGGATCGCATCGCGCCGCTCGCCCGGAAAACGCGCGGCCTCGATCAGCGGGGCGAGCGTGTGCGCCTCCTCCCGGCGGCAAGCCGCAGTAACAGCGCGGCGCAGGTCCGTGGGCTGGCGCAGGGGCGGGGCGAAATCGGCGAAAGGTGTGTGCATGGTCTTGGTCCCGGTCATCGCGCGAGGCTATCCGATTCACGATTGGCAGTCTGACTTTTCAGTGCCACTTAGATGATCGCTTGGACCAAAGATTGGTTTCAACTTGGGCAAAATGCATGGACAGCACATCGAATTCGGTCGAACTGGACGACATTGACCGGCGTATCATCGCCGTGTTGCGCGAAGATGGCCGAAAAACCGTCACCGATCTGGCGCGCGAGGTCGGCCTGTCCAAGACCCCGTGCCAGAACCGCATGCGCCGCCTGATCGAAACGGGCGTGATTCGCGGCTTTCGCGCCATCGTCGATCCCGCGACGCTCGGCCTCGATCACATCGCCTATGTCGAGGTAGGGCTGTCGAGCACGCACGAAAAGGCGCTGGCCGATTTCAACGCCGCGGTGCGCCGCATTCCCGAGGTCGAGGAATGCCACATGATCGCGGGCAGTTTCGACTACCTGCTCAAGGTGCGCACGCTCGACATGCGCCGCTACCGCAAGGTCATGGGCGAAAAGATCACCAACCTGCCCCACGTCGCCACCACCTCGACTTTCGTGGTGATGGAAGCGGTCAAGGAAGTGAACGGTTAGCACGACGACAACAGGGCCGGAAAGACCCTCGTTTCCCGGCCCTGTCGATCATGGGTTCTGGCTCAGGGAAGCGGAGGCGGCCCCTTGCCCTCGGCGAACGCAACCAGACTTTCGAAGGTGACCAACGTGTCGTCGGCAAGGCCTTCCTTGAAGATCGAGATCGGTGCGTGATAGATCGCGTTAAGGATCACTTCGGCGACGAGCAGGCTGCCGAGCGGCCCCAACTGCCCCTTCGCCGCATCGCCGCCGCGCGCCAGTTCCGCCTCGCGCAGCAGGTAGAACCACAAGGGCGTGCGGAAGGTCGCCGACCTCTTCCCGTCGTTGTCCAGGTAGAAAAGATCGGGCCGCTGCTTGTCGATCTGAAGCCTGGAATAGACGGGGACCGAACAAGCCCCTGCGTAGCCTTTCGCGTAAAGCTCGGCCAGGTCCTCCCCGCAGCACAGCTCGACGTCGTTGCTGCGCTGGAGGTTGCGAAAGGGCAGATTGCCGACAAGCTTGATCCCATCGGGAACCGCAGACTGCGGCAAGTCGAAAGCCACCTGACTGACCTTGGTATCGATCAGTTTCGATGGCTGCTGGACGAAGACGCCCCAATCGATGATCCGGCTCGCGTCGAGCGGCTTGCCGCCGCGCAAGTCGTTGCTCCCGTCCGAAAGGCTGTCGAACAGGGGAAAGCCGGAATGCCGGTTCATCCGGTACTGGTTGCGGATCTGGCTATGCCCGAAGCGAAACCCGATCCCGAACTCGTGCGGCATGGTGAGGTTCCTGGGATCGCCCCCATCCGGATGATGCACCAGGGACATCGGATCTGCCAAAATCCGCGCCTTGACGCAGTCGACATAGTCGGCGCGGCAGACCGCGGGCAGATAGTGGTGCAGAACATAGGCCTGCCAGGTGAGGATCGTCTTCTCTCGCGCCGCCTTGAAGGTGGTGTTGGCGTCCAACGCGGGAGCCTTCGCCTTCAACGCCTCCACATAGGCGTTGTGAACCCGCATGAGCAGGATGTGCACCTGCAGCACGATCTGGTTCTCGTCGTTGCGGCCATCGCCGATCAGCGCCATTCCGGACGTTGAATCACGCACAACGTCGAAGCCGCCACCAGCGACGGGCTTGAGTTCGAACTGTCCGGTCGCTTCATCCATCGGAACCGTGATCGTGCAATGCGGCTTTTCGGGATCTCTGCGGCCACCATAGACGCTATCGAGGTCGATGAAGGGCGAGGCCTCGTTGTCCGGCTCCTCGGCCAGCGCTTCCGCCAGGTCGGGATGCAATGTGATGTAACTTTTGCGCACGGCGGTATCGAACAGGTTGAGCGCCCCGCGCGTCAGGTCGTGATCGATGAACTGGCCGATGAAGGTGATGCTGGCATCGATCGAACTGTCCGCATCGTCCTCGGCGAACATGATGCCCGCCTCGCCATTGGTCAGGTGCCGTCCGGGATAGGACAGATAGCTGACGAGTTGCGAGCGCATGAGATAGGGCTTGTCGGGCACCAGCCGACCGAAAAACGTCACCGCAACTTGTGCCGGCAACGTAAGGCTGGCTGCGACGAAGTCCTCCTGAACCCCGGCTGGCAGCACCCTCGCCAGGCTGTGCGCCCGCATTTCCATCACGCCCTTGTCAAGCAGGGTGTGGATGCCGCCGTGGTACATCGTATGGCTCACCAGGGTCTTGACCGTAGCCTCGACGGCGACCGCATCCCCCGCGCGAACGGGCTTTGCTGCCGCCTTCTGATTGCCCTGCCGCATGGGCGGACAGAAGGCAGCGGCCACCTCCTCGGCCCGCCCCTTTGCGCGCATGAGCACGGCCATGCGTTCCGCTCCAACTTCACTTTCCTTAACCTCGACACTCATTTTCGCCCCCACAAAAATAATCCAAAAACTCCCATAAGGAGAAGCGATCCTACAAAGCAGCCAAGACTGACAAAATTTTATTTTACGATTACTATTATCAATTCTTCCAATTATAATCGGAGCGAAATGGAAATTCATTCAAATTGAATGAAATGGATTTACGAGAAAAATTCATCAAAACAGAACTTTCCACTTAGACTAAGAAGGCCAATCGGATCGAACAACGGCGGCTCGACACGCAGAGTCCGGCCGAGCAGCGCCGCGCCGCCTTGTCCCCGCCCAAAAAGAAGCCCGGCAAGGTCCATGCCTTGCCGGGCTCTGGCACCAGCGCAAGCGCGTGAAGCCGGACGTCTTAGTTGACAGCCTTGGGACGATAGACCCCATCGGCCGAGGAGGCTTCGTCCACCCCCGCAGTGACAGGGGCCACAGCGGCCGCGCCCTGGACCAGGCTCGCCAGGCTCGAACCGTCGAGGCCCAGTTCCTTCATCAGCCCGTCGATCATCGGCGCCTGCGCCCGGTAGGCGAGCGCGGCGGTGACCGCATCGTTGGCCAGGTTGCCCGAGCCGCCGATCCCGGCGCTTGTGGTTCCGCTTCCCGTGCCGCCCTTTTGGGTCAGCCCGTCGACCTGGACGATCTTGATCGAATCGATCGCCTCCATCGGCTTTGCGCTCTCGCGCACCACCTCGGGCAGGACCTTGAGCAGCGCCATCTTCATCTGCAGCGAAATCTGGTCCGAAGACAACAGGTTCGCCGCCTCGTTGATCGCGCGCTGGCCCGCCGCCTCGACTTCGAAGCGCACCCGCGCGGCTTCGGCGCGCAGCTTCTCGGCCTCGGCCTCGCCCTCGGCTTCGAGCCTTGCGGCTTCGGCGCGGTTGGACGCGGCTTCCTTTTCGGCCTCGGCCTCGACCTTGATCGCGATCGCCTGACGCTCGGCCTCCTTGGCCGCCTCGATCAGCTCGATCCGCTTGGCGCGCTCGGCGATTTCGGTCTGCCGGCTGGTCGTGACCTGCTCCTCGGCGGCGACCGCCTTGGCGCGGGCCTCGTCGGCCTGCGACTTGGCCTGGCTTTCCTCGCGGCTCTTGTTCTGGATCGCGATCTGCTGTTCCTGCCGCGCCAGTTCAACCGCCTGGGCCTGCGCGATCTTGGCTTCCTGGATCGAACGATCCGCCTCGATCTGGCGCGCATCGACCTGCTGCTTGGCCTCGATCCGGGCTTCATCCGATTCGCGCGTGCGCTTGGCCTGTTCGCGCGCGATCTCGGCGGTCTGCTCGGCGCGGCGCATCTCGACCTCGCGCTCCTGTTCGAGGCGCGCGAACTCGTTGTCGCGCTGGATCGTCATCGACTGGCGATCGGCTTCGAGGTTCTTGGTCTCCATCTGCACGCGAGTGTCCTGCTCGATGTCGTTGCGCGTCTTCTTGCGCAGCTCGATCTGCTCGGTCAGCTTGGTGAGACCTTCGGCGTCGAACGCGTTGTTGGCGTTGAAGTGCTCGATGCTGGTCTGGTCGAGCCCGGTGAGCGAGACCGATTCCAGTTCGAGCCCGTTCATCGCCAGGTCCGAGGACGACACCTGCTGCACCTTCTGGACGAAATCGGCGCGCTGTTCGTGGAGCTGGTTCATCGACATGCCCGCCGCGACTGAACGCAGCGCATCGACGAACTTGCCCTCGACCAGATCCTTGAGCGCCTCGGGGTGCATCGTGCGCGCACCCAGCGTCTGCGCGGCCATGGCAATGGCGTTGGCATCGGGGCGCACGCGCACGTAGAACTCCGCCTTCACGTCGATCCGCAGGCGGTCGAGCGTGATGAGCGCGTCGCTGTTCTTGCGCTCCACGGCAAGGCGCACGGTGTTCATGTTCACCGGCATCGTCTCGTGAAACACCGGCAGCACCATGGCGCCGCCGTTCATCACCACCCGCTCGCCGCCAACGCCGGTTCGCACGAAGGCGATTTCCTTGCTGGCGCGCTTGTAGAGCCGCGCGGTGATGATGCCGATCGCCACCAGCACGGCGACGATGATCCCGATCAGGATGCCGATGTCGGACAATCCGACCATTTCCTATCTCCTAGGCAGGATGCGGCGGACGGCGTCGTGCCCCGCTCTCGAACTCATCCCAACTCAGCCGTGCACGCGAAGACACAGCTGAGCTCAAATGAGCTTTGCGATCATGCCGATCAAGGACAGGTCCAATCGGGAAAGTCTCCATCCTCACCACGCGAATATCGGTGACAAGAAATCACTGCGACGACTGTTCGGCTCTGGGGCCAGTGCATCAAGCCCGTTTGAAGGCGACGCGCATAGTCAAAACTCCAAGATCCCGATGCTGCGGACAGCCCTTCGCCCCGCTCTGATAGTTCATCGTGTCTCTGGCGATATTCATACAGACCGGGCGAAGGCCTGCCTAGCAAAACCGGATTTTTGCGAGTCGATTGCAGTAAGAGCGTAAACCAGAAATCCGGCTCCAAGCGCGGGCACGCCCGCAGCCGCGACGCTCAGGCGCTCTTCTGCTCGCGGCCGGCCCGGCGCTGCTGGTGCGCCTGACGCCACCACTCCAGGCAGGTCAGCACGATGCCGATCAGCCCGATCCATGTCACGAAGATGAACATCGCGTAGTAGCCCTGCTGCTCGATCATCTGGCCCAGCGCCCCGCGCCCGAGCGTGCCGACCAGCAGCGTGAGCGAGGACAAGAGCGCGTACTGCACCGCGCTGTAGCCCTTGGCGACGATCGAGGAGAGCCAGGCGATATAGGCCGCCCCGGCGATCCCGGTGGCCAGATTCTCGGCCCCGATGGTAACCATCAGCGTTGCCAGACGCGGCTCGCCGCCCAGCGCCTCGACCAGCCGGGTGACGCCCAGCGCGTTCGATACGGCGGCCATGTGCGCCCCGCCCGCCGCCAGATCGGCGTAGAGCAGGTTCGTCACCGAGGCGAGCACCGCGCCCAGCAAAAGCGTCGGCATCCGCCCGAGCCAACCGAGCAGCCCTCCGCCCAGCGCAAGACCGAGCACGATCGCCCCCACCCCGAAAAACTTCGAGGCGATCGCCACCTCGTCGTTGGTATACTTGAGATAGCCAAGGTAGAACGGATAGGCGAACGTACCCCAGATCGCGTCGCAGATGCGGTAGGTCAGCACCAGCGCGATGATGAGGACGAGCGACCAGCCCAGCCGTCCGACGAATTCGACCAGCGGCAAAAGCAGCGCCCGGTAAAGCTGATCGACGACGGGCGAGCCGTGCGCTTCGTGGTGCAGGTCCTCGACCAGCACGTTGCGCCCCTTGCGCTGCTGCGAGACCAGCCAGCCCGCGATCAGTGCGGGCAGCACGATCGTGGCGATGACGATCAGCGGCCCCGCGGTCGCGATGAAGGCAGTGGGATCGGGCCGGTCAGCCGGCGCCGCAGTCATCGAAAGAACCATGAAGGCGATCACGCTGACGAGCGCCCCACCCCACAGCGCGCCGACCATCAGCATCGCGCGCAGGCGCACCTGCGGGGTCAGCTCACCCTTCTGACGCAGCGCGAGCAGCGCGTCCTCTTCCTCCGCGCTCGGCGCACTGGCTTCGGCGTCGGGCGCGAAGAGCCCCGCGATGCCGATCGCGAGCAGGATGACGCCCATCGCCAGATAGGTCTGCGGCCAGCCGATCCGCGCCGCCAGGATCAGCCCCAGCGCCCCGCCCGCGAGCGAGGCCATGCGGTAGCCCATCTGGTACACGGTCGAGAGCAGGTCGATCGGCGCGTCCTCGTCGGCCACGTCGATGCGCCAGGCGTTGATGACGATATCCTGCGTGGCCGAGGCGAAGGCCCCGATCGCCGCGAGCAGCGAGAACCAACCCAGCTGCGTGCGCGGGTCGAGCGCGCTGAGCGTCACCAGGATCACGCCGAGCAGCACCTGTGCGGTAACGATCCACTGCTTGCGCTTGCCCAGCGTGCGCATCACCGGCAGGTCCACCCGGTCGAGCAAGGGCGACCAGAGGAACTGGAAGGCATAGGCCAGCCCGATCAGCGAAAACACGCCCATCGTCTCCAGGTCCACCCCCGCCTCGCTCAGCCAGGCGTAGAGCGTGCCAAGGAACAGCGCGAAGGGCAGCCCGCTGGCAAAGCCGAAGATCGCCATGAAGCCCATCTTGCGATTGCCCAGCGCCAGCAACGTGCGGCGCCAGCCGAGGCGGTCGGAAGAGCGGCTCGCGGCGGCGGGCTCGGACATGCACCAATTCTCCGGCAAGAGACGGTTCGAATGAGGCAAACCGCCACGAGAGGTTCAAAAACAGGCCCGATCGGGCCCCAATTCGGGATAGTGGGCCAATCCGATCATGGGAAGGCTGGATGAACGGGCGATCAACAGGTATGGGGGCGCGAATGTCCAAACCACCTCGCAAAACCGGCGGCTCGACGCGCGGCCCCGATTCGCAGCGCCCGCAAGGTCGCGGCCCCTCCCGTGGCGCCTCGCGCGGCCCTGCCCGTGGCGCC
>NZ_JALHLF010000043.1 GCF_022832435.1 Novosphingobium organovorum | reverse complement strand
GGATGCCGCCGCCGCACAGGACCGTGCAGAGGCCGCCGCCTTGCGCGTCTCGGCCGAGGAACAGCGCGCCCAGGGGCGCATCATCCGCGCCCCCTTCGCCGGAACCGTGGTCGTCCACGAGCTCACCCGCGGCCAGGGCGTGGTCGAAGGCATGGCGCTGTTCACGCTGGCGCGCGCGGGCACCCCGCTCACCATCAGCGTGCCCCTTGCCAGCCGCGCGGCGATGAGCCTTGCGCCCGGCACCAAGGCCGACATCCGCTTCGAGACGCTACCCGACGTCGAGCAGGGCGCGCGTCTTGCCGGGATCGAGACCCGCAACGGCCAGCGCCTTGCCCGCTTCGTGCTCGAGAACCCGGCGCCGCAGATCGCGCCGGGCCTTGCCGGGCGGGTCGAGGTGACGCTGCGCGAACGGCGCGACGTGCTGCTCGTGCCCGATCCCGCGCTCGAGTTCCGGCCCGATGCGGTGCCCGCCGGTAACCGGCGCGACAGCGTCTACCGGCTCGACGCCAAGGGCAACCCGCAGCGTGTCTTCGTGACTGCGGGCGGCAGCGACGGGGGCAAGACCGAGGTCTTTTCCAAGGAACTGCATGCCGGTGAGAACGTTATCATCGGCTGGCGCGAGGCGCCAACGGACCAGAAGTAAGCAGGGGGAAGGAAGCCGGGTGCGATTGACCGGAGTTCACGAACCGTATGACTGAAAACGCCGAAATTCCCTTTTTTCCTGCCGCGATGAACCGCCGCGAAGCCGCCGCGGGCCTGCTGGGGCTCGCCGCCCTGCTCACCGCACCGGGCGCGCTCGCCGCAACCGGCGCGCCCGCCCCCAGGATGCTCGGCAAGCCCGAACCCTTCTCGTGGGACAGGCTTGTCGCCATGGCCCGCAAGAGCGGCGCCAGGGCCTATGTCCAGCCGCCCGTCTCGCCGCTCGCGGCCAAGGACTTCGATACGCTCGCCCGGCTCACCTACGGCGATGCGAGCGCGGTCGCCGACGTGATCCGCTTCTTTCCCACCGCGCTCGCCGTGGCGCCCTACAAGGTCGAGGTGGCGATCATTGAAGGGGCAAGCGCGCGCCCGGTGGTCGACACCTCCAGCCTCTTCGTCGATGGCACCAAGGCCGATATCGCGGGCTTTCGCGTGATGGCCGCGGACGGCCACGCCGACTGGCTCTCGTTCATGGGCGCCAGCTACTTTCGCACCTCGGGCGCGCGCGACCAGTTCGGCATTTCGGCGCGCGGCCTCGCGATCGACACCGGGCTCGCCTCGGGCGAGGAATTCCCCGTCTTCACCCATTTCTGGATCGAACACGTCGAGGCCGACCACTTCGTGATCTACGCCCTGCTCGACGGCCCTTCGGTCGCGGGGGCCTACCGCATCGACACCAACGGCCGACCCGAAAGCGGGGTGATCCAGGACATCAAGGCGCAGCTGTTCTTCCGCAAGGACGTCAAGCAGCTGGGCCTGGCCGCGATGTCGAGCATGTTCTGGTACGACCAGTCCAGCCGCGCCTACCCGCGTCCGCCGCGCGGCCCCGACTGGCGCCCCGAGGTCCACGACAGCGATGGCCTCGCCATCCGCTCGGGCAATGGCGAGCAGGTCTGGCGTCCGCTCGAGAACGCGCTTTCGCCCACCACCTTCAGCTTCACCGACGACAGCCCCAAGGGCTTCGGCCTGCTCCAGCGCGACCAGAACTTCGACCACTACCAGGACGACGGTTCGTGGTACGACAAGCGCCCCTCGCTGTGGATCGAGCCGACCAACGACTGGGGCAAGGGCGCGGTCAAGCTCTACGAAATGCCCACCAACAACGAAAACCAGGACAACATCGCCGCGTTCTGGACCCCGGCAAAGCCCGTGCGCGCGGGCGATGAACTGGCCTACGGCTACCGCCTGAGCTGGACCAACGCCGACCCCAGCCAGAGCGCGATCGCGCGCTGCGTCGATGACTTCATGGGCAAGGCCGGGCTCGCCGATGCCCCGGCGATCGACGGCGCGCGCAAGGTGGTGTTCGATTTCGCCGGTCCCGCGCTTGCCGGGCTCGATCGTTCGAGCGGGGTCGACCTCGTCGCCGAGGCGCCCGAGGGTGTCATCATGAGCCGCGAGTGCTTCCCGGTTGCCGGAACCCGCGACCGCTGGCGCGCCAAGCTGGACATTCGTCTTGCAAAACCGGGTGAAGCGGGAACTCCCATGGACCTTCGCCTGTTCCTCAGGCGGGGCGACGCTGCCCTCACCGAAACCGTGATAAAGGCCTTCAACGTATGACTTCGGCCGAGCCCTTGCGACAGCTCCCCGACGAGGCCCCGCTGGACATGCCGATCCAGCGGCTGGACGGCAATCCGCCGGGCTCGATCGAAGTCAAGACCCAGCCCCACGGCATGGCGGTCAAGCGCCTGTTGCTCATCACGCTGACCGCGGTGCTGGGACTGGCCGCCTCGAGCGAGCTGCGCTTTGCCTTTTCGCGCGACGGGCTCGACCTGTTCGAGATCGCGCTGCTGCTGTTCTTCGTGCCGCTGTTCACCTGGATCGCGTTCGGTTTCGTGAGCTCGACGATCGGCTTTCTCAAGCTGATCTCGGGCGAACACCCCGGCTTCACCGCGATCCCCAGCCCCGCGCAGTCGCTCACCAAGCGCACTGCAGTGCTCATGCCGGTCTACAACGAAAGCGTCGAGGAGGTCTTCGCCCGCGTGCGCGCGATGGCCAAGTCGATCGAGCGGGCGGGCGGCGCGCCGTGGATCGACTTCTTCGTGCTTTCGGATTCGAACGAGCTGTCGGGCCGACGCGAACTCGCCGAATGGCAGGAGGTCGCGGCCGAGGCGCCGATCAACGTCTATTACCGCCGCCGCGAGAAGAATATCGCGCGCAAACCCGGCAACATCGCCGAATGGGTCCGCCGCTTCGGCGGCGCCTACGAATGCATGCTGGTGCTCGACGCGGATTCGATGATGAGCGGCGATGCGATCGTGGGCATGGCCTCGATCATGGAGGAGCGCCCCTCGATCGGACTGCTCCAGACGGTGCCGATGATCATCAACGCGCGCACCCTGTTCCAGCGCTGGATGCAGTTCGCGAGCGAGGCCTACGGGCCGATCGCCTCGGCGGGACTGCTGTGGTGGTCGGGTTCGGAATCGAATTTCTGGGGCCACAACGCCATCGTGCGCACGCGCGCCTTCGCCGAAAGCTGCGGCCTGCCCGAACTGCCCGGCAAGCCGCCCTTCGGCGGCCATATCCTGAGCCACGACATGCTCGAATCCGCGCTGCTGCGCCGGCGCGGCTGGGCCGTACACATGGTCATGATCGGCGGCTCCTACGAAGAATTCCCGCCGACCGTGGTCGACATGGCGATCCGCGACCGGCGCTGGATGCAGGGCAATCTGCAGCACCTCCAGCTGCTCGGCGCCTCGGGGCTGAGCTGGACGCACCGCCTGCACCTGCTGGTCGGCGCCTCGGCCTACCTCACCTCGCCCGGCTGGCTGCTGCTGCTGCTGGTGACCATCGCGCAGGCCGCGGGCCACGCCGGCGGCGCCGGATTCGTCGGCGCGACCCCGCCCAGCGTGCTGGGGCTGACCATCGTGCTGCTGTTCGGGCCCAAGGCCATGGGCCTCATCTGGATGCTCGCCCAGCGCGAGCGGCGCCGCGCCTTTGGCGGAACGCTTACCATCCTGCGCTCGGTCGCCGTTGAAGTACCGCTCGCGGTGCTCTTCGCGCCGATCACCATGGTCACCCAGACCAAGGCGCTGCTGGGACTCCTGCTGGGCATTTCGGCGGGCTGGTCTACCCAGGCGCGCGAGGCGCGGCGCATTTCGGTGCGCGAGATCATCCCCGACCTGCGCGAGCACGTCGCGCTCGGCCTGCTGTTCGCTGGCACCGCTTTCCTCGATCCGGTCACCGCGATCTGGCTGTCGCCCCTGACGCTGGGTCTGCTCACCTCGCCCTGGTTCATCAGCCTCACCTCACGCTCGCCGCAGGACGCGCTGACGCGCCCGACGCGACTGTTCAAGGTCCCTGACCCCACGATCGACGATCAGAGCGAGAAAAGGGCGACCGGCGCAAATAGCAACGAGCCGACCGAGGCCAGCGTCACCAACCTGTTTTCCTGAATTTCCAGGCAAAGCGCGCGAACAAAAAAACAACCGAAGCGCGCCGCCACGCACTCCGGTTGCACAACCCGTCGGTTTGTCTGCGACCCGACCGGCGTATTTCTTGGCCTACCTTGGCCTCAAAACGCGTCCACGTCCATCGCCATCATCGATGCCTTGCCCGATTTGATCGCCAGGAAGGCGGTCGTAGCCTGGGGCAGGATGCGATCGAAGAAGAAGCGCGCGGTGACGATCTTGGCTTCGTAGAAGCCTTTCTCCCCGCTTCCCTCGGCCAGCGCCTTGCGCGCGATCAAAGCGGCCTTGGCAAATGTGTAGCCCATCGCGACCAGCCCGATCAGGCGCAGGTAGTCGGTGGCCGCAGCCGCCGCTTCCTCAGGGTCCTTCATCCCCTTCTGCGCGATCGTCCCGGTCGAGAGCTGGAGCGCGCCAAACGCCTTCTCGAGCCCCTCGATCATCTTGCCGAAGTCCGCATCCCCCTTGTTCGCCTCGACGAACTGCGAGACCGGGTGGAAGAACGAGCGCAAGTAGCGGCCCATGTGCGCGGGCATCTTGCGCCCGACGAGGTCGAGCGCCTGAATGCCGTTGGTGCCTTCGTAGATCATCGCGATGCGCGCGTCGCGGGCGAACTGCTCGACCCCGCTCTCGGCGATGTAGCCGTGCCCGCCATAGACCTGGACGGCCAGGTTCGCGCTCTCGAAACCCAGATCGGTGAACAGCGCCTTCACCACCGGGGTCATCAGCGCGATGAAGTCCTCCGCGCGGGCCTTGACCTCGGGATCGCTGGCGTGGCGCTCGGCATCGAGCGCGCGCGCCACCCAGGCGCCGATCGCGCGGCTGCCTTCGTTGTAGGCGCGCATCGTCATCAACATGCGCCGCACGTCGGGGTGGACGATGATCGGATCGGCCGGGCCTGCCGGGTTCTTCACTCCCGAGAGCGAGCGTCCCTGCAGGCGGTCCTTGGCGTACCACACCGCCGACTGATAGGCCGCTTCGCCCACGCCCAGCCCCTGGATGCCGACCGAGACCCGCTCGGTGTTCATCATCGTGAACATCGCTTCCATACCCTTGTGGGGCTTGCCGACCAGCCAGCCGATGCTCTCGTCGAAGTTGAGCTGGCAGGTCGCCGAGGCCTTGAGCCCCATCTTGTGCTCGATCGCGGCGACCGAGACCCCGTTCGCAGGACCCGGCGTGCCATCGTCCTTGGGCAAATACTTGGGCACCAGGAACAGGCTGATCCCCTTCACCCCCGGCGGCGCATCGGGCAGCCGCGCGAGGACGAGGTGGACGATGTTCTCGGTAAGATCATGCTCGCCCGCCGAGATGAAGATCTTCGCGCCCGAAAGCCGGTACGAGCCGCCAAAGGCATCGTCCGGGTCCTGCGGCACGGCCTTGGTGCGCAACATCCCAAGGTCCGTGCCGCAGTGGGGTTCGGTCAGGCACATCGTGCCCGACCATTCCCCGGAAACCATCTTTGGAAGATAGGCCTGCTTCAGCGCATCGCAGGCGTAGCCCTCGATCGCGGTCGTCGCGCCGTGGGTCAGGCCAGGATAGAGGCTGAAGGACAGGTTGGAGGAGCAGATCATCTCCTCGGTCAGCTTGTTGACCGCTTCGGGCAGGCCCTGCCCGCCCCATTCGGGGTCCGAGGCCAGCGCGCACCAGCCGCCCTCGCGGAACAGGTCATAGGCCTCCTTGAAGCCCGAGGGCGTGCGCACGACGCCGTTTTCGAGCGTGCAGCCTTCGATGTCGCCGCTGCGGTTGAGCGGCAGAAGGACATCCTGCGCGACCTTGGCGGCTTCCTCGAGGATCGCCTCGGTCAGATCGGGGGTGAATTCCTCGAGCGCCTCGAGACCGCCGAACCCGTCGTCGGCGTGAAGCTCGTTGAGCACGAACTTCATGTCGCGCAAGGGGGCTTCGTAAACCTGCATTGTCACTCTCCTCGCCGGGAGCGCGCCGCGACGGCGCGGCTCCCACGTCTTGTTCTTGTCAGTTGCGCAGCGGCTTGCCGGTTTCGAGCATGTGCTCGATCCGCGCCACCGACCGCGACGAGTGGACCAGCTTCATGAACGCGTCGCGTTCGAGCTTCAAAAGCTCCTGCTCGCTCACCGGATCGGTCACGTCGGCCTCGCCGCCGGTCAGCACCTCAGCCAGATAGTCCGAGACGACCAGATCGTAGTCGGTGGCAAGGCCCCGCTTGTGGAAGCTCTCGGCCGCCATGGCGAGCCCGGTGCGCCCGCTCGGTCCCGGCAGGCGGAACTCGGGCGGCTCGGGCGGGGTGTAGCCTTCGACCAGCGCGAGCGCCTTGTGCTTGGCGTCGTAGAGCAGGCGGTCGCGGTTCATCGTGATCGCATCGTCGGGGCGCAGGAACAGCAGTTCCTTCGCTTGCGCGGCGGACTTGGAGACCGTCGCGGTCGAGACGGTCTCGAACACCTTCGCGACCGGCGGCATGGGGCCGCGCGGCATACGCGCCGCGTTGCGCGCGCGCTCGAGCATCTCGCCATTGCCGCCCCAGCCCGGCACCAGCCCGACCCCGCATTCGACGAGCCCGACGTAAAGCTCGGCGTGGGCCTGGATCGCGTCGCAATGGAGCAGGATCTCGCATCCGCCGCCCAGCGCCATGCCCGCCGGAGCGCCGACCACAGGAAACGGTGCGTACTTCAGGCCCTTGTAGGCCATCTGACCGCCCGCCACGAGCTTCTCGATTTCCGAATAGGCCGCGATGTTGACCGCAAACATGGCCAGCCCCAGGTTCGCGCCCGCCGAAAAGTGCGAGCCTTCGTTATAGACCACCAACGCCTTGTACTGGCTCTGCACCAGCGGAAGCGCCTGGACGATGAGCTTCATCACCTCGCCATCGAGCGCGTTCATCTTGCCGGTGAATTCGAGGCACACCACCCCGTCGCCAATGTCCCACAGCGCCGCCGAAGCGTTCCTGAGGAGCGGCCTGGTCGCCAGCTTGACGTCGGCCAGGCTGAGCACGCCCTCGGGACGCGGCACCTTGTGGTATTCCCCATCGAGACCGAGGTATTCGCGCTGCCCGTCCTCGACACGGTAGAACGGGCGATCGCCCGCAAGGGTCAGGATCGCGGGCACCGGCTGGCCTTCGGCCGCCAGACGTTCGGCGAGCCAGGACGCGCCCAGCTTGTCGATCATCTCGAACGGGCCCATCTTCCAGTTGTAGCCCAGCTTCATCGCCGCATCGACCGCGAGCACGTCGCCTGCGGCTTCGGGGACCAGACGCGCGGCATAGGCCAGCGTTCCGCCCAGCACCGCCCAGGCATAGGCGCCGATCTCGCCCTTGGTCTCGACCAGCTTGCGCAAGTCACCCTTGGCCGCAGCCCCTCGCGGCCCCGCCGGACGGTCCGCCGCGTGGTAGTCGCCCGAGGCCAGGTCGATGACTTCCTTCTGGCGGCCCTTCTCCTTGTTGAGCCGGTAGAACCCGCCCTTGCCCTTGCGTCCGGTATAGCCCTCGCCGATCATCTTCTCGATCAGCGGGTGGGTGCGCGCAATGGCCTGATAGGGATCGTCCTTGGCCAGCGTCGAGGTCAGGCTCGCCTGGAGGTGCGGCATGAGATCGATGCCGACCAGATCGACGAGACCAAAGATGCCGGTCTTGGGCACGCCCATCGGCTTGCCCGCGATGGCGTCCGCCAGCTCGACCGAAAGCCCCATGTCGAACGCGGCGTTGAGGCCAAGCTGGATCCAGTAGGTGCCGATGCGGTTGGCGATGAAGCCCGGTGTATCGTTGGCATCGACCACCGTCTTGCCCAGCGCCACGTCGGCGAAGAGGCGCACCCTGGTGGCGACACCCGCGTCGGTCGCCGGGCCGGTGACGATCTCCATCAGCCGCATGTAGCGCGGCGGATTGAAGAAGTGGGTGATGAGAAAGTCGGCCTTGAACGCGTCCGAACGCCCCTCGACCAGCTTTTCGAGCGGGATGGTGGAGGTGTTGGAGGACACCGCCGCCCCCGGCCGCTTGAGCGCCTCGAGCTTTTCGTAGAGACCCTGCTTGATGTCGAGCCGCTCGATCACCGCCTCGATGATCCAGTCGCAGTCGGCGACCTTGGCCAGATCGTCCTCGATGTTGCCGGTCTCGACCAGCCTGGCCGCGGCCTTGCTCATGAAGGGAGCAGGCTCGGTCTTGAGCATCCGGGCCACCGCACCTTCGGCAATCGCGCTGCGGTTGGCGCCGTCCTCGGGAACGATGTCGAGCAGCAGCACGGGCACGCCCGCGTTGGCGACCTGCGCCGCGATCCCGGCGCCCATCGTGCCAGCACCGATGACGCAGACCTTGGAGATGGTGTCCTGGCTCATTCCACCGCCTCCAGGATCGTGGCGATACCCTGCCCGCCGCCGATGCACTGGCTGGCGAGCGCATACTTGCCGCCTTCGCGCTTGAGCAAAGAAGCCGCCTTGCCGACGATGCGCGCGCCGGTAGCGCCGAGCGGGTGGCCGATGGCAATCGCGCCGCCATCGATGTTGGTCTTGGCGCTATCAAGGCCCAGGTCCTTGATGCAGGCGATGGCCTGCGCGGCGAAGGCCTCGTTCAGTTCGACCACGTCGAGGTCGCTCGCCGCGATCCCGGCGCGCGCCATCGCCTTCTGGCTGGAGAGGATGGGGCCAAGGCCCATGGTCTCGGGCGCGCAGCCCGAAATCGCCACCGACTTGATCCGGGCAAGGATCGGCAGGCCGTGCGCGCGGGCGTAAGCCTCGCTCGTCACCAGCACCGCACTGGCCCCGTCGGTCAGCGGCGAAGAGGTCCCCGCCGTCACCGAACCGGCCGCATCGAACGCGGGTTTGAGGCCGGCAAGGTCTTGCGCTGTCGTATTGCCACGGATCGTTCCATCCTGATCGACGATGCCCCCCCGGGTCTCGATCGGCACGATTTCGTCGATGAACTTGCCGGCCTCGCGCGCGGCGGCGGCGCGCTTCTGGCTCTCGACCGCCAGCGCCTCCTGCTCGACACGCGAAATCTGGTACTTGCTCGCCACGTTCTCGGCGGTCTCGCCCATGCCCATGTAGGCCGCGCTCTTTTTGGCAAGCGCGGGGTTAGGCATCGGGTTGAAGCCCATCATCGGCACCCGGCTCATCGATTCGATCCCGGCGCAGATGAACGCTTCGCCCGCGCCGAGCGCGATCTGGCCCATCGCGATGTGGATCGCGCTCATCGAGGAGCCGCAGAAGCGGTTAACGGTCATGCCGCCGACCGAAAGCGGAAGGTCCGCGAGCAGCCCGATCAGGCGCGCCACGTTCAAGCCCTGCTCACCCTCGGGGAAGGCGCAGCCCACGATCAGATCCTCGATGTCGGCGGGCTCGACGCCGGTCTTCTGGATCAGCCCGCGCACCACCTGCGCGGCGAGGTCGTCGGGCCGCACGCCCTTGAGCGCGCCCTTGTTGGCCAGGTGAAAGGGGGAACGGGCGTAACCCGCAATGACGACGCTATCCATGCATTCTCTCCACGAAGCGAGCCCTGGTTTTCGCGAATCCGACTGGGTGGGAATCCGCGGGGTGGGCAACATCTTCCCTAAGGGTGCAATTCTTTCCCTATACGTCAAGCAATTTTTACGCTAACCCTTCTCTCAACACGACAGGCCGGGACTTCGTTCCCAACCGGGGTCCCGGCTTAGATCGTGACAGAGAGAGGATGGAATGATTGCGTATGCCTAGCAGCAAATCCGCCATTTTTACGCCCCTTGCCGCGTTTGCCGCGCTTACGGGGACAGCCCTTGCCGCACCGCCCGCGCTGGCCGCGAACGCCGATTCGGTGCTCGGTTCGTGGCGCACGCCGTCCCGGCACGGCGAAGTCGAAATCAGCCGCTGCGGCGCCTCGATCTGCGGGCGGCTGATGAACTCGGACCACATCAAGACCAACCCGGACCTGCGCGACGTCAACAACAAGGACGAAAGCCAGCGTTCGCGCCGCCTGAAGGGTCTGCAGATCGTCGGCGGGTTCACCCGCGACGGCGACAAGTGGAAGAACGGGACGATCTACAACCCCGAGGACGGCGGCACCTACAAGGCCACGATCACGCCCGATGGCCCGGACAGTCTCAAGCTCAAGGGCTGCATCGTGTGGCCCTTGTGCAAGACCCAGACCTGGGTGCGGATCAAGTGAGCAGCCTTACGCGTTGAACCCTTCCTGCATCAGACAGGGCAAACAAGACGAGTTGATGGGAGAGTAACCAATGACAAGAATGACCGGTCGTGCCGTTTTCTTCGGGGCGGTTTCGATGCTGGGCCTTACCGCAGCGGGCACCGCCCATGCGCAGGCCTTCTACCTTCAGGAACAGTCGGTGCGCGCGCAGGGGCGCGCCTTTTCGGGTGAGGCTGCCGATACGGGCGTCGATTCGATCTGGTGGAACCCCTCCGCGATCGCGGGAATGCAGGGCGGCGAAGGCTCGATCCACGCCAGCGCCATCCTGCCGCGCGGCAAGGTCTCCGACAGCGGCACCGTGATCGTGCGCCCGGGCACCACCGGGGAAGCGGTGGGCGGCGACGCGGTGTCGCGCAACCCGATCAACAACGGCGTGCTGCCCTCGGGCGCGATCGCCTACGGCTTTGGCAAGGTCGCGCTCGGCCTCGCCATCAGCACCCCCTACAACTTCACCACCGACTATTCGGCCACCAGCTGGACGCGCTACACCGCCGACAAGACCGAACTGCGCACCTTCGACATCCAGCCCACCATCGCGGTGCAGCTGGCGCCGGGCATCAACCTGGGCGCCGGGCTCAACGTCGAATACGCCAAGGCCACGCTTTCGAACTACCTGCCCAACCTATCCTCCGCGCTCGACGACGGGCACCAGGAGCTCAAGGGCGATGGCTGGGACATCGGCTGGTCGGTCGGCGCGCAGGTCCATCGTGGCCCCGTTTCGGTCGGCCTCGCCTACAAGTCGGCGATCGAGCATAAGCTGACCGGAACGCTCACCAATTCCGGCCTGCTCTATGCGCTCGCCAGCTCGAACTACACCGTCAACACCCACGCCACCTTCAAGACCCCCTGGCAGGCGATCGGCTCGGTGCGGGTCCAGGCCAGCCCCAAGCTGACCCTCAACGCGCAGGTCATCCGCTACGGCTGGAGCGAATTCGACACCATCGACCTTGGCGATCCGGTCAACGCCTCGATCCCGGAAAACTACAAGGACACCTGGAGCTTCGCCGGCGGCGTCGACTACAAGGTCGATCCCAAGTGGACCGTGCGCGCCGGCCTCCAGTACGGCCAGACGCCCACGCGCGACGGCGAACGCGACGCGCGCGTGCCCGATTCGAACCGCCTGAATTTCTCGGCCGGTGCCAGCTACCAGGCCAGCAAGCACTTCACGGTGGATGCCGCGGCCTCGTACATTGCCTTCAAGGACACCACCATCGACCGCACCACGGCGGCCTACGCGGGAACCGCCGCGCAGACCCCGATTCTGGTTGACGGCACCCTGACGGACGCCTCCGCCCTGGTCTTCTCGCTGGGCGCACGGGTGACGTTCTGATGGGGGGCGCGGCGACGATCGGCGGCCTTGACCGCACGGCACAGACACGCTCCTCCCAACAGCCGGACGAGATGCCGCCGATCGCGCCGCGGTTGCTCACCGACCTGCTCGATCACGCGGTGGAGCGCCATGGCGCCTGGCCCGCGATCGACTTCATGGGCCGCAAGTGGACCTATGCCGAAATCGGCGAGGCTTCGCGCAAGGCCGCGCGCGGGCTTCAGGACCTGGGCGTGCGCAAGGGAACGCGGGTGGGCCTGTGCCTGCCCAACACCCCCTATTACGTGATCCTCTACTTCGCGATCCTGCGCGTGGGCGGCGTGGTGGTGAACTTCAACCCGCTCTACACCGCGCGCGAGATGGCTCATCTGGTCGAGGATTCGGGCTGCGAAGTCCTCGTGTCGACCGACCTGCAGATTTCGCTGCCCAAGATCGCCGACCTGCTCGGCCAGCACCAGCTGCGCCGCGTGGTGGTCTGCGCCTTTGCCGATGCCCTGCCCTCGCTCAAGCGCGGCGCGTTCCTGCTGTTCAAGCGGCGCGACATCGTGACGGTGCCTGAACACGATCTGCGCTACGTGCGCTACGAGGATCTCGTCGCGCGCAAGGCCGATCCCGATCCGGTCGAGCGCTCGCCCGACGAACTGGCCGTGCTGCAATATACCGGCGGCACCACCGGGGTGCCCAAGGGGGCGATGCTTACCCACGCCAACCTCGCCGCCAATTCGGCGCAAATGATCGCACACGTGGGCCACATGCCCGACGAACAGGAACGCACGCTGGGCGTGCTGCCGCTGTTCCACGTCTTCGCGCTGACCACCGTGCTCAATTACTCGATCGACACCGCGGCCGAGATGATCCTGCTTCCGCGCTTCGAGATGAAGTCCTTCCTCAAGACCGCGCTGCGCACCCGGCCCACCCAGTTCTTCGGCGTGCCCACGCTCTACACCGCGCTCAACGGCCAGGACACGCAAGGCGCGTTCTCAAACGTGCGCGTGTGCATCTCGGGCGGTGCACCGCTCCCGCTCGAAGTGCGCCACACCTTCGAGGAACGCACGGGCGTGCGCGTCGTCGAAGGCTACGGCCTGTCTGAGGCGAGCCCGATCATCACCTGCAACCCGCTCGAAGGGCTGGTCAAGGACAACTCGTGCGGCCCCGCCTTCCCCGGCACGGCGATCGAGATTCGCGATCCCGACAATCTGGAGCGCCTGTGCGCCACGGGCGAAAAGGGCGAGGTCTGCGCGCGCGGCCCCCAGGTCATGCAAGGCTACTGGAACCGGCCCGAGGACAGCGCCAAGACCTTTGCCCACGGCGCGCTGCGCACCGGCGACATCGGCTATCTCGACGAGGATGGCTACCTTTTCCTGGTCGACCGGATCAAGGACGTGATCCTGTGCGGGGGCTACAACGTCTACCCGCGCATCATCGAGGAGGCGATCTACGAACACCCCATGGTGACCGAGGCCGCGGTCATCGGCGTGCCCCATCCCTATCGCGGGCAAGTGCCCAAGGCCTTTGTTGCACTGCATCCGGGGGACAGCCTGTCGAGCGATGAGCTGTTGGAATTCCTGCGCACTCGGCTTAACAAGATCGAGATGCCTGGCTCCGTTGAATTCCGCGACTCGCTGCCCAAGACGCTTGTTGGCAAGCTCTCCAAGAAGGAGCTCGTGGCCGAAGAAAAGGCGCGTGAAACGGCCGCGGAACCGGGGGCGTGAACGCGCCGCTCGGCGCCCCTGTGGACGATTCCACCCCCGACATGCTCGGCATCCAGGAGGCTGCTGGCCTGCTCGGCGTGACCATGCGCACCTTGCGCTTCTACGAGGACAAGGGCCTTATCGCACCGCAGCGCGCGGGCACCATGCGGATCTATTCGCGCCGCGAGATCGGCCGCATGCAGCTGATTCTGCGCGGCAAGCGGCTGGGTTTCTCGATCCGCGAGATCAAGGAATTCCTCGACCTCTACGAAGTTGATCCCGAACACGTCGAACAGGTGCGCAAGCTGCGCACCAAGGTCAGCGAGCGGATCAAGGACCTGCGCAAGCAGAAGCGCGCGATCGACCAGACGCTGGGCGAACTGGTCTCGATCGAGCAGCAGGCCGCCGCCTGGCTCGACGGCAACCGCCCCGACGAGGAAGGCTAGACCCATGCAACCGCCCTGCGACGATAGCGAACGGTTCGAGCGCGCCGTCGCCCAGCTGCGCGACCTGCTGAGCGTCGAACAGCTCGACACCGATCTTTACCGCGCGCCCGCCACATCAACCCGGCCGGGCCGGGTGTTCGGTGGCCAGGTCATCGCCCAGGCGCTGCGCGCGGCGGGCCACAGCGTCGAAGGCGAACGCCGCGCCCATTCGCTCCACGCCTACTTCCTGCGCGCCGGAGACGAGCGCAAGCCGATCATCTACCGCGTGCTGCGCGATTACGATGGCGGAAGCTTCACCCACCGCCGCGTCGTCGCGGTGCAGGACGGTCGTCCGATCCTCAACCTCGCCAGCTCCTACCACGGCGAGGAACCCGGTTTCGAACACGCCCGCGCCATGCCCGAGGTAGCCCCGCCCGAAAAATGCCCCGATATGGCCAGCGCGCTCGCGGCAACGGGGCAGTCGATGCCACCCTTCATGCACCAGCGGCTCGAAGCCTTCGACGTGCGCGTGGGGCTGGCCCCGCCTGCCGAGGCCAGCGCCGCCGCGCTGCCCGCGCAGTATTTCTGGTTTCGCCTGTCGCGCCCGATGCGCGCCGATGCGATCCTGCAGCGCGTGGTGCTCGCCTACGCCAGCGACTTCGCGCTGCTCGGCACCGCGCTCATCGGACACCCCACGCCGCTGTTCAGCCCGCGCCTGCAGGCCGCCAGTCTTGATCACGCGATGTGGTTCCACGCCGATCCCGACCTCGACGACTGGCTGCTCTACACGATGGACAGCCCCTGGGCGGGGCACGCGCGCGGCTTTGCGCGCGGCGCGCTGTTCAACCGGACCGGAACCCTCGTCGCCAGCGCGGCGCAGGAAGGGTTGATCCGGCCGGTTTCCGAGTAAATTTTCAAGGCATGGAATGCTTCAAGGGCGCGACCGTCCCCTTGAAGGTCGAAGACGTCGTCCCGCTCAGTTGGGGTCGATCAGCTCGGACACGAAGTCGTAGATGTCGCCGCGGTAGTACGAGCGGGTGAATTCGACGATCGACCCATCGGCCTTGAAACCGTGGCGTTCGATCAGGAAGCCCGCATGGCCGGTATCGACGTCGAGCAGCTTGGCGTGGTCGCTGCCGAACGGCACCGCGCGCAGGCGCTGGAGCGCGCGAACCGGACGGTTGCCGTGCTTTTCCAGCGCTTCGTAAAGCGATTCGCCGATGTCTTCGGGATCGCCCAGGCAATGGCCCGGAATGGTCGAGAATTCGAGCGCGAGCGGCGCATCGTCGGCAAAGCGCAGGCGCGTGAAGCGCTGGACGATGCTGCGCGGGGCAAGTCCCAGCGCCATCGATTCGTCCGAATTGGCCATGCCCGTCGTGCGCGCGATCCACTGGCTCGAAGGGCGCTTGCCGCGCGCAAGCATGTCTTCGCTGAACGAGGAGAGCTTGGAGAAGTTCTTTTCGACACGCGCGGTCACGAACGTGCCCGAACCACGCCTGCGGGTCAGCAGGCCCTCTTCCACCAGCCCGCCGATGGTCTTGCGCACGGTGATGCGCGAAATGCCGTAAGAGGTCGCCAGGTCGCGTTCGGGGGGGATCATCTCGTTCTGTTCGAGCACGCCCGAGGAAATCGCATCACGGATCAGTTTCTGCAGTTGCAGGTAAAGAGGCGCCGGATCGCCTTCCGGCAGCCGTCCGACCCGATCCACGAATGACATTGAGCACCCCTTCCAAAGCCTTTGCCCGATCCGGCAAATCGCCGAGGGACATTGGTATTATCATTTTGCCCGGCACGCCAAGTGAAAAGGGCGAAACAGGCGTGCTCAAACAAAATAATTTTGCCAATTTGGCAAAATTGGCGCGATTGGAATGATGCCAATCGCGCCAATTGGTCTTTGACTTACGTCCTCAGGCGGCGCTCGATCAGCTGGTAGGCGCCGATCAGCCCCGGCGGTTCGCTGGAGAGCGGCGCGGTGATGCGCGCCTCCATCGCAGCCGCCTCGTCCGCGCCTTGCAGATAACCGGCCAGAAGTTCGAGCGTGCGCGCCCGGATCATCGGGAACAGGCGCTCCTGCTTCATCACCCCGCCACCAAAGACGATGCGGTCGGGCACGCAGGTCAGGAACAGCGTCATGCACAGCTGCGCCAGATAATCGGCCTCGGTTTCCCAGAAGGGGTGCTCCTCGGGGATGTGCGAGGGCGTCAGCCCCCAGGCGCGGATCAGCGCCGGTCCGGCCGCAAGACCTTCGAGACAGTCGCCGTGGAACGGGCAATTGCCTGCAAAATCACCGTGCAGCGGGTGACGGCGCACGAGGATATGGCCCATCTCGGGATGCGCAAAGCCCCCCGTCAGCCCGCCATCCGCGCGCGCGAAGCCCACCCCGATGCCGGTGCCGACCGTGACGTAGGCCAGCTGGCGCACCGCCGGTCCGGCCAGCGCCAGTTCGGCAAGCGCAGCCGTGTTGACGTCGGTATCGAGCGCGAGCGGGACACCGCTGAACGCGCGGATACCCTCAAGGATGTTGAAGCCCTCCCAGCCGGGCTTGGGTGTGCGCAGGATGCGCCCATAGTCGCTCGCCTCCGGGTCGATCCGCACCGGGCCGAAGCTGCCCACGCCGATCCCGCCGAGCGGGCCGAGATCGGCCGCTTCGGCAAAGAAGGCGGCGACATCGGCAAAAGTCGCCTGCGGATCGCGGGTGGGGATCGTCGCGGTGCGCAGCGAGCCACGCCCGGCACTGCCCACCGCGCACACGAACTTGGTTCCACCCGCCTCGATCGCGCCGAACAGGGTCATGTCTTGGTTCCTCTCCATGGGTCTGCTCTTGTCTGCGCCAGCCCGATCAATGCGCAGGCGCGGGCACGAAGACGAGCCCGGGTGCATCGGCAATGAAACGATCGAGCACGCCGTCGCCAAGACGGATGGCCCCTTGCGGACGGGTGGTGCCGGGCAGCGTCTGAAGCGCCTCTGCCACCTTCACCGCATCCTGCGCAGCGGCAAAGTGCCCGGCGGCCGAACCCGCGCGCGCCAGCGCCCCGGCCAGCCCCTCGCGCGTTTCGGCGAGCGCCTTGCCCCACAGCGCCATCGCCTCGAGCCAGGGGCCGGTCTCCTCAAGGAAGCCCTTGTCGGTAACACCCGCGCGGATCGTCGCCGGCGCGGCCTGCATCTGGGCGGCAAGGCCTGCGAGGCGCTGCAGCGCCTCGGCCTGCACGGGCGCCGTGCCCGAAGCCAGCGCATCGCGCACCGCGTCCAGTTCGCGCGCCAACTGCGGCGATTGCGGCTGCCAGGGCTGGCTGCCGAACGTGGGCGCCAGGTTCTCCAGATCGAACAGCATCAAGAGCGCGCGCGCCGTCGGCGCATCGCCGCCCGCAAGGCGCCGCGCGGCAAAACGCGCGGTCTCGTCCGCATCGTAATTCGCATCGTTCCAGCTGAACGCGGTGCTTCCGGTCAGCGCGACACGGCTTGCCGCCTCCTGGTTCATCGGATTGGCGAGAATACCGCTCAGTTCGCCCGAAAGCCCGCCTTCGCGCCCGCGATAGGGGGCCAGCAGCAGGCGCCCGGTCGATTCACCATAGTCGTTGACCGGATAGTTGTCCCACAGCAGCGTCTTGCGGCCGAACGCCTTGGTCGCCGCCTTGGCGTCGCGCACCGCGATCGAGGCGGGCACCACGTCGGTCCCGGTCCACTGGATGAAGACCTTGGGGTCCACCGCCTGGAGCGCGGTCTTGTACCCGCTGACCTTGGCGTCGTAGTATTCGGTAGGCACGATCATCAGTTCGGCATCGGCGCCCATCGTTGCCTTCTGCCAGGCGAACACGGTGTTGGTCAGCCAGGCCTGCGCGCGTCCGGCCGCCTCGGGCCCCGGCGCTCCGAAGCGCGCCTCGTCGCCCTCGCAGTTCCACTTGTCATACGGGATATCGTCGTAGGCGATGTAGAACGAACGCACACCCGCCTTGGCGAAGGCGGCGAACTTGCGTTCGATCGCGGCGACGTCCTCGGGGTTGGAGTAGCACATCGAAAGTCCCGGCGAGAGCGCATAGGTAAAGCGCACGTGGCTCGCCCGCGCAGCGTCAATCAGCGCCCGCAGATCGGCAAATTCAGCCGCCGGATAGGCCTCGCGCCACTTGTCGCGGGCATAGGCGTCATCCTTGGGGCTGTAGATGTAGGTGTTGGCCTTCATCTCTCCCAGGAACGCCAGCTGCGCCAGCCGGTCGGCGTGCGACCAGGGCGCCCCGTAGAACCCCTCGATCGTGCCGCGCACCGCCATCGCCGGATAGTCCCCGATCGACAGCGCAGGCAGCGTGCCGCGCGCGGCGATCTGCGCGAAGGTCTGCGCAGCGTAGTAGAGCCCGTCGCCATCCGCGCCCGCCAGCACGATGAGCGCGGCGCCCGGCTTGTCTTGCGCCGAGGCAAACGCGTAGCCCTCGCTTTTGGCGATCGGGCTGCCACCGGCCTGGCCCAGCGCCTTGATGAGCCCGCTGCGCGCCCCGCTGCCAAGCACCACCTGGGTCTCACCCGCGCGCGCGGACAGCGCGCGCGCGGTGGTGATCTCGATCACCCCGAGCCTTTCGAGGCTCTCGCGCACCAGCGCAAGCGTGGGGGCATCCACCGGCCCTTCGCTCACCAGCCGCGCGCGGGTGCCGAGCGCCAGCGTATCGCCCTTGAGCGTCATCGCCACCGGGCGCGGAAGCACTTGCGGCAGGCTGGCCACGGGGGTCTCAGCCTGCGCGGTTCCAGCGGCAAGCGTGCCCGCCGCCAGCGCCAGCAGCGCCGCTCCGGCCCGCTTCACGGCCTTGTCGATCATCCTTGCCATCGTGTCCTCAGCGTTTGCCCGAAAAGCCACCCACGCCCGCAATCGCGAGGCGCGGCGCATCAACGGCGGTTTCGGCAAAGGTCAGGCGCAGGTAGCGGGCCGCCAGCGTCTTGCCAAAGGCGATCCGCTGGGTCGACAGCGCATAGGCGATGTTCGAGAATTCGCCCTCGGCCGCCGCGCTCCAGCTCTCCCCGTCAAGGCTGACTTCGGCGCGGTAGCCTTTGGGCGGCACCGCGCTGGTGTCGAGCTGGCGCCCGGGCGTCAGGCTGAACCCGGCAAGGTCGAGCGTCTTGCCCATGTCGAGCGTGACAAAGGCGGGCTTGCCAGCGCTCGGCGCGGGCTGGCGCCAGATCGTCGCCGCATCGTTATCGAGCAGGACTTCGGCGCCCGGCGCGCTCGCCGCAACGATCGTCCAGCCCTTGGTGTCGAGCACGGTCGGATCGCTCGAGACAATTGCGGGCACCGGCACGGGAGCAACCGAGGCGAACAGCGCGAACTCGGTGATCGCCGGGCACGCGGGCGCTTCGAGCACGACAAGGCGCACCCGCCGCGCGGTGATCTTCGCGGGCAGGCGAATGATCCGCTGGGCGCCAATGCATTCCTTTTCCGCCAGCCGCTGCCAGGTGCCATCGACTTCGGCTTCCACCGCAAAGCGCGTCACGCGCACGCCCAGCGCAAGGAATTCCTTGAGGCGGATGAGGTCGAAACGGGTGCCGGGGGCGAGATCGAGCGTGAGCGTGGGCGTGTGATCGGCGTCGGGGGTCGACCAGTACGTATCCGCCCGCCCGTCGAGCACGCGCGAGGCGGCAAAGGCCGCGCCGCGCTCGGCGCTGGCGTGGGCGACGGCGCCCCTGGCGAGATCCCTGGCAAAGCTCGCCCGGATGGCATCGCCGAAGGACTTGAGGATCTTGGCGTCCTGGTCCGCGATGCGCCCGCGCCGGTCGGGCGGCAGGTTGAGGTTCAGGTTCGTGCCCCGACCCACCGATTCGTCGTAGAGGCGCACCAGCCGCTCGGGGCTCTTGACCTTGGAATCCTCGTCGGCGTGGTAGAACCAGCCGGGACGGATCGAGACGTCGGTTTCGGCCGGCCACCACAGCTCACCCCCGCGCAGGCCCGAATTGCCCACCGCCTGATCGTAAAGCGCGTTGGGCATCGTCGGCCAGCACGGATCGCCCGCCACCCCGTCCTCATTGCCCACCCAGCGGATGTCCGCGCCGAGCGGATCGAACGTGCAGGCATCGGGCTGGAGCTTGTGGACGAGTTCGACGATCGAGGGCCAGTTGTAGTACTTGGGCGCATCGATATGGCGCTTCTCGCGCGCGCCGCCATAGTAGCCGTCACCGCCATTGGCCCCGTCGAACCAGACCTCGAACAGCTTGCCATAGCGCGTGCACAGCTCGGTCAGCTGCGCGCGGTAGTACGTGATATAGGCGGGCGTGCCGTAGTCCGCGCGGTTGCGGTCCCAGGGGCTGAGGTAGAGCCCGTAGTCGAGCCCGGCGCGGCGCACCGCCTCGCCCAGTTCGCCCACGATGTCGCCCTTACCCTGTTTGTAAGGGCTGTTGCGGATCGAATGCTCGGTCGTCTCAGTCTGCCACAGGCAGAACCCGTCGTGGTGCTTGGCGGTCAGGATGATCCCGCTCATCCCCGCCGATTTCGCCGCCGCGACGATCTGGTCGGGATCGAAGTCGGTGGGGTTGAACCACTCGGGCTTTTCATCGCCGTAACCCCACTCCTTATCGGTAAAGGTGTTCATGGCGAAGTGGACGAACGAATACATGCCCCGCGCGTGCCACTTTAGCTGGCGCGGCGAAGGGCGCGCGCCCCAGGGGGCGGGCGTCGTCGCGCCATCGGCGGCGAGCGCTTCGCCCGAAACGCCCGAAAGGGTGCCGGCGGCAGCCCCGGCGATCGCGGTCCGGGCAAGGAAGTGGCGGCGGGAGAGATCCATGGGTCAGTCCTTGGCAAAGAAGATGCGCGAGCCGCTCAGAGCGGCGCGGCGAGAAGATCGGGGTAGGTATCGACGATGCGGATGATCAGCTCGCCGAACAGGCCGTTGGCCCAGGCGAACCAGGGCCGGGTGAATTTCGCCGGGTCGTTGCAGTCGAGCGCCTCGTGCATGAAACCGGTGCCCGCATCGGTATCGCGCAGCGCCGTCACCAGCGCCCTGATCTCCTGCGCATCGGTGCTGGTGAGCGCGCGCACGATGAGGCTCATCGGCCAGACCTGATCGAGCCCGACGTGCGGACCGCCGATCCCCTCGATCGCCGATCCCTTGAAGAAATAGGGGTTGGCCGGTGACCAGCAGGCGGCCTGCGTCACCTGCCACAAGGGATCATCGGCCGAAACGCAGCCAAGATAGGCCAGCCCCAGCAGCGAAGGCACGTTGGCGTCGTCCATGAACAGCGCGTTGCCAAATCCGTCGACCTCGTAGGCCCAGACCTGGCGCCCGTCGGGCAGGCGCATGGTGCCCCACTGCGCGAGCGCGGCGGCGACTTCATCGGCCAGCGCGCGGGCATCGGCGGCCAGCGAGGCATCGCCGCGCGCAGCTTCCGCGACTTGCGCCATTTCGCGTAGTGCGGTCACGGCAAAATGGTTGGCCGGGATCAGGAAGGGATAGGTGCAGGCATCGTCCGAGGGGCGGAAGCCCGAATGGATCAGCCCGACCGGACGCGTGGGCGCGCCCCAGCCGTCCAGTTGGAGGGTCTCGGTCGGCCGGTTGCTGACCCGCTGGAAGCTGTAGGGCCCGCGCCCTTCCTTGCGCTGCTGTTCGCGAAACGTGGCGATGCACGCGCGCGACGCCGCGGCCCAGGTCGCATCGAACGGGCGCTTGTCCCCGGTCGCCTGCCAGTAGCGCTGGCCAAGGCGCATCGCGTAGCACAGCGAATCGATCTCCCACTTGCGCTCGGCCACCCCCGGCTTCATCGCCGTCTGGTCCTTGAGCGCCCAGGACAGGTTCGTCCTCGCGGCCGGATCGTGCAGGAAGGCGTTGGCGTAAGGATCGATCAGGATCGAGCGCGACTGGCGCGCGATGAGCCCGCGAAACATCGCGCGCAAATCCTTGTCGCGCGAAGCCAGGTGCATGTAGGGCAGCACTTGCGCCGTGCTGTCGCGCAGCCACAGGCACGGAATGTCGCCGGTGATGACGAAAGTATCCTCAGCTCCGTTGACCGTCCCGATCTCGACCGTGGTGTCGAGCGTGTTGGGATAGCACCCCTCGAACATCGTGCGCAGCTTGGGATCGGCGATCTTCGCCGAGACCCGCGCGATCTCCGCCTCGACCGCCTTGCTCACGAAGCGGCGCTTGTCCGGCGCCGGGCGCCCGCCGCCCACCGGCATCGGGATGTCGGTGGTGAAGCTGCTCTCTTCGGCCTGCGCCGGGCGCGCGGCGAGCGAGGCGCCCAGCGCCCCGCCGGTGAGCAGCGCCGCGCCCTGCATGAGCCGGCGACGGTTGAACGAACGGTCGATCACTTGGGCAACTCCGTAGCCTGTCCGGTCAGCGTGAAGCCAACCCATTGTCCGGCGCCATCGCCGGGCTGGCCGCCGCCGATCCACACCTTGTAGTCTCCGGGCAGAACACGCCGGGTGCCGCGCCGGTCGACGACCGAGAGCTGGCGCGGGTCGAGCGTGAGCGTCACCTTGCGTTTTTGTCCAGGCTTGAGCGCCACGCGGGTGAACGCACCGAGCTGGCGCTGGAGCACCGCTTCGGTCAGGATCGGGTGGTGCCCGTCCGAGGGTGGCACGACATAGGCCTGCACGACTTCCTCACCCGCGCGCGCGCCGGTGTTGGCCAGATCGAGCATGAGCGTGACCGGCGCGCCGATCGCGCCCGCGGTGGCCTTCGCCCCCGAATAGGCAAATGTCGTGTAGCTCAGCCCATGGCCAAAGCCCCACAGCGGCGCGCCGGTGAAGTAGCGGTAGGTGCGCTCCTTCATCGAATAGTCGACGAAGGCGGGCAGATCGCCGGTCTTGCGGTAGAACGTCACCGGCAGACGGCCCGAGGGATTGCTCACGCCCGCGAGCGTATCGGCAAGCGCAGTGCCCCCCTCCTCGCCCGAGTACCAGTTGACCAGCACCGCGTCGGCCTGAGCCGGGTCCATCGCCACCGCGCTCCCGGTCGAAAGCACCGCGACGACGGGCTTGCCCGTGGCGCGCAGCGCGGCAAGCAGCCGGGCTTGCGGTTCGGGCAGTTCGATCTCCGAACGGTCCCCGCCCACGAAGCCGGGCACCTGCACCTGCAGCGCCTCACCCTCCAGATCAGGCGAGAGGCCGAGCACGGCAACGATCACGTCGGCCTTGTCGGCCGCGGCCATCGCCCCCGCTTCGAGCACGCCCGCAGGCGGCACCCACATCAGGCGCAGCCCCTCGTCCTCACCATAGTGATCGAGGTGCAGGCGGATCGGCTGCGGGCGGCCGTCCGAATGGATCGTGACCGATACCCGCTGCCCGCCGAGCGGCCCCTTGTGGAGCACGTTTGCGCCGACCACCAGTTCGACATCGTCGTGGCGCGTGCAGTCCTTCCAGCACTGCGGCGCGTCGAGGACCAGCGTGTAATCGCCCGCGGCAGGCGGGGTGAAGGCGCCCACCCAGTCTGCGGTAAAGCGCTTGGGGTCGAGCCCCGGCGGCGCGGTGCGGGTGAAGTTGAAATCGATCCGGCGCTCCTGGCGCGAAAGCACGCGGTGCCCTTCGCCATCGGCGTAATGCGCCACAAGGCCCGGCTGTTGCTCGCTCGAAAGCGCGGTTTCGGGCACCACGACCGGCGCCCCTTCGGCGAGCAGCGCGCCCTGGGCATACGTCACGTTGCCAGCGCCAAAGCGCGCGCGCAGACCGTCGAGCGGGGTCACCGGATGGGCCGCGGTGCCGTGGTAGTTGCCCTCCAGCACGCCGAGGTCATCGGCATCGACGCCGATCACCGCCAGCCGGGTCCCGGCCTTGAGCGGCAACACCGCGCCATCGTTCTTGGCCAGCACGATCGACTTGCGCGCCGCTTCAAGCGCCAGCGCGCGGTCGGCGGGCGTGTTGATCTGGCTGGGCGAAATGCTCCCCCACGGATCGCTCGCGCCGTAGATCGTGCCGAGCGCGTAGCGCGCCTGGAGCGAACGCTCGAGCGCGGTATCAACCGCCTCCTCGCTTACCAGCCCGCGCTTCACCGCCTGTGGCAGCGCGCCGTAAGCCGTGCCGCAGTTGAAATCGGTGCCGCCACGAATACCCGCCGCCGCCGCCTCGGCCGGATCGTAGGCAAAGTGGTGGAACTGCCAGATATTGCCGATCGCATCGCAGTCCGAGACCACGAAACCGTCAAAGCCCCAGTCGCCGCGCACGCGCTGTTCGATCAGCGGCGCATCGGCGCAGACCGGCGTGCCGTGGATCGAATTGTACGAACACATCAGCGAGAGCACGCGGCCCTTGGTCACCGCCATGCGGAAAGCGGGCAGATAGGTCGCTTCCAGATCCTGCGGCGCGACGTCGACATCGAAGCTGTCGCGCCCGGCCTCGGGGCCGGAATGGACCGCGAGGTGCTTGGCGGTCGCGATCACGCGCGGGTGCGCGCGATCGGGCCCCTGCAGGCCATCGATGAAGCCCACTGCGAGGCTGCCGGTCAGGAACGGGTCCTCGCCATAGGTCTCCTGCCCCCGGCCCCAGCGCGGATCGCGGAAAATGTTGATGTTGGGCGACCAGATCGTCAGCCCTTCGTAGATGCGCCGGTCGGCCCCCAGCGGCGCGGCGTTGAACTTGGCGCGCGCCTCGGTCGAAACGACGGTGCCGACCTTTTCGAGCAGCGCCGGGTCCCAGGTCGCGGCAAGCCCGATCGCCTGCGGGAACACGGTGGCAATGCCGTTGCGGGCCAGGCCATGGAGCCCCTCGCTCCACCAGTCGTAGGCCGGCAGGCCCATCGCCGGATCGGCGGGCGCGGTGCTCTGGAGCTGCGCGGCCTTCTGTTCGAGTGTCGCCTTGGCCACCGCCGCGCGCACCGGCGCGGCGATGGTCTCACCCGCGGGTGCCGCAGCGGGAGTCTCGGCCTGGACGGCAACGCTGGTCAGCGCGCTCGCGGCGAGCAGCGTGGCGAGCGATGCCTTGGGAAAAAAGCGCGCCATCAGGCCCCTCCCGCCAGCGTGCGCACAACAAGCGCCTTGGCCAGCGCGGAACCGTCTGCCTTCGCGGTCACGGTGATACGGCGGCTCTCGCCCGGCAGCAGGTCGAACCCGTTGTCCGAAGGGTGCGCATCCAGCTCACCGAAGTCGAGCATGACCGCCCGCGCGAGGCGGGTCGCGGTCAGCGTCACGGTATTGCCGTCCCAGGCAAGGCGGATGCCCGGCGCGGGATAGGCCATGTCCTTGGGCTCGGCGCGCTCGACGATCTGGCGCGAAACGATCGCCTCGCCAATCGAAAGCGTCGCCACCGCATAGGACGCGGTGAGCGGCGCCGAACCAAACACCGTCGCATCGCGCACGACGTGCGGCGCGCTGGCCGTGGTCGCAGCGAGCGTCACGTCCCCGCCGGCAGAGCCCAGCTTCGTGCCGTCCATCGCATAGCCGGTCAGCGTCCAGCGCGCCGCCACCGGCTTGGTCGCGTCGGACACCAGCGTCACGCGGGTTTCGTTGTCGCCGCGCTCGGCGGTGACGATCTGCGGCGCGAAGAAGCGGCGCGCGGCGTAGTGGAGCAGCTTCCAGCGGCCCGAATGGTCGATGCTCGCCCACGAGATCGAGGGCCACACGTCGTTGATCTGCCAGTAGAGCGAGCCCATCGTCACCGGCTCGCAGGCCCGGTGATGGCGCGCGGCGAGCGC
Organism: Novosphingobium organovorum; assembly: GCF_022832435.1. Classification (GTDB taxonomy): domain Bacteria; phylum Pseudomonadota; class Alphaproteobacteria; order Sphingomonadales; family Sphingomonadaceae; genus Novosphingobium; species Novosphingobium organovorum. Next base: position 7,479 of record NZ_JALHLF010000043.1, on the reverse strand, counting down.
GATGGCCTCCATCTGGTTGACCTGCGTGAGGTAGACGAAATCGGCAAAGTCCTTCGCCGGGCGCAGCCGCGCGTCGAGGTAGAACTGGAGCCGCGCGTTGCCCTCCCCTGCGAGGAACTTCTGGTGCGCCTTCATCACCGGGCTATCGGGGGTCAGCGCGCCGTCCCCGGCAAATTCGCGGATCGTGGCCATCGCGGGCATCGCCTGGAAGCCGTATTCGGACATGAAGCGCGGGCACGAATGGGTGTAGTTGACGATCGGCTTGGAGCCCGACCACACGTCCCAGAAGTGGCGATCGCCCGCCGCGTCGGTATCGGTCGGCCCTTCGTAGTCGTTCGAGGGCGAGCCCGGCCAATAGGGCGTGCCGGGCGAATGGCGCAGCACGGCATCGCGCAGCACGCGGTCGAACAGCACCGCCATGCCAACCCCGATACGCTCCTGCTCATCGGGGCCCACGGCGCGCTTGAACGCCTTGCGATCGCTCCAGTTTTCCCAGCCCGACAGCACTTCGTTGCCGCCCGCCCAGAGCACGATCGAAGGGTGGCTGCCCAGCCGCGCAAGCTGCTGATCAGCCTCGATCCGCACGTTCTCGCGGTAGGCCGCATCGGGCGGGGTCACTGCGCCGCCGAACATGAAGTCCTGCCAGACCATCAGGCCCAGCCGGTCGGCGTCCTCGTAGAAGCTGTCCTCAAGATACGAACCCCCGCCCCACACGCGAATCATGTTCATGTTCACCGCGCGCGCGTCCTCAAGGATGGTGCGCATCGCGCTTGCCGAAACCCGGCTGCGGAACATGTCGAAGGGGATGAGGTTGGCGCCCTTGGCGAAGATGGGCACGCCATTGACCTTGAAGCCCATCGCACCGCCCTCGCGGATCAGCTCGACGGTGCGCAGGCCCACGGTGCGGCCCTCTTCGTCGCCCGCGCCGAGGCCCCTGGCGATGGAAGCGTCGAGCGCGTAGAGCGGCTGCGCGCCGTAACCTGCGGGCCACCAGCGCTGCGGCTTCGCGATCGTCACGGGAACGTCTAGCGTGCTTGCACCANCTGGCGATGGAAGCGTCGAGCGCGTAGAGCGGCTGCGCGCCGTAACCTGCGGGCCACCAGCGCTGCGGCTTCGCGATCGTCACGGGAACGTCTAGCGTGCTTGCACCAGCGCCCACGGCAACGTCGCGCACCACCGGCTTGAGCGCGCGGCCCGCCGGGTCCTTGAGCGCGAGGCGAAGGCGCATCGTGCCCGCCTTGTCGGCCACCACGTGGACCCGCGCGGTCAGCTGGCCTTGCGCGTCGGACAGCGCGGTCTGCACCACGTCGAGCCCGTCGATGCGCGCATCGTCCCAGGCTTCGAGCTTGACCGGGCGCCAGATGCCGATGTTGACGATCCTTGGCCCCCAGTCCCAACCGTAATCGTACTTGGGCTTGCGGATGTAGGGCGAGGTCTGCTTGCCCTTGGGCTCATCGCCGAAGGCGCTGTCGTACTCGCCGGGCAAAGGGTTCTTCTCAGCCAGAACCATCGGCTGGAGCGTGCGGATCGGCGAGGCGAAATGGACCGCGATGGTGTTCGCCCCTTCGCGCAGGAAGGGCTTGGCGTCCACCCGCCAGGTGCGGTGCGCGTTGTCCGCTTTCAGCACCTCGTGCCCGTTGATCGAAACGCTGGCGAAAGTGTCGAGCCCCTCGAACACCAAATCGAGGTGCCCGCGTGCGAGCATCGCGGCGCTCACCTCCAGCGTGCGGCGCATGTCCCAGCCGGTCAGCCCGGCCCACTGGATCGCGGCCTCATTGGTGCCCAGGAACGGGTCGGGCACGCGCTTCTGTTCGACCAGCGTGCGCTGGATCGAACCGGGCACGCGCGCGGAGAACCACGCCGCCTCCCCCGGATGGGCTTTTACCGCATCGGCATCGGCGGGCGCGATGCGCGCCTGCCAGCCCTCGTCGAGCGAAAGCGTTTGCGGCGCGGCGGCCAGCGCCACGGACGCGCTCGAAGCCAGCAGCACCCCGGCGAGGAGCGCCAGCGGACGCACGGCGCGATTAGCCCCGCTCATTTCGCGTCCTTCGACCAGGCGACCGATTCGACCGCGTAGAGCGGGCCGGAGAGAGGCGCGGTGAACTGGAAACATACGTCGCTTTCGTCCTTCATGGGAACTTCGGGCAGAACGGCGTGGACCGTGAAGCGTTGGGGAGAGCGGCCCGAAACGGGGGCCGGATCGGGCAGCGGCCAGGTGGCGAGCAGCGTGGCACCGGGCAGCGGATCGTGGTGCAGAGCCGCGCTCGCGGTCTTGGGATCGGCCTTGGCCGCCTTTGCCGCCGCGCCGCAATCGAGGCTGGCGACCAGTTCGCCATGCGCGCTGACCGGGTAGTGCAGCGCCTGGCTCCAGATGTCGTGCGCGAGGCCGAAATTGCGCGGCAGGCGCACCACCGTCACGCTCACCGAACGCGCGTGGCCGAGCGGCGCGTGGGTATCAGCCTGGCAGGCATCGAAGATGTTGACGTTATAGGCCGGGCCCTTCGTCGTGGCATCGGGGCCGAGCGGCAGGCGCAGCCACAGCCGCGCGCCCGCGCAGCCCGAAAGCGCGGCGTTGGGCGTCGTCATCAGCGCGGCCGGGGCCGTGTCGAAGCGGCGCGCAGCCGAAAGCGCGGTGCCATCGGCGGCAAAACTCGCCGCGGTGATCGTCGTGCCGGAGGGCACCGCCAGCGCGCGGGTGTAAGCCTTCGAGCGGGCACCGGGCGCCGAACCGTCGAGCGTATAGCGGATCGTCCCGTAGGGCGCCTGCGTCGCCAGAGTAACACCGACCTTGGCGGCGTCGAGCGCCGCCCCGCGCGGAGCGGCAAGGGCGAAGTCGACGGCAAAGGCGCTGTCGGCCACTTCGATCCCCTCGCGCTTCCAGCGCCGGATCTGCGGGTCAAGCCGGGTGAGGAAGCCCGCATAATCGCGCGCGCCGGTTGCTTCCTTCGACCAGGCCACTTCGGCCAGCGCGCCCGCGCGCGGGAACAGCTTGTGCTGCATCTGCCAGGGGGTAACGAGGTATTCGCTCCAGGCGTTCGCCTGCACGCCCAGCACGTGGCCCGCCTTGTCCGCGCCGATGCCCTTGGGCATGGGATCGTAACTGTAGATCGCCTCGAGCGTCTGGGTGAAGCCGCGCCCGGCCGGCTCGTCCCCCAGGTCCGACTGGCGGTTGTCGAGATAGAGCTGCGGCGAAGGGGAGAGCACTACGTCGTGCCCGGCGTTGGCGGCGGCAATGCCGCCCTCCTCGCCGCGCCAGCTCATCACCGAGGCCGAAGCGGGAACGCCGCCTTCAAGAATTTCGTCCCAGCCCATCAAACGCCGACCATGCGCGGCAAGATAGTCACCCAGCTTCCCGATCATCCAGCTCTGCAAGCCGTTCTCGGTGGCGATGCCCAAGGTGCGCATCTGCGCCTGGACCTGGGGCGAGCGTTCCCACTGGTCCTTGACCGCCTCGTCACCGCCCAGGTGAATGGTCTGCGAGGGGAACACCGCCATCAGTTCGTCGAGCACGTCTTCGACGAAGCGGATGCCTTCGGGGCCGGGGTTGAACAGATAGGGGTTGATCCCCCAGTCGTGCGAGACTTCAGTCTTTGCACCGATCACGCCCAGTTCCGGATAGGCCGCGATCAGCGCCTGCGCGTGGCCGGGTAAGTCGATTTCGGGAACGATCGTAACGCCCCGCTCGGCGGCGTAGGCCACCAGCGCGCGCAACTCATCCTGCGTGTAGAAACCGCCGACGTCGGCCTTGGCGCTCTCGCCGCCCGAGGCATCGGGGCTGGTGCGCCAGGCCCCCGCCTCGGTCAAGCGCGGGTAGCGCTTGACCTCGAAGCGCCAGCCCTGATCGTCGGTCAGGTGGAGGTGGAGCACGTTGAGCTTCACTTCGGCCATTGCGTCGATTGCCGCGCGCAGCGAGGGCAGAGACTGAAAGTGGCGCGCGGTGTCGATCATCAGCCCACGCCAGGCAAAACGCGGCGCGTCGGCGATGGTCAGCGCGGGAATGCGCACGCCGCCCTTCGCGACCTCCCCGCTGCCTAGCAATTGCAGCAGCGTCATCGCGCCATAAACGAAGCCCGACGCCTGCGAAGCCGCGATCGTCACGCCCTTGGCGGTCACGATAAGGCGATAGGCTTCCTTCCCGGTGACCGATGCATCACGAACGAAGCGCACCGCGCCCGGCCCATCGCCTTCGCGCACCGTCAGCGCGAGCCCAGCGTCGGTAGCCGCATGGGTGGCTAACAGGCGCGCGGCCCTTGCGGCATCGCGGTCCGCGGCAGGAACCAGCAGCGCGGCATCATGCGCGAGAGTAAAGGAGCCGCCAGTCCGTTCGAGCGAAGCGGGATAGGGCACCAATGGCAGCGGCGCGGCTTTGCCCGATGCAGCCACGGCAGGTGCGGCCAGAGCCGGAGCCGCCAGCGCCGCCCCTGTCGCCAGTGCCAGCGCGCAGGCCGCGCCGCGCTTCCAACGTCTCGTGATCGTGCCCTGCATGCCCTGCCCCTCAAATCGTTACCGTGCGGCTTGGCGCACTAGAACCGATAAATACCAATTTGCCAAGTTGGTTCTATAAAAAGAGCGCCCACTTCAAGACAAGTCAGTCCTGTGGTGCGCCACGCTTTGTCACATTCGCAGCGCTTGATACAGCCAAAGGGCAGGGCCACGCGCGGGGTCGCTCCGCGCGCGTCCCTGCCAGGCAGTCCACAACGCAGCCCCCCAAGGTTCCGACACTCGGCAAGCCGAACCTCGCAGGGAGCCCCCTGTTGACCGTCAGTTCATCTGCGGAGCCAGGACCAAATGGAGCCGCGTGGCGTCAAGCCGGGCCACCGCGCGCAGCCCGGCCACTTCGCGCGCGGCCGTCAGTGCCGTCTCGTCGAGCCGCGCGGCATCCGCCAGCGTCACGCACAGCCGGTTGGCGCGCCGTTCGAGCGTGGCGAGATTGCCCGCCCCGCCCAGTGCCGCCAGCAGGCCGGGCGCGAGGGTCGCCGGATCGAGCGCGGGCGCCGGGTCCGCCGCCGTTTGCGGCTCGGAGACTGCAACGGATTCAACCCGCGTGCCACCGCGCGCCATGGCTTCGCGGATCTCGACCGAAACGATGTCCGCGACAGGGCCAAGGATGACCTGGAGCGCGTTGTCCGAAGGACGCACCAGCCCGCGCGCACCAAGCGCCTTGAGCCGCGCATCGTCGACCCTGCCCTGCTCGGCAACGATCAGACGCAGCCGCGTGGTGCAGGCCGAAACCCCTTGCAGATTGTCCACCCCGCCAAGCGCGGCGAGATAGGCCGCCCCGCGCGCGCCGCCATCGCTGGCATCGGCCACTTCCTCGCCCACCGGATCGTCCTCGCGCCCCGGCGTCTTGAGATCGAAGCGGGTGATGACCACGCGAAACAGCGTGTAATAGATCACGAAGTAGACCGCGCCGACCGGCAGCAGCATCAGCGGGCGGGTCGCCTTGCCGAAGTTGAGCACATAGTCGAACAGACCGGCCGAAAAGCCAAAGCCCAGATGCACGCCGAGCGAGGCCATGACCCACATCGAGATGCCGGTAAGCACCGCATGGATCGCGTAAAGCGCGGGCGCGAGGAACATGAAGGTGAACTCGATCGGCTCGGTCACGCCGGTCAGCAGCGAGGTCAGCGCCAGGCTGAGCAGCATGCCCCCCACCGCCTTGCGGCGATCGGGCTTGGCGGTGTGGTAGATCGCCAGGCACGCGGCGGGCAGACCGAACATCATCACCGGGAAGAACCCGCTCATGAAATCGCCAGCGGTCGGATCGCCCATGAAGAAGCGGCGGATGTCACCGTGCGCGCCGTGGTAATCGCCCAGGACGAACCAGAACAGGTTGTTGAAGATGTGGTGCAGGCCGGTGACCAGCAGCAGGCGGTTGACCAGCCCGAAGACGAAGAGCCCGAAGCCGCCCATGTCGACCACGCCCCGGCTGATCCCGTCGATTCCGGCTACGATAGGGCCGAAGGCGAAACCGATCAGCGCGGCCAGCGCCAGACCCGCGACGCCCGAGACGATCGGTACGAACCGGCGCCCTCCGAAGAAGGCGAGGTATTCGGGCAGCTTAAAGGCGGAGAAGCGGTTATAGAAATTGCCCCCGACAAGCCCGGACAGGATGCCGATCGGAACGTCGAGCCGACCGATCGCCGCGCTCTTCGCCGCCGCGACCGCCGCTGTGAGCGCATCGCCAGTCAGCGCCGGATCGATTCCGGCCGGCACCGGCATGAGAACCTTGGCCGCCTCGGTCGTGACGAGAAAGCACACGATGCCCGCCAGACAGGCCGCGCCATTGCCGTCGCGCGCGTAGCCGGTGGCAACGCCGATCGCGAAGAGCAGGCCGAGGTGGGAGAACAGCGCATCGCCCGCCGCGCTCAAGAGCGCGATGTCGAGCAGGTCCGGCTGGCCCAGCCGCAGCAGCAGCCCCGCCGCAGGCAGAACCGCGATCGGGAGCATGAGCGCACGGCCGAGCGGCTGAAGCGTTTCGACCAGAACTTGCAGCTTGCGCGTGCTCATGCCGCGTTCTCCTTCTCGAATTGGGCGACCAGCGCGCGAACCTCGGCGGCCGAAGCGCATGCGAGCGCGCGCGCGGCCAGATCGCGGCAAGCGGCAAGATCAAGCGTGGCGACCAGCGCCTTGATATCGGTGACGAGCGCGGCGCTCGCGGACAGTTCGGTGACACCAAGGCCGAGCAGCAGCGGCACGGCCAGCGGATCGGAGGCGAGCGAGCCGCACACCCCGGTCCAGCGCCCGTGGCGCGCGCCGCCAGAGCAGGTCTGCCCGATCAGGCGCAGCACCACCGGGTGGAGCCCGTCGAGCGAGGCCGCGACCGAGGGGTTCGCGCGATCCATCGCCAGCGTGTATTGCGTAAGGTCGTTCGTGCCGATCGACAGGAAATCGGCCTCACGCGCCAGAATGTCGGCGGTCGCCGCCGCCGCCGGCGTCTCGACCATGATGCCCAGCTCCAGCGCGCACGGCAGGCCGATACGCTGCGCCACCCGGTCCAGCACCGCGCGCACCGCGCGCAGTTCGGCAAGGCTGGCGACCATCGGCACCATGATCTTGCAGCGCCCGGCGGGCTCGACCCGCGCAATCGCCTCGACTTGCGCCTCGAGCAGGTCGGGATGCGCAAGGCCGACGCGGATGCCACGAAGCCCCAGCGCCGGGTTCTCCTCACCCTCGATCGGCAGATACTGCGCGGGCTTGTCGCCACCGATGTCGAGCAGGCGCACGATCATCGGGCGATCGCCCAGGGCATCCGCGATCGCCTGGTAGGCTGCGGTCTGTTCGGCCACATCGGGCGCGGCAGGGCGTTCGAGGAACAGGAATTCGCTGCGCAGCAGGCCACTGCCCTCAGCGCCGTTGGCCACCGCCAGTTCGGCATCCTCGCGCGATCCGGTGTTGGCGAAAACCTCGATCCGGGTGCCGTCGCGCGTGGTCGTCGGCGCGCTTGAGGCGCGCGCGGCCACGCGGCGCGCCGCCAGC
>NZ_JALHLF010000042.1:5212-32761 GCF_022832435.1 Novosphingobium organovorum | reverse complement strand
GGCGTCGTCCGCCCGCGCGGCTGGCGACGCGCCTTGCGCGCCCGACGTCTCGTCCTGCTGCGGTTCGCCAAGGCCAAGGTGCAGCGCCAGCGCGCCCAGCCCGAAACGAGCAACGATGCCGGCGATCTCGGCCAGCCGGGCGCGATCGCGCGCGGCGACGCGGATCGATCGAAACACCTGTACGCTTTCCATCGACACGAAACGGGGCGCCGTGGCGGCGGTTCCCGGCGGCGCGCGGGGAGGGGGCCGGTGCCGGACGGGTCTATCGGGCTCTTGCAACGCCAGCGCAAAGCGCATCTTGGCGAGCCCTTGCGCACCGTGCCGACGATAGAAGGCGATCGCGCGTTCGTTCCACGCCGGGGTCTGCCATTCGAGCCGATCGGCCGTGCGCGCGCGCTGTATCGCGCACCGCCTCGAGCAGGGGCCGACCGATCGCGAGGCCCCGGAACGCCTCGCCCACGAACAGACAGTCGCGATGCGCCCGGCACGCTCAGCCTTCGCTTTCCAGCGCAAAGCCTTCATCGATCCAGCCGGTGATCCCCCCGGCCATGATCTTCACCGGCCGGTCCAGTTCGGCGAGCCGCAGGGCGCCGCGCGCCGCGCCGTTGCAATGGGGGCCGGCGCAATAGGTGACGAACACCGTGTCCTGGGGCCAGCGCGCCATCTTCGAGGCGATGATCTTGCCGTGGGGCAGGTTGATCGCGCCCGGCACATGGCCGCGGGCGAACAGGGCCGGGCTGCGCACGTCGAGAAGAACGAAGTCGGCCCCCTTGCCAAGCGCGTCATGGACGTCCCAGCAATCGGTTTCGAAACCAAATTCGCGCGCGAAATGGTCGCGCGCCTGCGCGCTGGGGGCGGGGGGGATGGCGGTTACGGAGCTTGGCATGGCGGTTCCTTTCGCCCCCGTGATGGCCAGTGGGGAGCCCTGCTTGCAATTGGCGTGAATGCCAATATGCGTAGAGATTATGTCAAAACGTCACGGCCCGCTGGTTGTCGCCCTGCTCTATGACGGGCTGTGCACGTTCGAATTCGGGATCGCTGCGGAAGTCTTCGGACTGGCCCGGCCGGAGATGGGGGCGAACTGGTATCGCTTTGCCAGCGCGGCGATAGAGCCCGGACCTTTGCGGGCGCACGGGGGCTTCAGCATCCTTCCTGATGGCGGGCTTGAGCTGCTCGACACGGCGGACGTGATCATCGTGCCGGGCTGGAAAGGCGTGGATGCCGCCGTGCCCGAAGCGCTCGTCGCGCTCCTACGCTCGGCCCATCGGCGTGGCGCGCGTCTGGCCTCGATCTGTTCGGGGGCTTTCGTCCTGGCGGCGACCGGGTTGCTGGACGGCGCGCGCGTTACCACGCACTGGCGCTACGCGCAGGCGCTGCGCGCGCGCTTTCCGGCCATCACGGTCGATGAAACCGCCTTGTACCACGGTGCCAACAACATCTTCACATCGGCGGGCAGTGCGGCCGGGATCGACCTCTTGATCGATCTGGTCCGGTGCGATTTCGGGCCGCAGGCGGCCAATTCGGTGGCCCGGCGCATCGTCATGCCCGCGCATCGCAGCGGCGGACAGGCGCAGTTCCTGGAACGGCCGGTGCGCACCCGGCCCGATGGCGCGATCGCTCCCTTGCTCGATCGCGTCCGGCAGGATCTCCACGAGCCCTGGACGATCGCGGGCATGGCGGAGGAGGCGCACATGAGCCGCCGCACGTTCGAGCGCCGCTTCGTCGAAGCGACGGGACAAGGCCCTGGAGACTGGCTGATCGCCGAACGGGTGGAAGCGGCCAAGGATATCCTGGTCAGCACGAAACGGCCGATGGAAGAGGTCGCCGCGGCGGTCGGGTTTGGCAGTGCCCACGCGCTGCGCCATCACTTTCGCGCGCGCATCCAGCTCTCGCCGGGCGATTTTCGCCGCAAATTCGCCAATCGGCTGTCGGCGGGCGAGGGCGTGAACGCCTGAGCTCGGCGCGCGCCGAGGGGCCAGCGGATCAGGCCGGGGCGAAGGTCACCGTGTCGCCCACCGCCAGCCCGAGCAGCGTCGCCGCGCCCCGGTCGAGCGAGACGCCCCCTTCGGTCTCGACGACATGGCCAAGCCCCGCGCGGAACTGGCCCAGCCGCCCGCAGGCGACAAGGTGGCTGGGCATGTCGGCGCTGGCCCCGGTAATCGCCGTGATCGGCCTGTCCAGCGCCTCGCGGATGGTGCGGATGCGGTCGGTCTCGGCCATCATCGAGGGGCCGCCGTCGAAAATGTCGACATAGTCGCGGAAGGTGAAGCCCTCGTTTTCCAGCATGCGCTTGGCCGGGCGGCCCGAAAAGTGCGGCTGGCCCATGACCTGGCGCGCGGCTTCGGAGAGCAGCGCGGTGTAGATCGGGTGCTTGGGCATGAGATCGGCGATGAACTGGTGGCCGTGGCGCGCGTTGAATTCGTCCGCGTCGCGAAAGCTCATGTCGAAGAAGCGCCCGGCGAGCCCGTCCCAGAACGGCGAGTTGCCTGCATCGTCGATCGCGCCGCGCAGTTCGGCCAGCGTGCGGTCGGCAAAGCGGGCGCGGTGCGCGCGCATGAACAGGTAGCGGCTGCGCGCGAGCAGCTTACCCACGCCCGCCGCGCGCTCGCCCGCATCGAGGAACAGCCCGCCGACCTCGCTCGATCCGTCGAGGTCGGTGCACAAGGTGAGCATTTCGGCGCGGAAGGTGCGGTCCAGCTCCTTGGAATGCTGGGTGATGCGCCCGATGCGGTAGGAGTAGAACGGGTATTTGGTGCCCACTTGCGAGAAAATCTGGCAGGTGCCCGCAATGCGCCCGGTCTCGGTGTTTTCAAGGATGAAGGCGAACAGGTCGTTGCCCAGCGTATCCTCGGCGCGCGCGAAGCAGGTCGCGGCGGTTTCCAGCTTGGCCTTGAGCGTGGGGCGGTCGGGCGGCAGGTTGGTGAAGCCGCCGCCGGTGCTCTTGGCCATGCGGTAGAGCGCTTCGAGGTCGCTTTCGCGCGCCGCGCGCAGCAGGAAGGTCATGCGGGAAATCCCTTGCGGTCGATACGGTGGAGGACGAGCGCGGTGAGCTGCGCGCGCGGGGCGAGCGAGCCGGCCAGCAGGAACTCGTCGGGCGAATGGATTGCGCCGCCCAGCACGCCCATGGTGTCGAGCACGGGAACCCCGGTGGCGGCGATGTTGTTGCCGTCGCACACCCCGCCGGTGTCCTTCCAGCTCATGGTCTGGCCAAGGTCCGCAGCCGCTTCCGACACAAGCCCGTAGAGCGCCTCGGTGCGCGGTGAGATCGGCTTGGGCGGGCGTGAGACGCCGCCGTGGAGGTGGATCGAGACGCCGTGCTGGCGCGCGACCTCCTCCACCGCCGCGGCGACCAGCGCCTGGGCTATCTCGGCCAGTTCGGGGGTGCGCGGACGCAGGTTGAAGTGGAGGATGGCAAGGTCGGGCACAGTGTTGTTCGGCGCGCCGCCTTCGATCCGCGCGGGGTTGACCGAAAGCCCCTCGCGGCGCGCGGCGGCCAGGCGCAGCGCCAGATCGGCGGCGGCGACCACCGCGTTGCGCCCGTCCTCGGGATTGCGCCCGGCGTGGGCGGAGCGGCCGTGGATGACCACCGCGTAATTGCCCGAGCCCGGCCGCGCGCGCGCCATCGAACCATCGGGCAGCGCAGGCTCGTAAGTCAGCGCGAAAAGCTTGTTCCGGGCCAGCTCGGCAATCAGCGCGTTCGAGGACAGCGAGCCGGTCTCCTCGTCTGAATTGACGAACACGTCGTAGCCCAGCGTCGGCGCGCCTTGCTCGTAGGCGAGCAGCCCTTCGAGCATCAGCGAGAGCCCCCCCTTCATGTCCGCCGTGCCCGGCCCGTGGAGCGTGTCGGGATCGAGCCAGTCGCAGGTCTGGAAGGGATGGTCGGCGGGATAGACGGTGTCCATGTGCCCGGTCAGGATCACCCGCCGCTCTGCCTCGGGCCGGACCGAGACGACGAGATGGCGCCCGTGCGGCTGCATGAAAGGCCTGCCCTGCGCATCGACTTTCTCGACCGGCGCGGGGTCGACCAGGCGTACTTCGCCGGGCAGGGCGGCGAACGCCTGCGCCAGCCGCCCGGCCATCGCCGCGAGCCCCGCGCCATTCGCCGTACCGGAATTGATCGCCGCCCACTCCAGCGTGCGCGCCTCGATCGGCGCGCGCGCGATCGGAGCGATCAGGGCCTGTTCCTCGCGGGTCAGTCCGGCCATTTGACGTATATTCCCTTTTTTTTCCTTCTGCCCCGGCACCCTAGGAAGCGGGCGCGGGGTTGTCCATGGCGGGGCGGGGGATACCGGTTGAGGGAAGGCGAAGGGGATGTTTTTCAAGGGATCTACTATCCCTTGGCCCTGTTTCCTGTCGGGGCGGTGCGGGCCGGAGGCGTCGCCTTCAAAAGGGAAAGAGAGGTGTCCCGAGGGCTGTTCGCAACAGGCCGGTCCCACCTTCGTCGCGCCGCGCTGGTGGCCAACGATGCGCTCGACAGTCTGGGGTCAAGGGGTGTTAACCCCTTGAATCATCGCCCTTCCAACCCTTTACCCGTGCGCGCCGAACTCGTTGGCGATCGCGGTGGTGATGCGCAGGCCCAGCGCGTGGCTGCGTTCGATCGGGCCGATGTAGTCCTCGTGGATCTGGCCGTAGCCCGCCGCCGAGCCATCGGGGTATTCGCTGGGTTCCTCGATCTCGAAGTCCGAGATCGAGGGGAAGTGGATCGGGAAGGCGCGGCGCAGCTGGGCAAGCCCGTCCTCGACGCGCAGGGTGAAGAACATCTCCAGCACGTCCTCGCGGCTGATGTCGTTCGCGCGGCTGAACGCGGGCACCATCACCGCGCGCAGGAACATGTGCTTCATCAGCGCGATGCGCAGCGCCTGGAGCACGCCGAGCGAGCGGCGGGTGTGTTCGCGGTCGGGCAGGGGGGCTTCGTCGGGGACGAGGTCGAGCAGCTTGTGCAGCTTCATCGCATCGACCCTGAGGCGCGAGGCGAGGCGGCGGAACACGCCGGTGCGGTCATCCTTGGTGAGGTATTCGCCGATCATCAGGCAGGCATCGGCGATGTGCTGTTCGTCGCCGCGATAGGGGCGGCTGGCCCAGTAGGCCGAATTGAACAGCTCGCCATAGGCGCTCACCGTCTTGATCGAGCCGAGCGCGTCGGCGGCCCGGACCAGACGCATGATCTGGCGTCCGCGCGCGCTCTCGTTGATGAGCGCGGCGATTTCCTCGACGTTGCCGTCGGACGCGGTGCCCACGCCCGCGATCACGTTGACCGGGTAGCCCAGCTGCTGGAGGATCGCGTTGTGCGGGATCGCGCGGATCTGGCGCAGGCTCATCGTGCGGTCCGAGGCGAGGTCGGACTGGCGGCGCGACTTGCGGGAGCCGGTGTCGTTGAGCATGCCGAGGCCAAACGCGGTGATCGCGCGGCTGTAGGTCGCGGATTCGAGATGTTCGTGCTGTACCCCGCGGATCGCACGGTAGAAATCGAGGCTGAGGTCGGTGCGGCGGTAGAACACGTCGGTCTGCGCGTCGGCATCGGCGCCCCACAGCGGCTGTTCGGCCATGCGGGTGAGCGTGGCGAGCGCCAGTTCGTCTGAGCCGAACCACAGGTAGCCGTCACCGCCCTGGAAGGAGACTTCGGGTTCGAGCCGGATCCCGGCGCGCACGAAGCGGCGGCGCGCCCAGGGCGACATCTGCCAGTCGAACCGGTCCGCGATCGACGAGGGGTGGCAGCCGCGGCCCATCGATTCGCCGCCGGTGTTGAAGATCAGCGCGGCCACGTCGGTCATCGCGTTGGCGGCCATCGCTTCGGCGAGGCGTCCCTGCAGGCGCTCGATCGCGAGGGCGGCGGGAATCTGGCCGACGAAACGGCCCGCGTCCNGCTTCGGCGAGGCGTCCCTGCAGGCGCTCGATCGCGAGGGCGGCGGGAATCTGGCCGACGAAACGGCCCGCGTCCGAATAGCCGGTCTGGATGCAGACCCGGCCGCGCAGGCGCGCGTAGTCGCGGTAGGCGGGTTCGGCGAGCACCGCGTCGAGGAAGCGCCCGCCGTGTTCGAGCGCGGTTTCGGTCTCGAACAGCGGCGAGACGTCGACCTTGTCCTCGATCCCGAACTTGCGCGCGAAGTAGAGCGCGGCGAGCACCGTGGTGGGCTGCTCGCACTCGGCCACCAGCATGCGGATCGGGCTGTCGGCGTCGATATGGGCGAGGATCTGCGCCATGGCGAGAAACTGGCGCACGGCGGTGCTGTTCTCGATCGCGAGCGCGGCGAAGTTGGAGCTGAGCGGCTTCACTTCGGCCAGCAGCTCGCGCATGCGCACCAGCGCGGCCTGGCTGGAGAGCGAGAGCTTGCCGTCGGGGTCGATCCGGCGGCGGATCGCGTTCTGCAGCTGCGAGGCGTTGACGCGGAAGTGGATGCCCCCCATGCCCAGGCCATCGCCGCGCATCGCGGCGGCGACCACCAGCAGGTCGCGCGCGGTCTCCTGTCCGGCCTCGTGCGCTTCGCTTTCGAGCTGGGCGATGATGTCCGCGAGGCTGACGATCTTGTCGGGGTGGCTGTCCGTCAGTGCGTTGGCGGCGGCCGAAAGCGCTTCGGGATCGGTGAAGTCCTCGGCAAACAGCGCGGCCATCTGCGTGGTGTGCGCGGCGGCGCGTTCGAGCTGGTCGGCGATCGCGGGCGCGGCGTCCGAGAGGCTCGCGGCGTAGCCTTCGAGGCGCATCGCCTTTTCCTGCAGGCGGTAGCGGATCGAGGTGTTCCACGAGATGTCGGTGCGCCCGTCCATGTCGTAGCCGACCCAGGTGGCGAAGCGCACCGGCATGGGCTGCAGGCTCTTCCAGCGCTTGGGCCAGCGCTGCGCGGCGATATCGAGGAGGCGCGCGGCCATGCGATCGCGCGCCTTCTGCCCGCGCGCGATTGCGGCCATGGCCTTGGCGTGTTCGTAGTCGAGCGTGATGGTATCGCGCGTCGCGCTCGCCGCGCACACGCTCGCGTCGGAGAAATCACCCTTGGCGGCCGAGGCGGCGACCGCTTCGGTCTGCGCCTCGGTGAGCAGGAAGGTGGGGTGCGCGGTGAACACGACGTGGCCCGCCGGGCGCTGCCAGTGCGCGGCGAAGGCGGAAAAATCGTCCTCGCTCGCAGCCGCCTCGAGCGCGGCGTCGTTTTCGGGGAGGCGCACCGTGCCGAGCACCCGGTCGAGCCGGGCGGCGCGCGCGCGCAGCCCCTCGCACTCCATCTCGGCGACCAGCGCTTCGATGTCGTCGAGGCTCATCTCCCCGTTCTCCAGCTTGCGCGACAGTTCGAGGCCGAGCTGGAAAACGGGGTTGTAGAGCGGTGTCTGCGCCGTGAGCTTGTGCAGTTCACGAAGGCGGGCGGTCAGTTCCTCGACAGTGGTCAGGGCAGGTCCGGTCATCGTCTGGGTTCCTTGCAGGCTATGGCGCAGGGCATTGGGTAAGAACGGGAAAGGGGGCGGAGGCGGCTCAGGCGCCCAGCGTCGCGGCCTCGCGTGCGGCGGCCTCGATCGCGGCGACGTCGGGCGTGCCCTTGGGCACCATCCACGAGCCGCCAACGCACACCACGCAGTCGAGCGCGAGCCATTCGGGCGCGTTGGCGGGCGTCACGCCGCCGGTCGGGCAGAACCTGGCACCCGCCAGCGGGGCCGAGATCGCCTTGAGCGCAGGGGGGCCGCCAGCGGCCATGGCGGGGAAGAACTTCAGGCGTTCAAAGCCCATGTCCATCGCCAGCATGACGTCGGTGGCGTTCGCGGTGCCCGGCAGCAGAGGCACGTCGGCCTTGAGCGCGGCGTCGCCCAGCGGCGCGGTGAGGCCGGGCGAGACGAGGAATTCGGCGCCCGCATCGATCGCTTTGGCAAGGTCGGTCGGGTTGAGCACGGTGCCAGCGCCAACCACGGCGCCCGGCACCGACTTCATGGCGGTGATGACCTCGAGCGCGCAGGGGGTGCGCAGCGTCACTTCGAGTGCGGGCAGGCCGCCGGCGACGAGCGCTTCGGCGATGGGCACGGCGTGGGCGACATCCTCGATCACCAGGACCGGGATGACCGGGGCGAGGCGCATGACGGCTTCGACGCGCGCGGCGTACTGGGCAGTGGGGGTGGGCATTAGGACAGGTGCTCCCGAACATAGGCGGCGGCCGCGCCGAACAGGCCCGGCTGCGGATGGGTGATGAGCTTGACGGGCAGGCTGGCCATCAGGTTCGCAAAGCGACCCTTGGCGCAGAACTTTTCCGAAAAGCCCGATTTGAGAAGGGTTTCGCGAATGCGGTAGCCAAGCCCGCCGGCGATCACGACGCCGCTGGCGCCTTGCGCGAGGGCGTAGTCGCCCGCCGCCGCGCCGAGCGAGAGGCAGAAGCGGTCGACCGCGGCGTTGGCGAGCGGGTCCTCGCGCGAATCCGAAGTGCCCGCGGTCCAGATCTCGACGTCGCTCTTTTCGATCAGCGCGGTGTGCTGCATCGCGGCCAGCGTCTCGTAGATGTCGACGATGGCGGGCCCGGAGACCACGCGTTCGACCGAGACGCGGTTGTGGCGTTTCCTCAGCCGCGCGAGGATCGCATCGTCGACAAGATCGAGCGGGGCGAAATCGATGTGGCCGCCCTCGGTCGCCTGGACGTGGTAGCCCTTGCCCGGCAGGCGCAGGACATGCGCGACGCCAAGCCCGGTGCCCGGCCCCAGCACGCTGAGCGTGCCGGTTTCGGGCAGCGGCACGTCAGGCCCGGCAAGGTGGACGAACTCGTCCGCCCCCGCGCAGGCGACCGCGTGGCCCACCGCCTCGAAATCGTTGACGATGGTGTGGCTGGTGGCGCCCAGCCGCTCCTCGATCATCGCCGGGCGGATGATCCAGGGGTTGTTGGTGAACTTGATGATATCGCCGCCCACCGGGCCCGCCACCGCGAAGGCCACGGCGCCGGGCAGGGTGCCGCCGTTCATTTCGGCAAAGGCCTGCCAGGCGAGCTGGAAGCTGCCGTGATCCCTGGTGTGCAGTGTCGCCGGTTCACCGAGCGTGATCGCACCGTCGGGCGCGACCGTGGCGATGGCGAAACGGGCGTGGGTTCCGCCGATGTCGACGGACACGAGCTGGGTCATCTCTCTCTCCGATGTCCCGCCGGTCGCCTTTGCGGCGACCGGGGCGGGTCCTTCCAATGTGGCCTGTTCGTTCACGGGGCCTGATCCTCTCTCCAAAGGGCCTCTCTCCAAAGCGGCGTCTGGGCTGCGGGGCGGTCTAGAGCCCCGCCAGCTCGAGCATGGCCGAGCCGCCCTGTTCGGCGCCGCTGGCGCTCAGGCGGAACATCGCGAAGAGTTCGCGGCCCATGCCCATGGCGGGCTTGGGCGCGGGCGCGGGGGTGCGGCCCGAAAGGTCCGCGGTGGTGCTAAGCTGGCCGGTCTCGGCGCACACGCGCACGATGTCGCCGTCCTGCAGGTAGGCGAGCGGGCCCCAGCTGCCGTCGGCGGCGGGGAGCGCCTCGGGCGTGACGTGGATCGCGGCCGGGACCTTGCCCGAAGCGCCCGACATGCGCCCGTCGGTGACCAGCGCCACCTTGTGCCCGCGATCCTGCAGGATGCCGAGCGGCGGGGTGAGCTTGTGCAGTTCGGGCATGCCGTTGGCGCGCGGGCCCTGGAAGCGCACGACGACGACGACGTCCTTGTCGAGCTCGCCCGCCTTGAACGCGGCCGAGACGGCTTCCTGGGTGTCGAACACGCGGGCCGGGGCCTCGATCGTCCAGCGCTCCTTGTCGACCGCGCTGGTCTTGAAGGTCGCGCGGCCAAGGTTGCCTTCGACGAGGCGCATGCCGCCGTCGGGCTGGAAGGCCTCGGGCACGGTGCGCAGCATCGTCTCGTCGCCCGAAACCGCGGGGGCGGGCTTCCAGGTCAGTTCGCCGTCGCTCAGCGTGGGTTCGGTGGCGTAGGCGCGCATCCCGCCTTCGGCGACGGTGAGGATGTCCTCGTGGGCAAGCCCGGCGTCGAGCAGCTCGCGCACCACCCAGGCCATGCCGCCTGCGGCGTGGAAGTGGTTCACGTCGCCCGAACCGTTGGGGTAGACGCGGGTGAGCAGCGGCACGGCCGAGGACAGCTCGGCGAGGTCCTGCCAGTCGATCACGATGCCCGCCGCGCGCGCCATCGCCGGGATGTGGATGGCGTGGTTGGTCGAACCGCCAGTGGCGAGCAGGCCGGCCATCGCGTTGACGATCGCCTTTTCATCGACCACTTCGGCCATCGGGCGGTAGTCGTTGCCCTTCTTGGTCATCGCCGCGGCGCGGTGGGTGGCGGCGCGGGTGAGCGCCTGGCGCAGCGGGGTGTTGGGCGGGATGAAGGCCGCGCCCGGAACGTGCAGGCCCATCATCTCCATCATCATCTGGTTGGAGTTGGCGGTGCCGTAGAAGGTGCAGGTGCCGGCCGAGTGGTAGCTTGCGCTCTCGCTCGCCAGCAGCTCCTCGCGGCCGACCTTGCCTTCGGCGTAGAGCTGGCGGGTCTTCTGCTTTTCCTTGTTCGAGATGCCGGTGGGCATGGGCCCCGAAGGAATGAACACCGCGGGCAGGTGGCCAAAGCGCAGCGCGCCCATGACCAGGCCCGGCACGATCTTGTCGCAGATGCCCAGCAAGGTCACGCCGTCGAACATCGCGTGGCTGAGCGCGATCGCGGTCGAGAGCGCGATGGTGTCGCGGCTGAACAGCGACAGCTCCATCCCGTCGAAGCCTTGCGTCACGCCGTCGCACATCGCGGGAACGCCGCCCGCGACCTGCGCCGTGGCGCCCACTTCGCGCGCGAACAGCTTCATCTGCTCGGGGTAGCGGCCATAGGGCTGGTGGGCGCTGAGCATGTCGTTGAAGGCGGTCACGATGCCGATGTTGATGGTGCCCATCGCGGCGATCGCGCCCTTGTCCTCACCGCTCGCGGCAAAGCCGTGGGCGAGGTTGGAGCAGGACAGGAACGAGCGGTCCGAATGGCGGTCGGCTTCGCTGCGTACCATTTCGAGGTAGCGCGCGCGGCTGTCCTTCGAGCGTTCGATGATGCGGTCGGTAACGCGGTCTACCACGGGGGCGAGATTGGTCATGGGTCGTCTCCTGATCGCGGACGCGCTGCCCCTGTGGCGCAAAGCCGGCAGCGCGTTTCACCCGCGCCTGTCTGTACGTCGTCATTGTCGTTGCGCGGCGGCCCTTGTGGGCCGTCCGGGCCGTGCACGGGCCGGGCGATACGCGCCCGGCCGTGTTCGTGGCCGGGTCTACTCGTGCCAGGTCTTGCCGTCGCGTTCGGCGAGCGCGATCGCGGCAGACGGGCCCCAGCTTCCGGCGGTGTAGGTCTTGGGCTCCTGCTCCTGCTCGTCCCACACGGCGCGGATCGCGTCGATCCACTCCCACTGGGCCTCGACTTCGTCGCGGCGCACGAACAGCGTCTGGTCGCCTTCGATGAGGTCGAGCCAGAGGCGCTCGTAGGCGATGCGCCGCTGCGGCCCGGCAAAGGCGTCGGGCATGGAGATGGCAAGCGGGATCGAGCGCAGGCCGAAGCCCTCGCGGTCGAGACCGGGGGTCTTGGCCATGAGCGAGAGCGTGATGTTCTCGTCGGGCTGGAGCGAGATGACCAGCCGGTTGGGCACGGTCTTGGCGCCGCGCCCCGAGAAGATCGAGTGCGGCACGTTGCGGAACTGGACCACCACTTCCGTCGTGCGCTTGGGCAGGCGCTTGCCGGTGCGCATGTAGAAGGGCACGCCCTGCCAGCGCCAGTTGTCGATGTGCGCCTTGATCGCGACGAAGGTCTCGGTCTTGGAATCCTTGCCGAGCTCTTCATCATAACCGGGCACGGCTTGGCCGCCGATCGCGCCGGCGCGGTACTGGCCGGTCACCGTCTCGTCGGTGGACACGGCGCGCAGCGAGCGCAGCACCTTGACCTTCTCGTCGCGCACGGTGGTCGCCTCGTAGGAGACCGGCGGCTCCATCGCGACGAGCGCGAGGAGCTGGAGCATGTGGTTCTGCACCATGTCGCGCAGCGCGCCCGAATCGTCGTAGTAGCCCACGCGCGATTCCAGCCCCACGGTCTCGGCCACGGTGATCTGCACGTGGTCGATGTGCGCCGCGTTCCACAAGGGCTCGAACATCAGGTTGGCAAAGCGCAGCGCGAGCAGGTTCTGGACGGTTTCCTTGCCCAGGTAATGATCGATGCGGAAAATGCGGTCCTCGGGGAAGGCCGCGGCGACCGCGTCGTTGATGACCTTGCTCGAGGCAAGGTCGACGCCGAGCGGCTTTTCCAGCCCGATGCGCACGTTCTCACCGGCAAGGCCACTCTGCTGGAGGCCGCGGATGGTCGGCTCGAACAGGCTGGGCGCGGTCGACAGGAAGATCGACAGGCCATGGCGCGGGGTGCCCACCTTTTCGGCCAGCGCGGTGAAGCCATCGAGGTCGTTGGCATCGAGGTGCTGGTAGGTCAGCCGGTTGAGGAAGGTCGCCATGCCCCCGCGGCGGTTGGCCGGGAGGAACTGTTCGAGCGATTCGCGCGCGAAGTTGCGGAACTCGAGGTCGGACATCTCCGAACGCGCGGTGCCCACGATCTCGATGCAGGGATCGAGCAGGCCCTCGGCATCGAGCGCGCACAGCGAGGGAAGGAGCATGCGACGCGAAAGATCGCCCGTCGCACCGAACAGGAGGAGCCGATCGGAAGTGAATTTGGTCACGTAAGCCTTTCCACTTGAGGGTCGAGCTCCTCCTCTCGACCATCGTGAATCTTTGAAATGGCCCTTTGGACCACGCAGGCGCAGCATATCAAGGCTCTATTGCAATCGCTAGATTCATGCTCCGTTTTGAACACAGCGCCGAAGAGGGGGGCTTGAGAGGGTCATAATCGTTTTTATTCAATTGGATGTATAGAGTCTTGCGGGCCATTTGCCGGGCTTGCAATGTGCAGTTTTTGCAATATTCCTGTCGCCGGTCCGCGCTAGGCTGGACTTGCCCCCGACGACGAAGCGGCCGATGACGGTGCAAGGCTCCGTCCGCTTCGTCGTCGGGGGCGCTTTACAGGGACCGTGCCGTGGTGGCGTGGTCCGTCGATCGCAAGGGACTCCAGCGCACATGGCCATCGAAGGCGTCGACCTTCTCGAACACCTCCAGACCCCGGCGCTGATCGTCGCGCGCGGGCAGGTGCGGTTCGCCAATTCCTCGGCCAAGGGCCTGCTCGGCGCGCATATCGTCGGGCAGGACGTGCGCATCGCCATCCGCGATCCCAAGGCGGTGGCCGCGATCCTGAGCGAACAGGGGGGCGTGGCGCGGGTCTCGGGGCTGTCGACCGGGGGCAGCGTGTGGGAAGTGGACTGCAAGATCCTGGGCGCCTCGGGCGACCGGCTGGTCAGTCTCTACGACTTGTCCGAGCGGGTGAGCGTGGCCAAGTCGCACGCCGATTTCGTCGCCAACGCCAGCCACGAACTGCGCACCCCGCTGGCCAACGTGGTGGGCTACGTCGAAACCTTGATGAACCCCAAGGCGGGCGGCAACGAGGAGCTGCGCACGCGGTTCCTGGGCACTATCCGCCACGAGGCGCAGCGCATGCAGTCGCTGATCTCGGACCTCATGTCGCTCTCGCGGATCGAGGCGGTCAAGCACGAGGTGCCGTCCGAGAATGTCGATCTCGTCCAGCTCGCGCGCGAGGTCGCGGCCGAATTTCGCGATTCGGCGGCGCTCGATCTCACCACCAACTGCGACAGCGCGGTGATCGCGGGCGACCGGGGGCAGCTGCTCCAGGTGCTGCGCAACCTCATCGACAACGCGCTCAAGTACGGCAAGCCGGGTGGCCCGGTCCACGTCTCGGTCGAGGCCGCGCGCACCGGCTGGGTGCTGGTCATGGTGCGCGACGAGGGTGAGGGGATCGCGCCCGAACACCTGCCCCGCGTGACCGAGCGGTTCTACCGCGCCGACACCAGCCGCAGCCGCGCGGCGGGCGGCACGGGGCTGGGCCTGTCGATCGTCAAGCACATCGTCGAGCGCCACCGCGGGCGATTCGACATCGAGAGCCGCCCCGGATCGGGCGCCACAGCATCCTTGATGTTGCCGCTTCGCGAAAATTGATTTCTCCATCGTTTCCGATGGTTGGATGAAAAGGGCGCCGGAACGCGGGTTCCGGCGCCCTGTTTCGTGGGCCGTTTCTTCGGTGCGCGTCATCAAACTGTCACGCACTCGACATATTTGCGCCGCCCTACCGACACATTACCGTCAGAAAAGGGATCGCCGGTGCGGGGAATTTGGGAACTTTCAGCAGCAGCTCTGGTCTTGGGCCTCGCCGGTGGCGTGCCCGTCGCGGCGTTTGCCGCCGACGCACAGCGCGGCGCGGCGCAGGCCGATGGCCCGACGCGCGAGGAGATGGTCAGCCAGCTTGCCGAGATGCGCGCGCAGATGGCCGCCATGGCGCGGCGAATCGACCAGCTCCAGGCCGAAGTGGCGGGGCACGCGGGCGCTGCCGGGGCAACTCCGGTCGCCGCCACGGCTCCGGCATCGGCCCCCGTCGCGGCTCCGGCTCCGGTCACCGCTTCGGCCAAGGCCGAGACCCCGGTCGTGATCGAATGGAAGGGCGCGCCCAAGTTCGAGACCAGCGACGGCTGGTCGTTCAAGGTCGGCGGGCGCATCAACCTCGACACCGGCTATTCGAGCTCGCCCGCGGTCGGCGCGCCCGATGAGGGCTTCGGCAGCGAAATGCGCCGCCTGCGCCTGCGCGTCGAAGGCACCGTGCCCGGCGGCTTTGGCTACAAGGTGGAGACCGACATCGCCTCCTCCAGCGCCGAGATCACCGACGCCTACCTCAACTACACCGACCATGGCCTCACCATCACCGCGGGCCAGCAGAACAATTTCCAGGGGCTGGAAGAGCTGTCGAGCAGCCTCAACACCTCGTTCATCGAGCGTGCCGCCTTCACCGACGCCTTTGCCTTCGAGCGCCGCGTGGGCCTTTCGGCGGCCTACCACAAGGGTGCGCTGCTGGTGCAGGGCGGGGTGTTCACCGACAACGCCGAGGACCTGCCGGGCAAGAATTACAGCCTCGACACGCGCCTGGTGTTCATGCCCAGGATCGGCAAGACGCAACTGCATTTCGGCGGTTCGTTCCACTACACCGATTTGAACGGCGAGGATGACACCCTGCGCTACCGCCAGCGCCCGTTCGAGCATTTCACCTCGACCCGCTACCTCGACACCGGCACCTTCAGCGCCAGCGCCGAGCGCGGCATTGGCCTCGAAAGCGCGGTCATCGCCGGGCCCTTCCACGCCAGCGCCGAAGGCTACTGGCAAAAGGTCGTGCGTCCGGGCCTCGCTGATCCGACCTTCTTCGGCGGCTCGTTCGAGCTGGGCTATTTCCTCACCAAGGGCGATCACCGTGGCTACAAGAACGGCGTGTTCGACCGCGTCAAGCCGGCCCATCCGGTGGGCGAGGGCGGGATCGGCGCGATCCAGGTGAACCTGCGCTACGATTACCTCGACCTCACCGACGCGGGGATCGTGGGCGGCACCCAGAAGGGCTACGAAGCCTCGCTGATCTGGACCCAGACCGACTACACCCGCCTGATGTTCAACTACGGGCACCTCGATTACACCGACGCCGCCTACGCGACCGCCTCGGGCAGCCGCGCCTACGGGGTCGACGTCTTCGCGGTGCGCGCGCAGCTCGACTTCTGAGGACCCTTTGAGGGCTGGCGGTGTGGCACCGTCGGCCCCCACGCCAGGCGGCGTTCCGCGCGCGCCGCTTGCATCGCCCAAGGGCGGCGTTTACACCGGGGGGCTCCCTGGTGGTCCACGGTCGTGATCGTGGGCGCCGTCTCAAGACGTGCGGAAAATCTGACCGACAACACCGTTTCCAGGCACTGTTTCCAGGCCCCTTTCACCCCACGGCGAAGAATGTCATTCTTTCGTCATGGAAGTGTCATTGAAGGCGCATAGGGGCCTTCGGGTAAGTGCAGACCAAGGGATAATTCCATGCGATCGATCACCACTCTCGTTCTTGCCGCGACTTCGGTGCTCGCGCTCAGCGCCTGCGGCAGCTCGGGCGGCGGCGCGGGCGGCGCGCGCGACTATGTCACCGCGGTCGGCTCCTCGACCGTCTACCCCTTCGCGACCTCGGTCGCCGAGGATTTCGCCCGCTCGACCGGGTCCAAGTCGCCGGTGATCGAATCGACCGGCACGGGCGCGGGCATGGAGCTGTTCTGCGCGGGCGTCGGCTTTGATTTCCCCGACGTCGAGGACGCCTCGCGCCGCATGAAGAAGTCCGAGTTCGACAAGTGCGAGGCCAACGGCGTCAAGGGCATCATGGAAATCCAGGTCGGCATCGACGGGATCGCCTTTGCCGAGGCCAAGAAGGGGCCGGGCATGCAGCTCACCCCGACCGACCTCTACAAGGCGCTCGCCGCCAACCCCTTCGGCCAGCCCAACAAGGCGCAGACCTGGAAGGACGTGAACCCGGCGCTGCCCGACATGCCGATCCTCGTCTACGGCCCGCCCTCGACCTCGGGCACGCGCGACGCGCTCAAGGAGCTGATCCTCGAGGCCGGCTGCCTCAGCGATCCGGCGATGAAGGCGCTCAAGGACAGCGACAAGGAAAAGTTCGAGGCGACCTGCCACCAGATCCGCGAGGACGGCCCCTATGTCGATGCGGGTGAGAACGACAACCTGATCGTCCAGAAGCTGTCGCAGAACCCCAAGGCGATCGGCATCTTCGGTTTCTCCTACCTCGAAGAGAACGCCGACGTGCTGAACGGCGTGCCGCTCTCGGGCGTGAAGCCGACCTATGAGAGCATTTCCAACTTCTCCTACCCCGGTGCGCGCCCGCTCTACATCTACGTCAAGAAGCAGCACCTTGCGCCGGTCAAGGGCCTCAAGGCCTATATCGACGCCTGGCCCAAGGCCTGGGGCCCGGACGGCATCCTCAAGAAGAAGGGCATGGTCATCTCGCCCGACGACGTGCGCGCCAAGAGCGCCAAGATCATCGCCGAAGGCACCGTGCTCGACCCGAGCGTGCTGAAGTAAACACCGCCAAGGGCCGGGCCCCGTCCCCTCGAACGGGCGGATGGGGCCAGGCGTAACGACCAAAGGCTGGGGCGGTCGATCCGGGGCAACCGGATCGCGAAGACCGCTCCGGACACAACGAAGGACCGGGCATCACGCCATGATCTTGACGGGTATTCTCCTGGCGGTGCTGGGCCTCGGCCTCATCGGCTGGTTCGTGGGGCGGGGGCGTGCGCGCCTGCTCTACCACGGGCGCGGCTCGATGCATTCGATGCCGCCCTACCACGGCTGGCATGTCGCCTTGTGGATCGTGGTTCCCGCGCTGCTGGTCTGGGCCGCCTGGTCGGCGATCCAGCCCGGCCTCGTCGAAGGCGCGCTGATGGCCGATCCGGTCGCCGCCGCGCTGCCGGCCGACACCATGCACCGCAGCGCGATCCTGGCCGAAGCGCATGTCCTTGCCAGCGATCCGGGCGCCTCGGTGTTTGATACTGAGGCGCAGGAACTCGCCGTGCCGCTGCGCGCGCTGCAGGTGCGTTTCGGGGTCATCGGCGCGCTTCTCGTCGCGATCGTCGCCTTTGCCGGCGGGGCCTACGCGCTGACCCGCGTCAAGGCCCGCTTCGAGGCGCGCACGCAGGTCGAGCGCGCGGTGATGGGCGTGCTGCTGTTCGCCTCGCTGGTGGCCATCCTGACCACCTTCGGGATCGTCGCCTCGCTGGTGTTCGAGGCGGGTGTGTTCTTCCGCCAGGTCTCGCCGATCGCTTTCCTCACCGGCACCCACTGGTCGCCGGGCAACGCCATCGGCACCGACATCGACGGCAATTTCGGCGCGGTGCCGCTGTTCTGGGGCACGATCTACATCGGCGCGATCATCGCCATGCTGGTCGCCATCCCGCTTGGCCTGATGAGCGCGATCTACCTCACGCAGTACGCCTCGCGTTCGTTGCGCAAGTGGCTCAAGCCGATCCTCGAGATCCTCGCGGGGATACCGACCGTGGTCTACGGCTACTTCGCCGCGCTCACCGTCGCGCCGCTGGTGCGCAACTTCGCCGCCACGCTCGGCATGGAGAACCCCTCGACCGAGAGCGCGCTGGCCGCAGGGCTCGTGATGGGCGTGATGATCATTCCCTTCGTCTCCTCGATGGCCGACGACGCGCTCGCCGCGGTGCCGCGTTCGATGAGCGACGGGTCGCTGGCGCTCGGCGCGACGCGCTCGGAAACGATCAAGAAGGTGCTGCTTCCGGCCGCGCTGCCCGGCATCGTGGCGGGCGTGATGCTGGCGATCAGCCGCGCTATCGGCGAGACGATGATCGTGGTTATGGCCGCGGGCGCCGCCGCGCGGCTTTCGGCCAACCCCTTCGCCTCGATGACCACGGTCACCTTCCAGATCGTCCAGATGCTGACCGGCGACCAGGAGTTCAACAGCCCCAAGACCCTCTCGGCCTTCGCGCTGGGGCTGATCCTGTTCCTCGTCACGCTCGTCCTCAACATCATCGCGCTGCGCGTGGTGAAGCGCTTCCGGGAAGCTTATGAGTAATCCGCACTGGCAATCGGCGGCCGCGCAAAAGCGCATCGCCAAGCGCAACGCGGCCGAGCGCCGCTTCAAGGCGATCGGCCTTGGCGCGATCGTTCTCTCGCTCGCGTTCCTCGCGCTGCTGCTCGTCATCATGCTCAAGAACGGCCTGGGCGGGCTCGACTGGTCGTTCCTGACCGGCTCGGATTCGACCGACGCGGACATCGCGGGCGTGTGGGGGGCGACCAAGGGTTCGCTGCTCACGATGTTCGTGACGCTCGTGCTGGCCTTTCCGCTGGGCGTGCTGGCGGCGATCTATCTGGAGGAATTCGCCCCGCGCAACCGCTGGATCGATCTTGTCGAAGTCTCGATCAACAACCTCGCCGCGGTGCCCTCGATCATCTTCGGCCTGCTCGGGCTGGCGGTCTTCGTCAACACCGCGCACCTGCCGCGCTCCTCGCCGGTGGTCGGCGGGCTGACGCTGGCGCTGATGACGATGCCGGTCATCGTCATTTCGGGGCGCAACGCGATCAAGGCGGTTCCGCCCTCGATCCGCGAGGCCGCCTACGGCATCGGCGCGAGCAAGGTGCAGACCACCTTCCACCACGTGCTGCCGCTGGCGCTGCCGGGTATCCTGACCGGCACGATCATCGGCATGGCCCGCGCGCTGGGCGAGACCGCGCCGCTGCTGATGATCGGCATGCGCGCCTTCGTCGCCACTCCGCCGGGCGGCATCACCGACCCTTCGAGCGTGCTTCCGATGCAGATTTTCCTGTGGTCGGACGAGATCGACAAGGGCTTTGTCCAGAACACTTCGGCCGCCATCATCGTCCTCCTGCTCTTCCTGCTGGCGATGAACGGCCTTGCGATATACCTTCGAAACAAGTTCGAGGTCCGCTGGTAGGAATATGACCGAACCCAAACTCACAGCCCGCAACGTCGACGTCTACTACGGCGAGAAGAAGGCGATCGACAACGTCTCGATCGCCATCGACAACGGCATCGTCACCGCCTTCATCGGCCCTTCGGGCTGTGGCAAGTCGACTTTCCTGCGCTCCTTGAACCGCATGAACGACACCATCGCGGGCGCGCGCGTGACGGGCGAGATCCTGCTCGACGGGGAGGACATCTACGGGCCCGACATGGACCCCGTGGCGCTGCGCGCGCGCGTTGGCATGGTGTTCCAGAAGCCCAACCCGTTCCCCAAGTCGATCTACGAAAACATCGCCTATGGCCCGCGCATCCACGGGCTCGCCCAGGGCAAGGCGCAGATGGACGAGATCGTCGAGAGCTCGCTCGTCAAGGCGGGGCTGTGGGACGAGGTGAAGGATCGCCTGTCCGATCCGGGCACCGCGCTTTCGGGCGGCCAGCAGCAGCGCCTGTGCATCGCGCGCGCGATCGCGGTCAGCCCCGAGGTCATCCTGATGGACGAGCCGTGCTCCGCGCTCGACCCGATCGCCACCGCGCGCATCGAGGAACTGATCGACGAGCTGAAGAACACCTACGCCATCGTCATCGTCACGCACTCGATGCAGCAGGCCGCGCGCGTGTCGCAGCGCACCGCCTTCTTCCACCTCGGGCACCTGGTGGAATACGGCGAGACCAGCCAGCTGTTCACGACCCCGCGCGAGGATCGCACCAAGGACTACATTACCGGCCGCTACGGCTGAGCATTTTTGCGTCCCGCGCGCCCCACGGGAAAAGGGGCGGCGGGCAGACAGGGACATTCGTATGGTTGATCATACCGTCAAGGCTTTCGATTCCGAGATCGGCCAGCTGCGCGGCCTCGTCGCCGAAATGGGCGGGCTCGCCGAAGTGGCGATCCGCGATGCGATCAAGGCGCTGACCCAGCACGACGACGAGCTGGCCGCCGAAGTGGTCGCCAACGACGCGCGGCTCGACGCGCTCGAGGCCGAAGTGGACCGGCTCGCGGTGCGCACCATTGCGCTGAGGGCCCCCATGGCCGACGACCTGCGCGACGTGATCGCCGCGCTCAAGATCTCGGGCGTGATCGAGCGTATCGGCGACTACGCCAAGAACATCGCCAAGCGGGTCGATTCGCTCGACCACACCTCGAAGATCGAACCGGTGACGCTGGTGCCGACCATGGCCGAGATCGCCGAGGGTATGGTGCGCGACGTGCTCAACGCCTACGGCTCGCGCGATGCGCAGCTCGCGGTCGAGGTCATCCGCCGCGACGCCAAGCTCGACCATTTCTACAACACGCTGTTCCGCTCGCTGCTCACGCACATGATGGAAAACCCCTCGACGATCACGGTCGCGGCGCAGATGCTGTTCATCGCGCGCAACCTCGAACGTATCGGGGACCACGCCACCAATGTCGCCGAGATGGTCTATTACGCGGCCACCGGCGAATACTGCACCGAACGCGACAGCCAGACCGACGATACCGGCAACTTCGCCTGATCGATCGCTCCAACCCTGTGACCGGGAGCCTGCGATGAACCCTTCCGTGCTTGTCGTCGAAGACGACGTCGCCTTGTGCGAACTGCTCACCTGGAACCTTTCGGCCGAAGGCTATGACGTGCGCAGCACGGGCGACGGCGAAGAGGCGCTGCTGATGGTGCGCGAACAGGCGCCCGATGCCATCGTGCTCGACTGGATGATCGAGCAGATCCCCGGCATCGAGGTCTGCCGCCAGCTGCGCAAGGACAAGGAGACCGCGCAGATCCCGGTCATCATGGTCACCGCGCGCGGCGAGGAAGAGGACATGATCCGTGGCCTCAAGACCGGCGCGGACGATTATGTCACCAAGCCCTTCTCCCCGCGCGAGCTGATGGCGCGGATCGAGGCGCTGCTGCGCCGCTCGCGCCCCAGCCTTGCGGGCAGCGTGTTGCAGTGGGGCGACATCGAACTGGACGCCACCAGCCACCGCGTGCGCCGTGGCGGCGAGCCGCTGCACCTTGGCCCGACCGAGTTTCGCCTGCTGCGCTACTTCATGGAACGCCCCAACCGCGTCGTCTCGCGCCAGCAGATCCTCGATGGCGTCTGGGGCATGGACTCCGACATCGACGAGCGCACCGTGGACGTCCATATCCGCCGTCTCAGGAAGGCCATCAACCGCGACGGCGACACCGACCCGATCCGCACCGTGCGCGCGGCGGGCTATGCGATGGACGTGAACTGAGGGCGTTGCGGCGCTTTCCTTCACCGGCCGCCCGAAACTCCCCTCCCGCTAGCGGGAGGGGGCGGGGGGGCAAATTCTGGGGGTGGGCATGTCAGACGTGCCGTCCGGCGAACCCTCACGCCGCCGCGCTCGCCACATCCTCCTGCGCGGCCTTCACCGCCGCCGTGATCGCGGCGAGGAACTGGTCGGTGGCGCGCTCCCACGAATAGAGATCGCCCAGCGCGGCCGCATCCTCGCGCGCGATGGCCAGCGCTCCTTCGATGGCGGCCTCCAGATCGGCGTCGATCGCGCCCGCCGGGCAGACCACCTTGAGATCCACCCCGCGCCCGTCTTCGCCCAGGATGTCGATCGGGCCGGTGACCGGGTAGGCGGCGACCGGAACCCCGCAGGCCAGCGCCTCGATCACGACGAGACCGAACGTGTCGGTCCGGCTCGGAAACACGAAGCAGTCCGCCGCGCGGTAGGCGCTCGCCAGCTCTTCCCCGCGCATCGCGCCGAGGAAATGCACCTCGGGGTAGCGGCGCTTCAGGCTCTCGAGCGCGGGGCCATCGCCCACCACCACTTTCGAGCCGGGAACGCGCGCCTCGAGGAAGGCCTCGAGGTTCTTTTCGGGCGCGACGCGGCCGACGTTGAGCAGCACCGGGCCGGGCAGGGCGGTCAGCGCCGGGTGGCGCGGGCCGTGCGGCTTGAACAGGTCGTGGTCGATGCCCCGGCTCCAGGGCAGCGTATGGGTGATGCCCCGGCGCGCCAGTTCGCCTGCGAGGCTGCGGGTGGAGACCAGCACCGCGCTCGACTGCGCGTGGAAGCGCTGCATGATCGGCCAGAAGCGTTCCGCGCTGATCCCGGTGCGCACCGCGGCGTATTCGGGAAAGCGGGTGTGAAAGGCGCTGGTGAAGGGCACCGAGCGCGACAGGCACCAGCCGCGCGCGGCCCAGCCGATCGGGCCTTCGGTGGCGATGTGGACCAGCTGCGGCGCGGCCCGGTCGAGCATCCGGCGCACCCCGAAGCGCGGCGCCATGGCCAGGCGGATTTCGGAGTAACCGGGCATCGGTACGGTGAGGAACCTGTCGGGCGTCACCGTTTCGACGCTGTGCCCGCGCCGCACCAGTTCCTCGAGCGTCGCGCTCAGCGAACGCACGACGCCGTTGACCTGCGGCAGCCAGGCGTCGGTCGCCAGCGCAATCCTCATGCCATGGCCCCGGCGGGGCGGATACCGGCGGGGGCGGGCAGGGGCGTTCCCACCGGGGCGTTTTCGGGCGCGGTCTCGTCGCCCGGCGCGCTGCGCCCGCCGGTCTCGGCCACCCAGTCGACGATCGCGATGTGGCCGTGCAGGTCCTCCACCAGCGCGGTGCAGCTCTCCACCCAGTCGCCGTCGTTGTAGTAGGTGATGCCGCCGAATGTGCGGATTTCGGCGCAGTGGATGTGGCCGCAGACCACCCCG
The DNA here is from genome assembly GCF_022832435.1 of Novosphingobium organovorum. Taxonomy (GTDB): domain Bacteria; phylum Pseudomonadota; class Alphaproteobacteria; order Sphingomonadales; family Sphingomonadaceae; genus Novosphingobium; species Novosphingobium organovorum. The sequence goes on along the minus strand of NZ_JALHLF010000042.1, from coordinate 9,707 downwards.
TCGAAGCCGCGCGCGGTGGCCTCGGCGGCGACCGCTTCCTCGAACGAACAGATATAGGCGACCGCGTTCTTGACCCGCTTCTTCATGTAGGCCGACAGTGACCAGTAAGGCATCCGCAGCCGCCGGCGCACCGCGTTGAACACGATGTTGGCGCGCAGCAGCAGCCCGTAGGCCTGATCGCCCAGGTACGCGAGCCACTTGTGGTAAAGCACCACGCCATCGTAGGCATCGCCGTGGGTGACCAGCAGGCGGCGCCCGTCCTTCGTTTCGTGGACCGCCTCCATCACCAGTTCGACCCCGCCGAAAGTCAGCCCGGCATAATCGCGCAGCATCTCGTCGTGGTTGCCCGCGATGAACACCACGCGCGTGCCGCGATGCGCCATCTTGAGGATGCGGCGGATCACTTCGTTGTGCGCGTCGGGCCAGTACCAGTTCTTGCGCAGCCGCCAGCCGTCGACGATGTCGCCCACCAGGTAGAGCGTCCTGCATTCGACCGAGCGCAGGAAATCGACCAGCATGTCCGCGTTGCAGCCGCGCGTGCCCAGGTGCACGTCGGAAATCCAGATGGTTTCGTACTTGCGCTTGGGGCGAAAGCCCTTGGGGTCGGGCAGGTCGAGCCATTCGGGGATCGATCCGGTCGGTCCCGCCAGCGATCGGGCGACCTGCGCGAAGTGTGCGTTTGCGTCCTTGGCCATGTCACGGTGTCCCCGGTTGGTTGAAAGCGCGTTGTCTCTCCCTGCCACGAGGCGATGGCGTGGCGGTGACGGTTGCCGGTCAGTTCTGTGACAGTGGCGCGCGTCGATAAGGCCCGTGCGGGGTCGTGAAAGCGCGCTTGCGGGGCTGCGCGGCGACATTTGTGCGCCGGGTCACCCGATTGTCACCCCTCCGTCATATTGCCATTGCAGATAGCCGCCCTATCCAGGTGGAAAGGGGGCCATGCGGCGCATCGATATCTTGTTGGCCAGCGAACTTTCCGGTGGCTACGCGGCGTTCCGGCACGACGAATTCGACGTCGTGCTGCACCGCTGGAGCGATTTTGGCGAGCTGCCCCTGATCGAAGGGGCGCTGTGGGTGTTCATCGACTGGGTCCTGCCCGAAATGTCGGGGCTCGAGCTGTGCCGGCGGCTGCGCGCCGACGCGCTGACCGCGCACGCGCACGTGACCATGGTGCTCGAGGAAGACACGCTCGAGGACCGCAAGCGCGCGCTGCGCACGGGCGCGGACGATTACATGGTTGGCCCGCTCAACCGCACGATGCTGCTCGACCGGGTGCTCGGCGCCAGCGTGGGCGAGCCCGAGAGCGTGGGCCTGCGCACCGTGGCGCAGGGCGAACTGACGGTGGACGTCGCCGCGTTCCAGGCGCGCTGGCAGGGCAAGCCGATTGCGCTGATGCCCAACGAACTGCGCCTCCTGCGCTATTTCATCGAGCATCCCGGCCGGGTGTTCACCCGCGCGCAGCTCATCGCCGCGCTCGGCAAGCAGGAACCGCCGGTGGACGAACGCACGGTCGACGTGTGGATCGGCCGTCTGCGCCGTGCGCTCAAGAGCGCGGGTGCGGGCAACCCGCTGCGCACCGTGCGCTCGCTCGGCTACGTCTTCGACGCGGCCTGAGCGTTCACGCGGCCTCCGCGTATCGGGTCGCGTCTTCGTCGTCTTCCCCGTCATTGGCGGCGCTGCTACGTGCCCTTTGCCGACTGCGCGCGCGCGGTGCGGTACGACGCGGACGCCGTGGGTTGCGGTCGGTAAGGGCGCCACGCCCGAGCGTGCGCAGCGGGCTGGCCGCGAGCACTAGCGCGAGCGCAGACAACGCCTCGAGCGCAGTCGCGACATCAGCCAGAGCGAACCAGGAGGCCAGGTCCGGGGCGCCCATCGCGAGCGCGCCGATCCCGTCGTGTCCGCCCCACCAGCCGATCAGCCCGATGAACACCAGAAGAAGGGCGGTGGCCATGACGTGGCCGGGGCGGATGGCGCAAAGCCGAGTTGCCATCGGGACGATCAGCCGCGCGTGCAGCCAGCATGCGATCGGGGTCTCGCGTGCGAGAGTCAGGGTGGCGATCAAGGAGATGCCCAGGGCGATTAGAATGTCCATAGGGAGTATGGTGGGGCTGTCGTCCGGGTGGTGCAAGTGGTTTGGGAGCATCGGTGGGCGTCTTTCGTCGGGTGCGGACGGACGCTGGTCGATCCCGCCTCGCCAGCCTTGGAACTGGGCGCCTGTGTACAGCGGTCGATTTGGACCAGGAGGGTAGGTGTGCATGGGGCTGGCCGGGAAATGGACGCATGGACTGATGAGCGCTGCGGCCGGGCTCCTGGGGCTTTCAACGGCGCTCGCGGCATCGGCGCAGGACTACCGGCCCCCCTTCGATCCGTCCGCGCACAAGGGCCCTACCGTGGGGACGCCCAACCGCGTTCTGGTGCTGGGCATGGCGCATCTTTCGGGACTGCCCGAGGACGTGGCGCTGGGGCCCGCGCTCGAGCCCTTGCTGGCCCGGCTGGCGGCGTGGAAGCCCGAGGCGATCGTCACCGAGGATGTCTCGGGGCTGCAGTGCGACGCGCTGCGCCGTAATCCGGCGCGCTATGCCGAGACGGTGAGGACCTATTGCTGGGACCCGGCCGAGGCGGGCGCCGCGCTCGGGCTCGACGTTCCCGCCGCGAACGCCGAGGCGGAACGCACGCTGGCGCACTGGCCCGCGGTGGTGCAGGCGGCAGAGCGACGCCGTCTGGTCGCGCTATTCCTCGCTGCGGGCGAGCGGGGATCGGCGCTGGTCCAGTGGCTGCGTCTTTCCCCGGCAGAACGGCGCGCGGGCGATGGCCTGACGGCGCCGCTGGCCGCATACCTGCGCGCGTTCGCGGCGCGGCGCAATGAGACCACGCAGCTGTCCGCCGTGCTCGCCGCGCGGCTGGGGCTCGAGAGGATCTGGAGCGTCGACGATCACAGCGCCGACACCCCCGATCCGGCGGATCCGGCCGAGCTAAAGGCCTATGGTGCCGCGATCGAGGCGGCCTGGGACAATCCGGCGACCCGAGCCAGGCAGGCGCAAGGCGCGCGCTACGAGAAGGCATTGAGCGCGCCGGGCGGCTTGCTCGCGTACATTCGGGCGCTCAACGATCCGGCGCAAGGGGACGTGGTTTTCCGCTCGGATTTCGGCGCCGCGCTCGCCGAACCTTCGCCCCAGCGTTTCGGGCGGCAGTACCTGGGCTACTGGGAGACACGCAACTTGCGCATGGTTGCCAACATTCGCGAGATTCTGGAGTACCGCCCCGGCACGCGGCTGCTGGCGGTGGTCGGCGCCTCGCATAAGCCCTATTACGAGGCCTATCTGAACCAGATGCACGACGTCCGGCTGGTCGATGCGCAAAAGGTGCTGCGCTAGAGCAGGTTCCAGTGAGGCAGGATCACCGGACGATTCCGAAAACAGCACAGCGCACGTTCCTCTGGGCCGGTCGCTCCGATGCGATCGGATCGACCGGCCCAGAGGAACCTCGCGCACGCAGGCCGTGTGCGGGGCATGGGCCTTTGCGGACCGCTGCCAACGGTGTCAGAGCAGGCCGGCGGTCTGCGCCAGCAGCCACACGCCGATGGCCAGAAACAGGAGCGCGGCGGTGATGTGGACCGCGCGCATCGGGATGCGGCGGATCAGCGCGTTGCCCGCGAAGACCACCGGACCGTTGGCGAGCATCATGCCCAGCGTCGTGCCCAGCATGACCGGCACCACCGCCTGGAAACGCGCGCCCAGCGCCACCGTGGCGATCTGCGTCTTGTCGCCCATCTCGACCAGGAAGAAGGCGATCAGCGTGGTCAGGAACGGGCCGAAGCGGCCGGGCTTGGGCTCGTCGTCTTCCTCGAACTTGTCGGGGATCAGCGTCCAGAAGCCCATCGCGATGAAGCTGGCGGCGACGAGGTAGCGGAACCATTCGCCTTGCAGGAAGGCGGCGGCCTGTTCGCCCACGAGCGCGGCGAGGAAGTGGTTGGCAAGGGTGGCGGCGAAAATGCCCGCGACCACCGGCCAGGGTTTCTTGAAACGGGTGGCGAGCACGATTGCGAGCAGCTGCGTCTTGTCACCGATTTCGGCGAGCGCGACCACCGAGGTCGAGGTGAGAAAGGCTTCCAAGCTGGGTCTCCGGGGCCGGGCGGGTCATCAGAACGCAACGACGCCCGCATCCCCCGCCCGGCCGAGCGGGGAGACAGGCGTCATTGGTCTTGCCCGGTCGCGGTCCGGCGCGGGGCCGGACGGTGAACTCCTGTGCGCCATGGTCTCTCGACCAAGTGTGTTGACGACAGGGCCTGCCTGCGCGCGGATGTCCGGGTGGACCGGATGACGCGGCGGGGCAGGTGGCTACTCCCCAAGGGACGAGACGCGCCCTTAGCGCGGGTTTGCGCCGCCTGCAAGGCTTTGCCTGCACGTCCTGGCCTGCAAGGTGGGGCACGCAAAAGGCCCGGCCGCTCGCAAGCGAGCGGCCGGGCCCATGGTGCGCGCGGCAAGGGGTGCGCGCGGAT
>NZ_JALHLF010000042.1:0-5166 GCF_022832435.1 Novosphingobium organovorum | reverse complement strand
GCCGCTCGCAAGCGAGCGGCCGGGCCCATGGTGCGCGCGGCAAGGGGTGCGCGCGGATCAGAACTTCATCGAGGCCGAGGCCTTGAACACGCGGCCCAGCGCATAGGAGTTGAACTGCACCGTGCCGTCCTCGAAAGTCTGGTATTCCTTGTGCCCGCGCCCGGTGAGGTTGCGCCCTTCGAGCTTGAGCTCGAATTCGCTGCCGCCCACCTTGATGCCCTGGCGCACCACGAAGTCGATCGTGAAGCCGGGGTATTCGAACACGTCGGGCTGGCGCACCGAGCCGACCACGCCGCGGCTCGTCACGCGCCTGGAGGCGTAGTTGAGCATCAGCGTCTGCTGCGAGAGGTGGTCGGTGTCCTCGAGCCCGATCTCGAGGTTGGCGAGATGGCGCGACTGGCCGGTCAGCGGCGCGCCGTCGACGAAGTAGTCCTCGGCCGGCGACGTCGAGGTGTAGAGGTCGACGACGTCGTTCGAACCCACCTTCAGCTCGGACTTCGAAATCGTGTAGTTGGCGTTGAGCACCAGCTGGCGGGTTTCGAAGGCCTTGCCCAGGCCATAGAGTTCGAAGTGCTTCTCGGCCTCGAACTCGGCGCCGTAGAGGTTGGCGGCGGGCGCGTTGGCGTAGCTCGTGTAGAACCCGTTCGAATAGTACAGGTAGCTTTCGATCGGGTTCTTGATGTGCTTGTAGAACACGCCGCCCGAGAGGTGGTCCTGCCGGTCGAAGTACCACTCCATGCGGCCTTCGAGGTTGGTCAGCTGGCTGTCCTTGAGCTTGGGGTTGCCCTGGTAGCTGCGGTTGGAATCGGGATCGTAGAAGACCTGGTAGATCAGCTCGCGGAACTGCGGGCGCGCGATCGTCTTGGAGGCCGCGATGCGCAGCTGGAGCGCGGGCGTGAACTGGTAGGTCAGCGTGACCGCGGGCAGGAAATACTCGTTCTTGCTGGTGATCGTCGAGCCGGTGGCGGTGACCACCGGCTTGAGGATCGACTGCAGCTTGGCGTATTCCCAGCGCACGCCCGCATCGATCGAGAGATCGTCGGTGATCTGCCCATCGACCTTGCCGTAATAGGCGTGGTTGATGAGGCGGGCCTGGAACGCGCCGTAGGCGGCGTTCACGTCGCGCAGTTCAAGATCGTAGTCGACCCCGGTGTCCGAGCTGGCCAGATACCACATGCCCGGCTGGAGCAGGACGTCGAGGCGCAGCGTGCCAAGATCGGCGATGGTCGTCGAATCGCCGGTCGCGTAGACGTCGAACTCGCGCTGCATGTTGGAGCGTGAATTGATCTGGTAGGCGTAGCCCACCGTGCCGCTCCAGCTGGTCGAGAAGCTGTGCGAGACGTCGCCGCCCGCCGACCAGACATCCTCGTTGAGCCGCGAGAAGGTGACCGTGGTGGGCGAGGTGCCGCTGTTCGAGCCGAGGTAGTTGACGTAGGAATCGCCCGTCGTCGTGCCCGAGTTGAGCCGCACGTATTCGGCGGTGATCTCGTAAGGGGCCAGCCGCTTGGAATTGGCGTAACCCGCGCGCAGGTTGATCGTGGTGTCGTCTGCGGGCTTGAATTCGCCGACGATCTGGCTGTCGATCAGCTGACGCTCGTACCAGCCGGTGTGCTGGGTCATGTAATCGTAGCTGTCGTTCTGCTCGGGCTTCTTGCCCGAGGTCAGCACGGTGTTCTTGTCGGTGTCGTGGATGTAGACGTTGGTCCAGCGGATCGAATTGTCACCCCATTCGAGGCCCAGGCCAACGAGGCCGTTGACGACGATGCGGTTGTCGGTCTGCACCGCGGTGTTGCTCTCGATCAGCTGATCGTAGTCCGCGCTCAGGCCCTGGGTCGCCTCGCGGGTCGCCATGCGGGTCTGGGTCTTGTTCGAGTATCCGCCCGAGACGATCAGGCCCAGCGTCGCGCCGCCCATGTCGAACGACGTGCCGCCTTCGAGGTTGACCGAGAAGTTGGGCTGGGTGTGGTCGATCTTCTGGACCACCGAATTGCGGCCCGTGAACAGCACCGCGCCGATGTCGTTGGCGGTCTCGCTGGTCGCGCTGAGCGCTTCGTTGCTGTTGAACAGCGCGCGCAGGTCCTGGGGAATGCGGCGCAGGCCGTTGTCGTAGCCGGTCCAGTCGGTCTTCGAGCCATAGTAGCCGTAACTCAGCTGGTTGGTGGTCTCGCTGTCCCAGCCGATGCCGCCGCCGATGGTCAGGAAGCTTTCGTCGGGCACGGCCTGGGTGGTCAGGTTGATGACGCCGCCGCCGAATTCGCCGGGAAAGTTGACCGAGTAGGTCTTCTGCACCAGCGAGGAGGCGACCACGCTGGTCGGGAACATGTCGAGCGGGACGACACGCTTGAGCGGTTCGGGGCTGGGCAGCGGTGAGCCGTTGAGCAGCGCGAGCGAGTAGCGATCGCCAAGGCCGCGCACGTAGACGTAGCCGCTGCCGACCACCGACAGGCCGGTGACGTGGCCCAGCGCGCCCGCGATGTCGCCCTCGCCGGTGCGCGCGATGTCCTCGCTCGAGAGCACCGAGACGACTTCGGTCGCGGCGCGTTCGATGTTGAGCTGGCGCTTGCCGGTGACGATGATCGCGCCGCCGGGGATGGAGATGTCCGGGCTGGACGCAGCCGCGTCCTGATCGTCGCCGTCGGGGGGCGCCGCCATGGTGTTCCGGGCCGTGGTGTTCTGGGCCGTGGCGGGCTGGGAAGTGGTGTCGCTCTCCTGCGCCTTGGCGATGCCGGGCGTCAGCATCGTGGAGAAGAGCAGGAACGGGACAAGCCGCAGCTTGGTCATGGGTGGGTCCCCCTGAAATACGCGTGCAGATGGAAGCAAGGAAAAGGGGCGGCCGAACGGCGACCGCCCCTTTCCCGGATCGCTGGGCGGCCGATCAGGTGGTCGGCAGGGCGGTGCAGAGGCTGTCCGAACCGAAGTCGGCGGTGGCGTTGTCGCAGGTCCATCCGGTGTACCAGGTGTCGCTCGAGCCCGAGACGGCGCCGATGTAGGACACCGCGTCGAAGGTGCTCGAAAGGCTGGTCAGGCTGGCGTAGGCGGTCACGCCGCTTTCGTTCGTCCCGTTCACGAACGTGCTCGTGAGGGTCGAGGTGAAGGCCGAGTTGTTGTTGGTGCCGGCATCGAACATCGCCTCGGCATCGCCGGTGCTGTAGGTGCCGGTGTCGAGGAACGGGCCGGTGTCGCCGCAGGTCATGACCACCGAATTGGCGGTGAAAGTCGCCGATTCGCCCGCGACCGACGAGGAGCCGTGCAGACGGATGCACTCGTTGTTGGGGGTGTAGAAGATGCCGTTGACGAAGTTGGCGTCGGCGTTGCCGCGCACCATGACGCTCGCCGCGTCCGAGTTGGCGGGGTTGGAGCCGGCCTGGATCGCGGTGAAGTTGGCGTAAGTCGACGTCTGGCGCGGCGTGTCGCTGGTGTTGCCGTTCGAGTCGATCTCGAAGAAGGCGTCGCCGTCGCTCGCGCGCTGGGCGATGATGAGGTACTGGTAGTTGCCCTGGACGCCGGTGTCGGTGTCGAGGCTGTCGTCGTCGGCGTTGACCGCGATGTAGTGCTTCATGTTGACCGCACCACCGAAGAATTCGGCGCCGTCGTCCGAGCTGTTGACCGACTGGATGTAGTCCAGCGTGGTGCCGGTGCCGATCGCGCCCGCGGTGAGCGACTGCAGCTCGGCGTCGGCCGAGAGGCTGTAGCCCGAATAGCGGATCTGCACGTAGGTCATCGAACCCGCGCTATAGGTGTTGTCCGAACCGCCGAAGAGCGCCGGGGTGGCCGCGCCTTCGGTGTCGCGCTGGCACGGGGAGGTGCCGTCGGTGCAGTCGGTGGTGATGCCGCGGCCGAGCAGCACGACGCCGCCCCACTGGCCTTGCGAGCTGTCGGTGGCGGTGCCGATGACGTTCTGGCGGCTGGTGAACACGATCGGGCGCGAGGCGGTGCCGTCGGCCATGATCTGGTTGCCGCGGTTGACCGCGAGCCAGGCCGGATCGGTGGTGGTTTCGCCGTAGATCACCACGCCCGGATCGACCGTCAGCGTCACGCCGGTGTCGGCGCTGAGCGAGGTGGTGCCCGCCGAGATGCACGAGGCGGTGGTGGTGGTGTAGGGGCTGGCCGAAGTCGGGGCGGTCGGGCCGCCGTCGCAACCCACGTCGACGCGGCCGTTCATGCGGTAGATCACGCCTTCGACCGAGGACAGCACCGAGCTGGTGTCGATCAGCGAGGGCAGGGTGCACACGCGCCACGAGTTGCCCGAGGAATCCTCGATCGTGCCGTCGTCCGAAAGGCCGCCGGTGGCGTTGAAGCTGGGGCATTCGCTGGCCGCTTCGATCAGCGTGCCCGAGGTCGCGGTCGAGGTCGAGGTGCTGCCGTTGTTGTTGGTGATGACCACGCTGCCAGCGCCCGGCGAGGCGACGTCGTCGGCGCCGCAGCCGGCGAGTGCGAGCGCGCTGCAACCCAGAAGCAGCAAGCCAGAAAGATTCTTCACTTCGGTTTCCCCCGTTGGATCGGATTCGACGATGCGGGGCGTCCGTCATCGTTGCTCGCGGCCCTAAGGCGGGGGGGTGACAGTTTGTTGGCGATCTCGTGACAGTAATCTTCAGAAATAATACTGTAATATGACAATTGGTGCCGAGACGCGGATGGCGGAGCGGGGAATTCTCCGCGACTCACGTATTTCTGCGCAGTTCACGGTTTGATTGCACTTTTATGACACTGGAGTCATTTTTCTTGCTGGCTGTGCCTTTTGCCGCACAATCGGGCCAATCGCGCACCTCAAGGGAGAAAACCATGTCGCTCACCGCCGCCGCACTCGTTCTTCTGGCCGGGCAGGCCGCGCCCGCGCTGGCCGCCAATTCGCTGATCGTCGCGGTGCCACGCCCCGATTCGGCCTCGGCCGGGGCCGATGTCGCCTATGCCGAACTGAGCCGGGGCGAAGACCGCGCCGCGCTGGCCAAGCTGGTCGCCGCGCGCGCCGACCACGCGCAGGACCCGGCGGTGCTGCTCAATCTCGCCGCGGCCTACACGCGGCTGGGCGAGATGGACCGCGCGCTGGAGACCTACGACGCCGCGCTGTCCACCCGCGTGCGTTACGATCTGGAGACGGGCGACGGGCATTGGGCGGATTCGCGCGTGCTCGCCGCCGATGGCCGCCGCGCCAGCCTGCGCGCGCTG
>NZ_JALHLF010000041.1 GCF_022832435.1 Novosphingobium organovorum | reverse complement strand
GCAATGGGCATTTTCTGTCACCGACGGGCTAGGGCAGACGCTTACGATTGTGATGGCGGGCCCTGGGATATTCTTGCCTTTCCGGCGCGCTGGTCCGAGTGGCGGGTTCGATCATATTCGGCCTATTTTGTCTTATTTTCTGCCATCATCGGACTTGCGCAAATGCCAGTTTTGGATCACTCGCGAAGCAAATATTCCATTTAACATAGCAACGAAAAATAGCGATTTATGGCTAAACCCAAATAATCTTACTTCGTAAAGTAGATTTGCCGCCCCTGCGACGAGCAAAATAAACGTAAACATCCCATAAGATTTTATGTAAAAATCCTTATTGAATTTCATTTTTATGTTGTCTCCATTTATATTATTGCCTCAACATTAGCCATAACGTGACGCTGTATCTCAAATTTCTAAGATTTCATCAATTGTTGCCGTGAATGGAGTAGGTGGCGACATCGAGCCAACACGTTCCGAGGCGGAGAAGGCATAAAGTCGGTGCGGCATGACGGCATGTTTACAGTAAAAATTTCGAAAATTTGTAAGGTTGTGGCCGACAAGTTGAGCATTATGAGCCTTTTTACCTCAATGACCGGGATGTCTTTGGGCGAGTTCAGCACCGGAAATCTTGATCGCTTCCCTGCGAAGCTCTTGGCCCGCCGGGAAATAGCTGCCGTCATCTCCGGCCCGAGGCAGTTGCCAGCGGCAGGGCCTTCTAACCGGGCTAGGTCAAAGCGGCAATGTCGCCTTTAGCTGACTGGCTCCTCCAAACCCATCAGTCTGTAACCGGCCCGGCGTACGCGCTCCGACAGGACAACCGGAACGTCCGCACCTGGGAACGCGAAATCGGCGGCTGAGTGTCTTGCAAGGGTCGCGAGCCACCGATACCATCGTTCGGGCCTCAAATTCGCTTCCCTAAAAGCGTCTGTTTGTTCATTCAAAACGCTCACCCTCTGCCTGCATCTTGGCACTGTTTAGCACCCGCCGGACGTTCAAATGAAAGGCCAAGCGGGCGATCGGCTCCCAATAGGCGATCGGGTCGATGCGGAGCACGGTCTGCGACTGCAGCGTAAGCCTCGTGTCGCCGCTGCGCAGGGGCGAGAGTAAGTATCGCGTATCGCCGGTGACGACATACCCCCTTAGGTGCGGCGTGTTGAGGTGACGATAGGGGCTCATCTCTTCCATCGCCGGTGGTTGAGAAAGGACCGTGAAGGCCAGCACACGGCCGGGTTTCCATTCTGTCACACGTTCCACCGCCGTCCCTGTCGAGAAAACGCCGAGGCGTGTGGCGCCGACGCCTTGGCCCTTGAGACTGCTGCGGACGGGGTAGGCCAGCCCCGCAAGTCCGGGAAGCCCTGGCGACAGACCTATGGGTGCTTCGCTGGTGATCGCCCGCCACACCGCGGCCGGCGAAGCGGCAATGTCGATGCTCTCGACCGTATCGATAGGCACCGCGGGCGGCATGCTTGCTTCGAGCGCGAACAGGGCCGGAAGCACGGCGACGGACATCAGCGGCCTGTTGCCGTCATGTCCGAACAAAGCGATAGCCCGGCCAAAGACGCCGCCGATCGCTGCGGTAGCCAGACCGAGCGGCGCGACCAGGACGATGCACATGAAGCCCTCCAAAGCGAACATGAGCAATGCGAGACCGCCCAAGGCGCCGGCCACGAGTACGTGCCCCAAGGTCCGCGCGCCGGTCTGCGGGACACGCCGGTTCACGATATACCCGGTCGCCATCCCGACCGCGAAGGGCGTTGCGACGAAGAGGCCCCAACCATAGGCGCCCAGCGTCAAAGCAGAGATCAGCACGGCAACGACGATGATCGCCACGCCAGTCAGCACGCCTTGCAGGATCTGGGCCCGATCCACCGCATCGCCATGTTGCTCCTCCGAACCTTCGGACTGGCGCGGCATTGCGCAGAGAATTGTGACAACGATGATCTGTATCACGGGAAAGATGGCAAACAGGCTCAGCCTGTGCCCGCGCCCCGACCAGTTCGCGCGGCGGAACGAGAGGGCCGCCAAGGCCCAGGCGACCACGACCCCCACTGCGAATACCGTCGCGGCCTCCATGGCCGTTACACCTGGCATCTGTGCCAGGCGGCGCAGCGGAAGGAGCCAGAACCCGGCATCGGCTTGGAGCGGCGCGCCTCGCCAGCGATAGCAGAGCGCCACCATGAGGTTCTGCGACAGCAACAGCACCGGCGCGGCCAGAACATAGACTAGCGGTGAGACTTGCCCCGCGAAGGAAAGCAGCTTGCGCATGGCTCAGGCCCTCGCTGCTTGTGAGAACTGTCTTTCGGGCCGGTCCTGCGACGCAACCGGGCGCAGTTCCTTGCGCGCGGCCATCGTTTCGGGCGTGACGACGTCCCAGGCAAGCCCCAGCTTCTCCAACCCTTCGATCACTCGATAGCCCCAGTCGCTTTGCCCTGGGTAGAGCCCGATCCGCGCCGAGCCCGGGAAAGCATGGTGATTGTTATGCCAAGCCTCACCCATCGTGGGGATCGCAGCCCAGGGGACGTCGTGCGCTTGCACGCCTGCGGTTTCTACCAGCCAAGATTGCGGCCCGCGCCTGTGCGCAAGGTGACCGACGAACCAGTGGCCGGTACCGCACACACTCACTCGGACACACACGCCCCATATCACCCATGGCAAACCTCCGGCCAGATACAGGGCAATTCCCACCGGAACCTGCTGAACCATCCAGGTCTTCTCCAGGAAGCGGTAGAATCGATCCTCCCCGGCCCGCCCAAGGTCGAACGCCGGAGGTGACACCAAATCGAGATGGCAATGTAGCTGCCACCAAGCATCGATCAACATGGGGCGCCGATGCGCAAGATAGTCGTGACAGTCGCTCTGCCGCTGCGCCCAGTCTCTCAGGTCATGCGTGCGGATCATCCAGAATGGCCCGCTCATGCCGACCAGCGTGCCGACCAACACCAGCACCCGCTCCAGCCACAGCGGACACGCAAAGCTGCGATGGATCAGCAGACGATGGAAGCCGATGCTGTGGCCCAGCAGAAGCGATGCCCCTGTCAATACAAGGAACATGGCCAGCGCCGACCAACTGACAAAGACCGGGGCCAATATGAGTGAGATCGCCATCATGCTCCCGTTCCAGGCCGAATGGACCGGATCCCATCGAACCTTCCCCTCGACCGGGCTGCAGCCGGCGATCTCGACCAGGCTGTTCACCGTCGTTTTGGGCGATGCTGATGGGGCTTGACCGGGGAACACGTCGGGCATTGCAATCTCCGAGGTAATTAGTTCATTGCTTAATTACCTAACGACCCTTGTCAAGTGATTAGCTCATTCCTTAAATAAGCCTTATGCAGAAAGTGTTCGAAGCCTTGGCGTCAACGCCGCGTCGCAAGATTCTTGCGTACCTCAGCCATGCCGAACTCAGTGCCGGCGATATCGCCTCCCGGTTCGAAATGTCGAAGCCTGCGGTATCCCAGCATCTGGCGGTGTTGGAAAATGCCGGACTGGTCGCGAGCGAAAAGCGGGGGCAGTTCGTGTTCTACCGGCTGGTCCCGGATAACCTGCTCAACACGCTCAACAGCTATGCCCAGGAAGTGTGCCCGGTTTCGCGTCCGCTGAAGGCCGAAAGTGCCAAAATCGCTGCAAAAAAGGTGAGCGGCGTAGGACAGCGCGACGGAGAGGAATCTGACGCAAATTGACGCGTGCCCATGCGGAAACCTGCTTGTCTCAGCGCAAGTCGCCGGATTAAACCCGGACGCTCTTTCATCCCGGCAATCCATCGAGCGGCAGCTGGAGCGAGATTTGCCGTCACCGGCAAGGGCATGGATGCCTTGCTTTTCCGATAGGCCCCGGAATAGCGGACCGTCTGCACCTGAGGATCTAAAACCGGCGGCCGAGCGACCGGAATGGGTCGACAAAAGCCGGGTTCCGGCGTCCATTCCGAATGGTTGAGACTCCGGCCTTGCGTCTATCGGCAATCTGCAATAAGTGAGCACCAGCCAATATCGGCCTGTTTTTGAACGAGGAAAGGAGAAAGCCATGCGCGCAGCATTTGACCGCGACGAAAACAACTTCTCATTTCCCTGTGTTCAGGAACAGATTGCATGGGCAATTGCCTCAAGGGCGACACTTCTCGCCTGATTGCTTTTCGCGGCCTTTGCGCTGCTGATTTTTCCAGACTTTCCGTCGTTGCCACACCTCTCTTCGGGGAGGGTTGTCATGCGTGATGACATGTTCAAGGTGATCGTCGAACGCCCCCGCTGGGGTGCAAGCCACGCCGCTTCTCCCAAATTGAAAAGGATGCCTCACGCCGACGCATGTCATATCGGGCTCAAGCGCCATGTCCGCATCAGTGCGCCATACACCAAGTCATTGAATGAGAACCTCGCCCCCTTGGTTCGCTACCTGCGGAGCCAGCGCGGGCGTCAGTGGGATGCCGTTTTCAGTGAGATCTGCGCCAAGCTCGACACGGGCAGCACGATCAAGATGCACGTACGCGAACATCTAGAGGATTTCGTGCTGACCCGCATTTCGATCGGGCGTTATGGCGAATGGATGTTCGAAGGCCAGGTTCTGGGGCGCCGGGGGCAATGGTTCCGGCGTCGTGAGCTGTTCGTCGATCCGCGAGACGGGGTTCTCAAGGATATGGCCGTACTTGAGGCGATGCTGATCTCCGGAACGGTCAATGGCCGGGGAGGTGCACGATGAGTTCGATCTCCCTGATCGCTAACGATCCATCGCGGTTCGATCCTCTCTCACTCGACCAACTCCAGGCAACCGCGGATTACGAGGGTATGGACCGCGTTGTCGGCCTGCCCGATCTCCACGCCGGCAATGGTATTGCCGTGGGGGCGGTCTTCTGGTCACGGAGTCGCATCTGGCCCCACCTGGTCGGCAGTGACATCGGCTGCGGCATGTCCTTGTGGGAGACCACATCGCCATTGCGCAAGTTCCGGCTCGGGACCGTAGAGCGCAAACTGCAGGGGCTGGACGCTCCTTGGTCGGGCAATGGCCAAGCGGCTCTGACAGAAGCGGGGTTGCCTCCGGAACTGGCCAGCCCCGCGCTGGGCACCATTGGCGGGGGCAACCATTTCGTCGAATTCCAGCGGATCGAGGTGGTGGCGGACGAGGCGCGCTTTGCGGCTCTTGGCTTGCGGCACGACAGGGTCTGGATGATGGTGCACAGCGGTTCGCGAGGACTGGGGCAAGCTGTCCTGCAAGCCCATCGACAGCTGGAAATCAGCCGTGGAATACCTAAGAAAAGCCCGGAGGCTACGGCCTATCTTGCCCAGCATGATGCTGCGCTGGGATGGGCGGTTGTGAACCGTCAGATCATCGCCAAGCGCTTTTGCGAAAGTCTTGGCATTGACGGCCGAAAGGTGCTCGACATTTGCCATAACAGCGTCTCGCCCCATCAAGGCGGGTGGTTGCACCGCAAGGGGGCTGCGCCTGCTGATCAGGGCTTAGTCACCATCCCGGGCTCGCGAGGGGATTTCAGCTATCTGGTGGAACCTATCGCGGACAATGCCGACAAGGCCCTCCATTCGCTCGCCCATGGCGCGGGCCGTAAGTGGAGCCGCAAGGATGCCCATGCCCGCCTTTCGCGCCGTTTCAATATCGCGGACATGCAGCGCACCGCGCTGGGCAGCCATGTCATCTGCGAGGATCGCCGCTTGATCTTCGAAGAGGCTCCCCATGCCTACAAGGACATCGGCATGGTCATCGCAGATCTGGAGGGGGCCGGCCTGATCCGTGTAATCGCCAAGCTTCGTCCCCTTCTCAGCTACAAGACGAGGGCGGCATGAGCGAAGTGATCTTGCACCTCACGGCGGGCAAGGGCCCGAAGGAATGCCACTGGGTAGTGGCACAACTGGCGCTCGCTTTCGCAAAGGAGGCTAGGGACATGTGCCTTGAATGCGAAGCGCTCGATGGTTTGGAGGATTTGCCAGCCTCCATCCTCCTTCGCATCAAGGGCGAGGCAGCATCAAGCTTTGCTGCTAAGCGCATAGGTTCCAACCAGTGGATCGGGACCAGCCCCTTTCGCCCACGCCACAAACGGCGTAACTGGTTTGTTGGCGTAGCGCTTGCGCCCGAGCCTGATGCGATCATCGACCTGAAGGATGAGGACATCGATTATCAGGCGATGCGTGCCAGCGGCCCAGGTGGCCAGCATGTCAACAAGGCAGACAGTGCGGTGCGGGCCACGCATCGGCCGACTGGCCTCGTGGCCACGGCCCAGGAGCAACGATCCCAACACGCCAACCGAAGGCTGGCGCGAATGAAGTTGGCGATCATGTTGGAAGAACGGCGTGGGAAAGCCAATGACAGCGAAAAACGGTCGCAATGGCAGGCCCATCAAGATCTCGAACGCGGCAATGCGGTAAGGGTTTATTCCGGAGACAAATTCGTGCTGAAGGAATGACGCTTGCTGAGCCGGACGGCAGTTCCGTCTGGCTCAGCAATTTATCCGGCGATTATTGCGGAGCGAGCGCTTCTTGTTCCCGGTCTCTCGGTAGCAACTGAATGTCCAGATTGCAGCAGCGTCGGGATAGCAGAACGTCTGCACCTGGGGATTGGGCGTCGGCGTTTGAACGACCGGGAAGGGTCGAACGTCGAAGCAGAAAGGACAATCCTAGAGTACCTAAATATACCGTTGAAAATATTGCCAACTCGCGCGATGGATGACGCAAGTGGGGGTATAGGTTCAATGGAAATGCAAGCTGCGGGATCCCTTCACAAAGAAGGGCTTCCGGTTAATATCGTCAAAGTAGATGGCGTGACCAAAACCTTCGGCGACAAGGTTGCACTCTGCGATGTTTCGTTCACGGTCCCGAGCGGTCAGATTTGCGGCCTCCTGGGCCCCAACGGTGCGGGCAAGACCACCTTGTTTCGGCTGCTTATGGGAATTCTCAAGGCGAGCTCGGGTGAACTCGAAGTCGGAGGGCTTGATGCGTTCGAGGAGCGCGTTGCCGTCAAACGACTGATCGGCTTTCTGCCGGACGAACCTGTCTTCTATTCATACATGTCGGGACGCGAACTGCTTGAATTGAGCGCTGGAATGCATGGGCTTGATCCCTATGACGCTATGGATTGGATCGAACCGCTGGCCCGGCGCTTGCGGCTCGCCGACGACCTCGACAATTATGCCGAAGATTTCTCGAGGGGCATGAAGAAGAAGCTGGGATTGCTTCTGGCCATGCTGCATCGGCCACAACTGCTGGTTCTCGACGAGCCGACGAACGGGCTCGATGTCGAATCCACACACCTCTTTTATGACATAATCGAAGAGTGCGCGTCTGCTGGAACGACAGTGCTGTTCTCGACGCACCTCATGGATCACGTCTCCCGCCTTTGCTCGCATGCCCTGATCATCAACGAAGGCACTTTGGTTGCGCAGGGCGCTCTGGCGGACCTGCAGGCTCTGCACAAGGTGGATACGCTAGAGACGCTGTTCCTCAAATTGACCGCACGGCCTCACCAAGCATGACCGGCGCGGGCGCTGCAATCGGCTTCTGGAAGACGCTCGGACTGCTTTTGCAGGCCTCGCGAACGCGCGCCAAGGGGCGCCAGAGACGCCAGCAGCAATTGCTGAACAATCGTGGGGCAACGAACTGGTCGCCCTTCGCCTTGCTCTTGGCGATCGGATTTTCGGCCTTTCTGCATGGGATGGCGGCATTCGCGTTGATTTCGGCGGTCGAGGCAGGCCAACGCCTCGACGTCGTGTACACCGGGCATATCATCGTCAGCGATGACTTCTATCGGCGCGTGCAAACGGTCGAGGGCATCACGAACCTGGGCCCCAACTATACGAGCATCGCTCTCGAAAGCTATTTCGAGGCCGAAGCGCAAGATATTGCCGAACGCGACGGTGGGCAGAAGGCGGACGTTGAACGCAAGCTGCGAAGCGCTGTGGCAAGGTCGGGCAGTCAGGATCTTGTCACGCGCGAGGATGCGTCTCCGGGCATTTCCCAAGTTGTCGGGTCAGGCCCGTCGAGCGCGATGCTCGGCTCGTTGATGTTGGTCTGGTGGTTCGCCATGATTGTTTGCCAGGGAGAGGGGCTGGAGCTCGATCTACAACGCCGGCGTCATCCGATATGGGAGTGGCTGCTCAGTCACCCGGTCAGCGCCGGCGCAGTGTTCTTTGCCGAAATGCTATCGCCCCTTGCGGCCAATCCAGTCTATTGGACCGCCCCCCTGTATGTCGGCATCCTATACGGTGCAGCGCACGGTCTCCTTTCCGGGCTGCTCGCGGTGTTTCTTCTCGGAATTCCAGTGGCCATTGCGGCCGCGTGCGTTGGGAAGGCGTGCGAAGTCGGCGCAATCTTGCGGTTGCCCGCACGTAGCCGCGGTGCCGTTATCGGCATCCTGAGCTGGTTTGGCTTTGCCTCACTTCTGGGGATGTTTTTCCTGCCCCGCATCATAGATCGGGCTGTCTTTGCGCTTGGCAATTGGGCGGAAATGGCCGACCGCTTGCCTTGGCCTTTCTTGAGGCTGTTTCTGGGCCTGGCGCCGGACGGAACGTTCTCGTTTCTGCGGGGAATGCTGCTTTGCTGGGGGCTTAGCGCATTTCTGATTGCCACATCGATTGTCTTTTGTGCGCGCTCCATCCGCCGTGGACTCAGCGGGGCATTCGCTTCGGACGTGCTGGCCGTGGTTCAAGCACCTACCGGAAAATTCGGGCGAGCCCCTTTGTTCCGCAAGGAATATCTGTGGTTCTTGCGCGATCGCAGTGCCATCGTGCAAACAATCCTCATCCCGGTGACTATTGCCGGCTTTCAGCTCTTTAACCTGCGTGGTTTTCTCGAGCACGCTGGCGATTCCTGGAATTATCTGTGCGGCGTCGCCATCTTTTTCGGCACCTATTTCCTTTGGATACTGGGGCCCAAATCACTGGCTTCGGAAGGGCCTGCTCTCTGGATCGCATTGACGTGGCCGCGCGGATTGGAAGCTGTTTTGAAGGCCAAGGCCTGGCTCTGGTCGATGATCGCCACAGGGCTCGTATTGCTGATTTTGCTCTGGGCTTGCTGGGCATTTCCGTATGAAATCGCAAAGATTGCACTCGTCGCTGTGGGATGGTCCTTCTTTGCCCGAAGCATGGCAGAAAAGGCGGTTACGCTGGTCACGGTGACCTCGGAATCCGGCGAGCCGCAAAAAATCTCGTCGGGGCGGCGATGGGCCGCTCAACTCGGCATGCTCACTTTTGCCATCGGCATTTGCACGCAGCAGTGGCATCTGGCGATCGTCGGCATCGTCTACTCGTGGGTCACGGCCGCAGCGATGTGGGAAAATTTTCGAGCGAGACTGCCCTATCTCTTCGATCCCTGGTCGGAAGAACTGCCGCCGCCGCCCACGCTTATGCACGCGATGGTGGCGATCAGCATTCTGGTCGAGTGCGCTTCCTTGATTACCGCCTTGGTGTATGTCGTTGGAGGAACAGCCAGTTTGGGCGTTGCGCAAAGTCTTGGTTACGCCCTCGCAGCCACCGGTGTGTCGATTGGGGTTGCCAGCTTCCTTGCCCGGCGTGGGGTCACGCTCTCCCAGATTTTGACCTGGCCAAGCCTCAGTTCGGGATTGCCTCTCTTTCGATCCGTCTTTGCCGCAGGCCGGGGTGAAGCGCGCTGGCTGCTACTTGGCGCGGGTGGGGGATTGGTTCTGGGTGTGTTTGCGCATTTCTACATGGAAATCATCCAGTTCATCCCTTCCGTTGCCGAGACTGTTCAAGCTTCTAGACGGCACATGGCCAGCATACCCGGCATGGTTGTCGGATACGCCGTGATGGCCATCGCCTTTGCGCCAATCGCAGAAGAATATCTCTTTCGCGGCCTGCTGTTCCGGGCGCTGGACCGCCATTGGGGCGGGTGGAAAGCCGTTTTGGCAAGCGGGGCCTTCTTTGCAATCTATCACCCAGTCATCGCGTGGCTTCCGGTGATGCTTTTAGGTGTGTCGAACTGCCTGATCTTCAAAAAGTCAAAACGCCTTGTCCCTGCCATGCTGCTGCACATGGCCTATAATGCGGTTGTCGTGCTGTGGACGTAGGGGGCTTGAATCGGCCAAACTCGCGCGTGCGATGAAGGCAAGCGGACCGTCCGGTAGTAGAGAGCTGAAATCGGCGGCTGAGCGGCTTGAATGGGTCGCGACCTGCCGGTTAGCGGATGGACCGCACTTGGGCGCCGGATTTTGACGGCTGAACGATAGCGAAGGAGCGTTCATTGCGAGCTGGCGGCTTGTACCGCTTGGCTGCCTTGCGCCAATCATGTCGGAGGGCGCGCGCGGCATAGGAGTGGCGTCAGCCGTGTCCGATATGTTGGAGTTGTGCGGCTAGCTTTTGGGGGCGGGGCTTTGCTCATTCAACTCGGAGCGTTCTGGTTCCGAGGATTGTTCTGCAGCCCTTTGGGCCTTCTGCAATTTCAAGGCTTCGCGAACTTTCGGCCAGCTTCCATACTTTTCGTGCAGTAAGCGTCCGGCGCGTAAGCCTTCTTCGGTGTTTATCTGCACGACCAAATCCTTTTGAAGCTTCGCGATTGTATCGCCTGGCGGGACCTGTGTCCCGAGTTTTTGTCGCGCGAAAATTCCTGGCCGTCATCAGGTGCGGCCTGGTCAAGGTTGCAGGATGAGCCTAGTCATCGCTGATGACAAAGCCTTGGTCTGACAGCGAAATTGACCTGATCGTCGCGGACTACTTCGCGATGCTGCGAATGGAGTTGGCGGGCGAGGCCGTCAACAAGGCCGCGAGAAACCGAGGTCTGCAGCAGTTGGTCCCGCGCAGCCGCGGTTCGATTGAGTTCAAGCATCAGAACATCAGCGCAGTGATGCTCGGACTGGGTCAGCCATGGATCGAGGGCTACAAGCCAGCGGCCAATTTCCAGAATGCCTTGGTCGATGGCGTATTGCGCTGGCTTGACGAGCATCCTGATTGGCTCAGGCCCAAGGCCGATGCCTCTTCGGCGAGGCTGAGGGAAACGGCACCTCTTTGGATGGGGCCGCCGCCCGCGCAGCGAAATGAGCCGCCTCTAGTCGATCCGGAATTTATGGCTGCGATTGGCCGCAAATACGATGTGGCGGAACGCGACGCCAGGAATCGAGCGCTCGGTAAGGCCGGAGAAGAACTCATTCTGGCGCATGAGCGCACGACATTGCGTCAGCTTGGGCGGGATGATTTGGCCGAGCGGGTCCGTTGGACGTCGGTTCAGGATGGCGATGGGTTTGGCTACGATATCGCGAGCTTCGAGCCGGACGGGCGTGATCGGTTGCTCGAGGTGAAAACCACGAATGGTTGGGAGCGGACACCTTTTCACATCACCCGCAATGAAATGGCCGTGGCTGAAAGGAGGCGTGAGGAATGGCATCTCGTGCGCATTTGGAATTTTCCCAGAATTCCCAATGCTTTCGTTTTGCGCCCGCCATTGTCAGCTCACGTAGAGCTGGTACCTACGAGCTTCCTTGCAAGTTTGCGCTGAGATTTGAAGTAATGAATGTTTCTGCTTGTTGCAAAAATACACCCTTATGCAATTGCATAATGGTAATTGCGCTTACGGATCTAAAATGCCATTGTGCAACGAGCCGCTGAGAAATTTCAGATGGCTGCCTGATGTTATCATGTCCTGTTGCAATTGATTTTTTGCACAGGTTATTTTTGTGCCATCTTGACCTATGCTCGCGCATTTCCAGAATCACTGAAATTGAACTCGTAGTGGGCCGCATGGCTGAGCTTCAAATCGGTGAGGACGAAATGGAACGCGTATCCCAGCATGAGCATATCAAATGGGCTCTCGGCGTACGAGGCAGTTCCATTTCCGATGTCGCGCGGAGCCTCGATGTTTCGCCAACGTCAGTCTCGCTGGTTTCCAAGGGTCGTAGCCGCTCCAAGCGGATCGAGGAGGCCTTGGCCAAGGAGGCAGGCTTTACGCCCGCTCAACTCTGGCCTTCCCACTATTGCGAGCAGACGGGAGGCGCCACATGATTCCGTAGCTGCATCAAGGCACTGAAAGCAGTGCGCTAACTGCGGAATGAAAAAGGCCCCGCTGCGGTAACAACGGGACCTTTGAAAGATCAGAGACCTTATCAACTCCTGATCTCCTTCATTTCGCCATTTTTGTCAAGGTTCGGGCTGGGCCCGGGCCATGCCTCCTTGCGCGTGTTTTCCACGGCAACGGTCAGGCGGAGATGATCAATGGACTATCAAGACAATGATGGTGTTCGTGCCGAACACCAAGCTGAGCAAGATGCGCCCAATGAGCGCCGTTCAGCCAGGAATGCGACCAGGTTCGTCCGGGACCGCGATACGCAAGTCGCGGATTTCGAAATCATTCGAGCGCCTGACAACGGCCCGTTGCGCACTTTCAACGGGGGCCAGAAACACGAGAATGGCTGGTTCGCGAGCCGGAAAGGGCGACGCCTGCTGCACTGGGAGGGGACGTCGCAGCTGGCCTTCATCACCCGCGCCGAAGTCGATTTCAATGTCGTGCGGGTGGCGACGGAATCGGTACGGTTTCGGTTCATCGGCGAAGATGGGTGGCAGGAATATACCGCCGATGTCGAGTTGATTGGCCCGGATGGGAAAATCACGATCGTCGAAATCAAGCGGGATGAGCGTGATCTGGCAGACCCTCAATACAAGCAAAAGCTCGTAGCGGTCGGCCAGCTTTGCAATCGACAGGGATGGGATTTCAAGATCGTCTTTGGGCGGGACGTCTTCTGCAGCTTGATCCACCGCAGGAACGTAACGCTCTTTGCGTCGCGGGCATTTGTCACGATCGAAAGGCGGCATGAGCGCCGCTTTGAAGACCTCCTCGAGCAGAACATCCGCGCTCTGACCTATGGCGAGCTGGCGGCTGTGCTGGAGCCTGGCCACCCCAGGTGGGGAGAGGCTCTCGTCCAGGCTTTGACGGTTGCTCGGCGTGTCGAGATCGATCTCACCCAGCCCCTGTTCGATGCGACACCGCTGACCCTCCACTGACGCCTCGATCGGCGCTGGCGACCCAGCTTGCGCCAATTTGCCCTGAAAGACCGACGGGAACTGTCCGCCCAATCGGCGTGACAGCGAACCTGTGCGCGTCATCGAGCCAAAGGATTGACGATGAGCTTTGAAAAATTCGAACCGAACACGGTCGTTGAAATCAACGGCGTGCCCTATTCTCCGGAAGGCTATCTCGGCGGACGGCTCCGCTTCCAGCATTACGTCACCGGCGAATATTTTCAGTGCATCCAACACGATGGCAGCAAGGCTCTGCCTACGAACGAAGATTATCAAGAGCTGCTTCGGACAGGAAAAATCATCCTTCAACGTCGGAAGAACGGCACGCCGCTGCAGTCCGCCAAAGAGCAAGCGGAGTGGGCAATAGATCAGGTTGAAGAAATGGATCCGTTCGCCGTTCGGATGGCGGTCCAATGCACAATCCTGGACGACCATAAAGTTCTGAAGGGCGATCAGGCTATTGCCCGCTGCCTCAAGATTGCCTGGACCAAAGAGCACGTTCAGAAATACGGCCCTCATGATCCACCGCGAACGGTCCGCCATTATTACGCGAACTGCGGCAGTCCGGGGGCGCGCCATCCCCGTGACATGATGCGGTTCAATGGCCAGGATGTGTCCAATGTCAGGGCGGATGGGCTGGCGCAGCAACTTACCTGGTTGTGTTGCCTTGAAGGGCATAAACGCGGACAGAAGGTTCGTGACATCCACGCCAGGCTTCACTTCCGGATTTCCCAAATCAATCAGGGTAACGATCCGACAACCGCCGCGCCCCGGGGGCGTCTGAAGACACCTTCTGAGCGGACCGTGCGGCGCTACTTTAACCGACTGAAATCCAGCCTTACGCTTCCGGAAATCGTTGAAGAGCAGGCGAAGGAGCAAGACTGGCTCGGCGGAGGAGCGCCTCTGACCGCGGATTGCGCGATGCAGCGCGTTATCATCGACCACACCCGTCTCGACGTTGATGCCGTTTGCCCTAAGCTTGAAATGGTTTTGGGCCGCCCTTGGCTGTCGATAGCCATTGACGTGAAGACGCGCGCTATCGTGGCCTGGGTCATTTCCTTCTTTCCGCCATCGACTTGGACCGTAGGCGAAGTTTTGCGTCGGGCGGTGCTTCCGAAGAAGCCACCTCCACGCATGGCTGAACAGTATCCCGTTCTTGTCAATTTACGCGGGAGATTCGTCGAGATAATCGTAGATAATGCCATCGAATTTAGAAGCCATACGATGGAGGCCGCAGCGAAGTCCGCTGGATTTTCGGTACGTTTCTGTCCGGTTAAAAGGCCGCGATATCGGGCGATAGTCGAACGGGCCATCAAGACGATCAACGATCAAATTTGCCGGAACTTGCCGGGAAGAGTGCTGTCGCTTCGGGACGCACGACGCTGGGGTTACGATGCGGAAGAGCAGGCGGTCGTGATGCTCGATGAACTGGAGGCTTTTTCCAACCAGGTAATCGCGAACTACAATGTTGAGCCCCATGAAGGCATCGGTTGGCGGCAGCCTGCGATGATGTTCGCAAGAGACATCGACGGCGAAGGCGTGATGAACTTTACGGATTTTGAGTCCTTCCGTCGTGACACGTTGGAGATAGTGCAGAAGGCTCAGCTTTCACCCTCGGGTATCCGAGCCTTCGGTGGCTTGCGGTATCACGACATCGACGCGGTTCTGGAACTGCTGAACGATTTGGCTTGCCTCGAGCCGCGGCGGTCGATGCGGGATGATGCGACGGCTACCGTCGATTTTCGTTTTGATCCGATGGACATCAGCCGGATCTATGTCTGGAATCGAGTTACCCGCAAATATGTCGCCCTCAAGTGCAGCGACGAGCGTTACGCGGATGGAATGCCTCTCTTTTTACACGAGAAGATCGCCAAAGAAGCGCGCGATCAGAGCCGGGCATTCAACACCGAAGAGCAGCGCTTGCTGGCCCGCGGGCGGACCATTCAAGCGGTCAGGGAGGCATTCACCCGGGTGCGAAAGCTGAATCTCGCAAGCGGCTAGGCGAATTGTTGGAAATCCCGCGCATTCGAAGCATCACAGGCAATCTCGTGCACCTGCTTGATACCGATCTACCTCAGAGCTCTTTGAGCGACTTTATCGGCACCGACCGCGCGGCGCTTACCTGTGTCGATCAGGAAATTCTCTCTTCCCGGCCGACACCCAAGCCGGCGACTAAGAACAAGGATTTACGAGCACGGCGCTTGGCCGAGGAGCGGCGCGAGGAGGGCGAAGCGGAGATCAGCCTCCCGTCAGAGAGCGGGCGAACTTTTGCGAAGAAGGGAGGCTACCAATGAGTGGCCCTGCCCATTTTTCCTATGACCACGAGGAAACCCATTCGCAGCGTGTCGAGCGGGTCGCCACGGCCAAAGCCAGATTTGACGCTATCCGGGTCGACTATACCCCCCAGACGACGGCGGTCGCGACGCTGGACGAGGTGCGTATCGCCGCAATCGGACGCCCGCCTGGGGCTCCATGCGGAGGTGCGATGATGGTCGCACCGCATGGCTGCGGCAAGACACAAGCCGTTGAGGCCCTCCGGTTACGCCTTGAGGCCTGCGCTGCGCAGGGGGACTTACCCTTGTTGCATGTCGAGATCGATCACGCGGGCACGACGGATTCCGTGCCGACATCGATCCTGCGGGCCCTGGGGGCGGCACGGCCCGAAGCCGGTTCGGAGAAAGTTCGATGGTCGAGGGCGATTGCCGAGGCCGAACGTTGCGGCGTGCAGCTATTCGTCTTTGACGAGTTCAACCGAGCGAACCGTCGCCCGACCATGAGCCGGGCTATCGCTACGGCAATTCGCCAGCGCATCATGGATGCGGGCATCGCACCTGTTGCTTTCGTCGGATCCGAGGACGCAGGAGATGTGCTCGGTTCTGCTCCCGAACTGATGGAGCGGTTGGACGACGAAATCGATTTGTTGCCGATGCGATGGAAGATGAAAAGCGAACGGGCCCTCTTCATCGATTTTGTCTCCGAGCTCGACACGGCCATGGTCAAGGAAGGATTGATGGCGCGCCTTTCCGGCCTGGCCAGTGAACGCGTCGCGGAGCCGCTCTGGAAAGCTTCGGAAGGACGCCTTCGGCGAATTGCGAAGATCGTGCGCCACGCAATGGGCGCTGCCCTGCACGATGGCCGCGAAAGCATTCATGTCGACGATCTGGCCGAAGCTGTGGACGCGTATTGCATCCGGCGCCAGTTCTGCACTTACAATCCGTTCAAGGAGGCACGCTGATGGAGAGCGTGGCTCCTTGGCGCGTGTCTCGCGCGATGCCGATCATCGAGGGAGAGTCCCTCGATGGATATGTGGCGCGTATAGCAGCGGCGCATCACTTTCCGCGAATGGCGGAGTTGACCCAACTCGCCGGCGCCGAGGCAACCGGCCGTCAGCATGCCTCCTTTGGCAGCAAGGAGGGGCTGGACGTGCTCGCGGATTGCCTGCGTGTCGACTCCGCACAACTTCATCACCATTCCCCCAACTGGTCGCTCGGCGCGGCCGCTCTCAACATGTTTGGTGTCGAAGTGCCCAGGGATCTGCTGCATTTTGCCTATCGGCGCTATTCGCCCGCCAGCCTTGCCAATTCCGCGCATCACCGGGCGCTTTGGAATGTTCGGATCTTCCCGTTTTGCGAGGAGAGCTGGGAATACCTGTTGGACCGGTGCCCGAACCCTTCGTGCAATCACCGTCTGGAATGGCGCCGCACTCTGGGCGTTGACTTGTGCGACGTGTGTGGCGAGCCCCTGGTGAGGGGGCAGGCGACCCGCGTGCCCGAAGAGTACCGGGCGCAGCTCAGAGGTCTTGTCGGGCTCATCCATCCCGACCCGGCCCGACGAGAGGCTTCTCGATCGCAGCTGCCTTCTTGGCTCGCCGGGATGGAAAGTGCCGATTTGCTTGAGCTTGCTTGCGCGCTTGCGACGGTGGTCGATCATCGCACGGCGAGGCCGTTGGGGCGCCAGACCGCCACGCTGGGGGAGCCGGCAAAGCTCATCGTTGCGGCTCTGGCGCAGACCTGGCCTTTGCTTTGCGGATGGCCGAGTGCGTTTGAGGCACTTCTGGCCGGCCGCATTAACGCCCATGCGAAGCAACGAGGCGACGGGAATGGCGGGGCGAGCCACCGGCTCCTTTCGCGGGCTCGGGTGTCCAGTCTGTCACCAACGCCGCAAGCTTTGCTCTGCAACTTCATCGAAGAGTGTCGTGCGGCGAGGGACAGGGGGCTGACCGCCCATCAGGCCTCGCAGGTGTCGGGCGCGCATTTGCGCACACTCGTCAAAATGCGGCGCGCCGGTGAGCTGCCTTCGGTCCTGGCGCTCGACGGGCAGAGGTTGCATGTCCTGTTCGACAGGGAAGCCATCGAGCAACTGGCCCGTCAGCATACGTCCAGCAAGCGCCTGGTCCGCGCGTCCGCCAACCTGGGCATTCCAGGCTACGCTCTGCGCGAATTGATGTGGTTGGGCTTGATCAACGAGGCACCCTTGCCGCCTGGGCGGAAAGGCAAACACACCGTCGACGAGGCTTCGCTTGCGCAGTTCACGCGGCGCCTTTGCGGCAATCTCGGGGTGGCTGACCGACAGTTCCCCGTTCGGCTCTGGGATCTCATGGTGCAACTGGGCGGACGTCCCAAGCCCTGGGCGGCTGTTCTCGCCGCCATCTCCAACGGCGAACTGGCTGCTGCGCTTACACCAGGTAAAGGTCCGATCGCGGAGCGCATTCGTTTGCCCGATGACGTCGATTTGAAGGCGCCGGCGTTCGCGCTTAACAGANCCCTGGGCGGCTGTTCTCGCCGCCATCTCCAACGGCGAACTGGCTGCTGCGCTTACACCAGGTAAAGGTCCGATCGCGGAGCGCATTCGTTTGCCCGATGACGTCGATTTGAAGGCGCCGGCGTTCGCGCTTAACAGAGAAATGGATTGGGCGGACGTACCGGTCAGCAAGCGGGAGTGCGCCGATATCCTTGGTCTCTCTCCCACCAATTTCTCACGCTACAGCGACTTTCTGCTGGGCCCGGGGAAGCCCTTTCGCGACATTCGAATGGTGGATGCCGTCATACTTGCAAAGCGGTACATTGGCACGACCGAGATCGCGAAGAGGCTCAAGCTGCATCATGTCGCCGCCCTGAATTTGGCCATGCAACGGGGCGTGAAGTTCGCCGACAAGGGGCTGTTCGATCGAGAATCTGCGCAAGCCCGAATTCCTGAAATGGGCCGAACCGAGGAAAGCCTGATCCGTGGTATGAAGCCGGCTTCGTTACCGCGGAGGAATCGAGGCAGGGAGATGGACATGCGAGCAAAGGTTGCAGCGGATGGCCGGATAAGGATTCCTTCCCTTGTGTATCAGCAACTGGGGCTGAAGGCCGGTGACACGGTCTATTTCGAGCTTATCAAGCATCGAACGGTGCTGCGCACCGCGGCGCAAGCCGTCGCCCACGCCCAGGATTTGGCAAAGCTCCGCACAGGAGATGTCGAGGGCTCTGGCGTCGATGGCTTCCTCGAGAGGCGGCGAGAAGACAGCGGTGAGTAGCAGCGGCGCAACCGGCCGAATGGCGAGGGAGCTTGAGGGGGGGGGGGGGCTCCACTAGCTCACCTGCTGCCAAGGGCCGGTAGGAGACTGACCGGTTCGGAGCCGGGCTCCGAGGATAGCCGCCCTTCACGCGACGGCGGCTGCCGACCCTTTGTGCCGCTCAGGCGCCAATTCTCGATGCCCGAGTACGATCGTCCGCTATTCGCTAACTATGGCCCCGAAAGCGATCACAAAGTTTATTGGGCCATAGGTTCCTGAAGGGAATCGCGCAGGTTCGAGAGAACCTTGCGCATTCGGACCGTCAGGGGCCATTCACTGCGATGGAGAAGCCACAGGGTATCGACCACGGGCGGACCATTTCCTGCCACCAGGATCTGCTCGGGATTGCGAAACGCCTGCCGGGCGTAACGCGGCAGGACGGTGAAACCGAGCCCACGCGCAACCGGTTCCAGAATGAGGGCAATCTGGTTCGTGAAGCCCCGGATAGGCAGGTGAGAGAGACCGGGATTACCAGGAAAACGTAGCGACAAAAGCCGCTTGGCCATGGCCATTCCATCGGGGTGGTCGATGAAGCCCAGGCGCTCGAGATCGCTCCAGGAGTTTACCTCGCTGGCTGCGGGCACAATCAGTTCCAGGGGTTCGTGCAGGAAAGGCGTAACGCTCAGCCGCGCATCGTCGGGGCGCGTCGTCGACAATCCAACCTCGAACCGGGCATCCAGCACCGACTGGACGATCTCGGCATCGGGAGCGAAGCGATGGCGAATGGTCAATGCCCGTTCCCGTTCCTGGATGCCGAGAAGCAGTGGATGAAGCATCAGGCCGACACTGCCGGGCGTAATCAGGCTGATCTCCCCTTCCATGCACTCGCCGTCTGACAGTCGCGAGCGCAGGCGCATATCAGCCTGCTCGATCTCTTGGGCGTAGGCGAGCATCGCATGTCCGGCCGGTGTCAACTCCAGAGCACGTGGGCGGCGTATCACGAGTTGGCCCACCTTCGCCTCCAGGCGCGCCATGTGCTGGCTGACGGCGGCTTGCGTCAGGTTCAGGGCATCGGCAGCCCCGGTGAAGCTCCCGATCTCCACGACGCGAACGAAGCTAATGATCCATTGCGGGTTAATCATCATGAATTCTTATCACAATGATAAGCTTATGACACTTCTCATTATGAGGCAAGCACCTCAAGATCCTGACGACAGATCAGGAGAACACCCATGCCCCCCTATCCCCGCAGTTTTTCGCACATCGGCCTTTCGGTCACCGACCTCGACGAAGCCGTAAAGTTCTATACCGAAGTCATGGGCTGGTATCTGATCATGCCGCCTACCACGATCGAGGAAGACGAGAGCGCCATCGGTGTCATGTGCACCGACGTGTTCGGTACGGGTTGGGGCTCCTTCCGCATTGCCCACCTTTCGACCGGCGACCGCGTGGGCGTCGAAATCTTCCAGTTCCGCAACGCCGAGCGGCCGGAACACAATTTCGAGTACTGGAAGACGAGCGTGTTCCACTTCTGCATCCAGGACCCGGACGTGGAGGGCATGGCCGCCAAGATCGTGGCCGCCGGCGGCAAACAGCGCATGCCCGTGCGCGAATATTTCCCCGGCGAGAAGCCCTACCGCATGGTCTATTGCGAGGATCCCTTCGGCAACATCCTCGAGGTCTACAGCCACAGCTACGAGCTGACCTATTCGGCCGGAGCCTATGCCTGAGGCTCTGCCCGAAACCTACCGCGCCTGGACCTGGGTAGCGGGCAAGGACCCGCTCGCCCTGGTCCTGGCGACACGGCCCATGCCACGGCCCGGCCCGAGCGAGGTCATCGTGCGCAATGCGGCGATCGGCCTCAACCCGGTGGACTGGAAGGTCCTGGGAGGGCTTGGATGGCAGCGCGGCCATGTGCCCGGTGTCGACGGTGCTGGGACGGTGGTGAAGATCGGACCGGATGTCGATCCGGCCTGGCTGGGAAGCCGCGTGGCCTACCACCAGAGCCTGCAGTCGCACGGTAGCTTCGCGCAGTACACCCCCGTCGGGGCGCACGCGCTCATGCGTGTCCCCGATGCTCTTGACCTAGCCCTTACCGCCAGCATGCCCTGCCCGGCGCTGACCGCCTGGCGCGCGCTCGCGAAGCTGCCTCCGGGCGGCAACCAGCGGATGCTGGTCAGCGCAGCAGGCGGCGCAGTGGGCAATTATCTCGTCCAACTGGCCGTGCAACTGGATTGGCGCGTCAGCGTCATGTGCAACATCCGCCACCGCGAGCGACTGGCCGGGCTGGGTGCCGTGGACTGGATCCCCGGGCCGCTCACGCAGGAAGCTGAAATCGGATCGCCGCGCTTCACGGCGGTTATCGATGCAGTCGGCCCCGAACATGCCGCGTGGCTTCATCCTGGCCTGAAGGCCAACGGCCATCTCGTGTGCATCCAGGGCCGGGTACCGGACTGGCCCAGTCCGGCGTTTGGCCGTGCGCTTTCGCTGCACGAAGTCGCGCTCGGCGCCCTTCACCAGCATGGCGATACCGCCGACTGGTCGATCCAGACCTCGGCGGGCGAAGATCTGTTCGCGCAGGTCGCAGCGAAGACCCTTGCGCCCGAGCCCCTTGTCCCCAGGCCCTTCGAGGACCTGCCGCGCATGCTCGAAGCGCTGCGCAACCGCGATTTCAGCGGCAAGCCCGTGATTCGGCTCGCCTGAACCAAGTTCCACGAAAGAGGATACCATGCCCGCACTTTTCACCCCCTTCACGCTCAAGGACGTCACTCTTCGCAACCGCATCGGCGTGCCGCCGATGTGCCAGTACAGCGCGCGCGACGGCTACGTCAGCGAGTGGCACCTTCCCCACTACGCCGACATCGCGCGCGGCGGTGCGGGCCTCGTCATCGTGGAGGCAACCGCCGTCTCGCCCGAAGGCCGCATCACGCCGGGATGCACGGGCCTGTGGCAGGATGGCCAGGTCGAGGGCATGGCCCGTATCGCCCATGCCATCGCCGCGGGCGGAGCCGTGCCCGGCATCCAGATCGGCCATGCCGGACGCAAGGCCAGTGCCAACAAGCCCTGGGAAGGCGACGACCACATTCCCAACGATCAGCCCGGTGGCTGGCAGACGATCTCGCCCTCGGCCCTGGCCTTCAGCGGCGGTCTGCCCAAGGTGCCGACCGAAATGACGCTGGACGATATCGCGCGCGTGAAGCGGGATTTCGTCGCGGCCGCAATTCGCGCGCGCGACGCTGGTTTTAAGTGGCTCGAACTGCACTTTGCGCACGGGTACCTCGCGCAGAGCTTCTTCTCGGCCCACGCCAACACGCGCACCGACGCCTATGGCGGCGATCTAGCGGCGCGCAGCCGCTTCCTGATTGAGACTTTGCAGGCCGTGCGCGAGGTCTGGCCCGAAAACCTGCCGCTCACCGCGCGTTTCGGCGTCATCGAGTTCGATGGACGCGACGAAGAAACGCTTGCTGAGGCGATTGGCCTCGTGAAGACCTTCAAGAGCGAAGGGCTCGACTTCCTGAGCGTCAGCATGGGTTTCTCGACGATTGAATCCAACGTACCTTGGGGCCCGGCCTTCATGGCACCGATCGCCAAGCACGTGCGCGACGAGACCGGGCTTGCCGTCGGCACGGCCTGGGGCATGGACATTCCGCAGGACGCGGAGAAGGCCATTGCCGAACAGCAGATGGACGTCGTCTTCGCCGCGCGCGCGCACCTCGCCAATCCGCATTACCCGTTCCGCGTGGCCCGCGAACTCGGTCTGCCCGCAGCAGGCAGTGTGTTGCCCGATCAATACGCCTATTGGCTGCGCCGCTATCCCGGCCCCCAGAATGGTCCGGTGATCGACTGAGGCCAGGCAGGTCAACCTTCCAGCCTCAGCCAACCTTTCAAGCCGCTGCGCCGCGCGCAGCGGCGACGAGACCTTCGAGCCAATCCTGATGGCCGTTGATCATCGGATTGGGGCGCGCCAGGGCCAGCTCCTTCGCTGGCTCGCCGTTTTGCGTTTCCTGCGTGAGAATGCGCAGGCGTTGCCCGGGAAGCTCCTCAATCAGCCAGGCATGGTGCACGTCGAGCCGATGTTCGGCCTCACCCGACCACCCGTGCCAGGCAATACGCGCTGGCTGGCCTTTGACAGGCGGCACGCATTCCACCACTTCGGCATCGACCGGGAATCCGAAGGTCTTGAAAAAGAAGCGGTCGCCGAGTTCGAGCGCGGGACCCTTGTCCCCATGGATCGCGATGTCCGAGCTGTTGGCGTAATAGCCCGGCCAGCGCACCGCCTCGACCAGGAAGGGCCAAATGTCGGCAACCGCAAGACCCCGGACGATGACCTCGTTCGAACAGAAATTGTCGCTGAAACCCGGGACATAGCCCGCGGGCCACTGGATTTCGCCCATATCGTACTCCTGCATGAGTGGGAAAACCTGAGCGCAGAATATAGGCGGGCTCTTGATATAGCTGAAATCACATCTCAATATCCCTGACATCATGACGAGTGATATCAAGAACACCGACCTCAATCTCCTGAAGGCCTTCAATGCCCTTCTGGACACCCGGTCAGTTACGCGGGCGAGCGAGCGGCTTGGCCTGACCCAACCGGCCGTAAGCGGCATGCTCAACCGGCTTCGCGAAACCTTCGATGATCCGCTGTTCATCCGCGCCCAGCGCGGGGTTCTGCCCACACCTCGAGCCGAAGCTCTCGCGGAACCACTTCGGCGCGCGCTCGGAGAAATCGAGGCCTTGCTGCAACCCGATGGCTTTGATCCCGCGACGGCGGAGCGGACCATCGGCATCGCCGCGACCGATTACGCACAGCAGGTCGTACTTCTCCCATTCCTAATCAGCTTGCGCACGAGCGCGCCGGGCATCCGGATTGCAATCCGACCCGTGGCGATGGAGACGCTGGCGCTCGACATGGAGCAGGGCAAGACCGACTTCGCACTTGTCACCCCGCAGATGGCGCCCGAGAACCTGCGTGCGCGCCACCTGTTCGAGGAACACTACACCTGCGTCCTGCGCCGTGATCATCCGGCAGCGGGGCAGGCTATGGACCTCGATACGTTCTGTGGCTTGGACCACGCCTTGATGTCGCACGACGGCACTCGGTTCCAAGGGGCAACCGATCATGCCTTGGCGGCCCTAAGCCGCACGAGGAGGGTCATCATGACGGCCCCCAACTTTGGTCTGGTCCTCGATCTGGTGCGCACATCCAACGCCTGTGCACTACTTCCCGCCCGCTTGGTAAAAGGTCAGAAAGGTCTGCATCTTCAGGAGCCGCCCTTGCCGGTACCCGGATTCACGAAGATTCTAGTCTGGCACGAACGGACCCATCACGATCCCGCAATGGCCTGGCTGCGCCAGCAGCTAGCGAAGAGCGTAAAAGGCGCAGACGATAACTAGGGCGTAAACTCATAAAATAGCTTGAGATTTTAGCGGCCTGCTGATTCAGAGCCCGACGAATTGGAGGGGTTGGATGGCACGGCGAGGCTACGAACTGACGGATCGAGAGTGGGCAATCATAGAGCCCTTGCTTCCCAACAAGCCGCGTGGGGTTGCGCGAGTGGACGATCGCAGGGTTCTCAATGGAATCATGTGGCGGTTCCGGTCTGGCGCCGCCTGGGCCGAAGTACCTGAACGCTATGGCCCCTCGACGACGTGCTACAACAGGTTCGTACGCTGGCGCAAAGCCGGTGTCTGGGATCGGCTTTTGTCAACGGTCTCAGCCGAGTACGAGGGCGATCTGGTCATGATCGATTCCACCTGTGTTCGCGTCCACCAGCATGGTGCGACGGGTAAAAGGGGGGATCCTGCGATCGTGGCATGGGACGTTCCCGGGGCGGTCTTACCAGCAAACTCCACGCTCTTGTCGATGCTCGCGGACGTCCTATCGGATTGCGATTGACCGGCGGGCAGGTCCACAATGCCTGCGAGGCCGAGGCCTTGATCGAAGTCATTCCGGAAGACGCCACTCTGCTGGGCGACAAGGGCTATGACAGCAACGCAATACGCGAGGCGGCTGCGGCTCGGGACATCTGGGCCAACATTCCCAATCGCTCCAACCGCAAAAAGCGCTTCGGCTTCTCGCAATGGCTCTACAAACAGCGCAATCTGGTCGAACGCTTCTTCAACCGGATCAAGCAATTCCGGGGCATCGCGACGCGATACGACAAGTGTCCCGAAAACTACCTCGCTGCTATCAAGCTCGTCTGCGTCCGCCTCTGGTGTGCCCATTAATGAGTCTGCGCCCTAATCCGGATATTCGCCTTCGGGTGTCATTTTGCCCCCCTGCCGGAACCGCCCCCCAACCTCGGCAAAATTCACTGCTACTTTAGGAGCTAGCGGAAAACTCGCAACTGGCCGAACAGAGACTTTCGGTGAGGCTGCAATTTGGGAGTCCGGGAAGGCTTCTTGTGCTGCGGCGTCAAGCGATTTATTGCCAAACGGTGACCAAATTGTATTTATTGGATATAAGTCAAAATCATATTCTCCACTTGATAGAATAATCGGCCACCTCGCCATTTTCTATTGGAAGTAAATTTAGTAATGATATTTATAAAATCTAGAGCAAAAAGGGCTGTGGTGGAAACATTGATCGCTTCAACAAAAGGCGGCATTATTGGGTTAATTTATTAAACAATCACATACAATAAAGTATATATAATTATTTCATTCAGGTCTTTTTTGAAATTTTTCATTATATTTCAATTTTATCCATATTGATTATATTATTAGTTAAAGGCGATGACTAGCAACCTGCCGCCGGCAGTCCCTCGCTCATAACGAGAATCTTGCGATCAGGAGATGGGCTCCGTATTTTAGATGCAAGTGGAACGGCTCACTTGGGAAACGAGCAAATGGAAACACGTGCAGCATCGGTCGATGACGCGGAGGGGATGGGACAAGTCCTGCGCGAAATAATCGAACATACCGGCCGCCAGCGTCCGCACGATGTTGAATTTGTGATGGGTCGCTACATCACCAATCCTACGAGCATACGATGCACCATTGCTATCGATGAGGCAGGAAACGTTGTCGGCTTTCAATCTCTGAAGAAGGCTGCCGCGGAGAACCCGTATGATACGCCGGAAGGATGGGGAATTATCGGAACCCACATCAGTCCCAAGTTCCAACGGCAGGGTGTCGGCAAACTCCTGTTTTTATCAACGCGAGAAGCCGCACTTCAAGCAGGCCTGGAAAAAATCGACGCCTACATTGGAGCCGACAATCCATCTGGCTTGAAATACTATGATGCCATGGGCTTTCAAACGTACCGCACGCCTGAAGGGATTGTTCAAAAAGTCTGCAGCCTTTAAGTCGACCGGACCCGTTTGGGACGGGGCCTTCTCAAAATTAGATCTTTTCAAAAGCCACAGTTGTGACGAGATTCAAGAATTTCCGTCATGGCCGGTTTCAGGAGCGTGCCTTCGTTCGCCGAATGACCGGCAAGGGCGCAAATCAGTTCGATGGCACCGGCCGACTTTTCAGGCGCTCACTCATAGAATAGACCTGCAGTGATGGATAACAATTGGCACGCAAGGTCCGCTGATTTGCTCGCCGACGTGAGGCTCTACCCGACCCATCAAGGGGGAAAGGGAATGGCGGCGAGAACAGGATTCGGGTGTCCGTGTTTTACGTCTAAGGATACCGCAAAATCTGGGTGGGATGCGAGGCTACAACTAGGAGACGTGCCGTTTGAACCAGGCACTGAACGGCGCGTAGGCTTTGTGTTTCTGTCGAAGGATGCGGCCAACGAAATGAAACGTGCGGGCACGTTCTATCTCTGGGAAGGACGCTTTATCGGAGAAGCAACCGTCGTCTCCTGAATAGAACGTCGGCTTCCTGGAACGTCAAATGAGACCAGGAACGACCGACAAGGGCGCGTGGCAGTCAAGTGTGACGCCATTTTTGCTACTGGCACTACAGGCCGCGTAGCTCGCCTCTTTCGTAGGCCAAGCAAAGTGCGGCCTCGCCTGATCATTATCGGCAGGCGCTGAAGCGCCACATTTGGGGCTGGATAGTCGCTTGCCCAAGACTGCTGGCGGTCCACTTTGGTGGCACAGCGGGCCAGTCTTGCTGTCAAGGGATAGAAAGTTGGATGCCCCGCGAGGATTCGAACCTCGATAGACGGAATCAGAATCCGTAGTCTTACCATTAGACGACGGGGCACCATCGCTGGAGACGCGCCCTCTAGTGGGCATGGTGATTCGGGTCAAGGGGTCTTTTTGCATCGGGCTTGCTCCTTTGCTTGCGGGCGGTTAGCATCGCGTCAGGTGCCCGCCTGCTGGGGTGGGAAGATTTGAACGAGATTTGGTGAATATGGCGGAGCATGATCCGCCGGCCGCGAAAGTCGATGTCCCGCGCCGTTCGTCACGGCGGCGCAAAGGTCGGCGGGTAAAGCCCGCCGGGCCGGTTGATGGGGCAGCCAGGGAAAAGAATTCGCCGCACGCGGCGGATCGTCCCGGGGCGGGCGCTGTGCCGCGCGAAAGAGATGAAGGCCGCAGTGGAGCGGCGAACGGGGCCGCGCGAGGTGTGCGTCGGCGCCGGGCGTCGGGCGATGCGCGCACGGGCGTCGAGCGGGGTTCTGAGGAAACCGGAAAATCGGCAGGTGAGCGGCGCAAGGTCGGCCGGCCGTCGCGGCCGGGCGGGCGTGGTGGCGTGGGCGCTGTGGAGGACGATTCGGCGCGCGCGCAAACGGGTGCCGGGCGCGAGGGGTCTTTGCCGACCGAGCCTGCCTTGGGCGAGTCGCTCCCGCGCGAGCCACTGGCGCGCCAATCCTATGCCGCGATCGATCTGGGGACCAATAACTGCCGCCTGCTGATCGCGCGCCCTTCGGGCCAGAACTTCACCGTGATCGACGCGTTCAGCCGGGTGGTCCGGCTGGGTGAGGGGCTGGCGCAGTCGGGCTGCCTGTCGGACGCGGCGATGGAGCGCACGCTGGCGGCGCTGAGGGTCTGTGCCGACAAGCTCAAGCGCCGCAACGTCTATCTCGCCCGATCGGTGGCGACCGAGGCGTGCCGCCGCGCGAGCAACGGGGCCGAATTCATCGAGCGCGTGCGCCGCGAGACGGGCATCGCGCTCGATATCATCAGCGCGCGCGAGGAAGCGCGGCTGGCCGTGCTGGGGTGCCATGTGCTGCTCGAGCAAGGGGTGGGGCCGGCGATGATCTTCGACATCGGTGGCGGTTCGACCGAACTGGTGCTGATCGAGAGTACGGGAACGGTGCCGCGCATCCTCGACTGGCAGAGCGTGCCCTGGGGAGTTGTCTCGCTGACCGAGAGCGTGGGCGGCGAAGGCTGTGACGAGGCGGCCCGGCTGGAGCGTTACCGCCACATGCACCGCCTGGTGAGCGAGAGTTTCGCCGCTTTTGCGCAGCGCATCGCGCCTGCGCGCGACAGTGCGGGCGCTGGCGGTCCGCTGCGTCTGCTGGGCACCAGCGGCACGGTGACGACGCTCGCCAGCCTGCATCTCGAACTCCCGCAATACGACCGGCGCATGGTCGATGGGTTGATCGTGCCCGCCAGTGCGATGCGCGACATCAGCGCGCGGCTTTCGACGATGGACATCGAGGCGCGCCGCGAACTCAACTGCATCGGCAAGGAGCGGGCGGATCTCGTCGTTGCCGGATGCGCCATTCTGGAATCGATTCTTGATCTGTGGCCCGCCGACAGGCTGGGGGTCGCCGATCGGGGTATTCGCGAGGGCATTCTGCGTAGCCTGATTGCCTCGCACGGGAACAGGGCCATGCCGGCCACTCCCCCCAAACGGGAAAGGGACGCGATGAAGCGCGTGCAGACAGGGAAATGAGCCGTTCGGGACGCGATCCGGGCGAGCGGCTGAAAACCGCAAAGAAGCGTACCAACAGTTCGGCGCGCTGGCTGACGCGCCAGCTCAACGATCCCTACGTGAAGAAGGCGAAGGCTGATGGCTATCGCAGCCGGGCGGCGTACAAATTGCTCGAACTCGACGAGAAGTTCGATCTGTTCAAGGGCGTCACGCGCGCGGTCGACTTGGGCATCGCGCCCGGCGGGTGGAGCCAGGTGCTGCGGCTCAAGTGCCCGCGCGCCGCGGTCGTGGGGATCGACTTGCTGCCGACCGATCCGATCGAGGGGGTGACCATCTTCCAGATGGACTTCATGGCCGACGAGGCGCCGGCCGCGCTTGAAGAGGCGCTCGACGGTGCGCCCGATCTGGTGTTGTCGGACATGGCGGCGAATACCGTCGGGCACAAGCAGACCGACCACTTGCGCACGATGGGCCTGGTCGAGACGGCGGCCGATTTCGCGATCCAGAGCCTGGCGCCGGGGGGCACCTTCGTGGCCAAGGTCTTTGCGGGCGGCACCGACACCGAACTGCTGGGTATTCTCAAACGCAACTTTTCGAGCGTGAAGCACGCCAAGCCTCCGGCAAGCCGGAAGGATTCCTCGGAATGGTACGTGATTGCCAAGGGCTTCAAGGGCGGCAAGCCGGCGGGATGAAGCGGAGCGTTCCGAGGACGGCGGTCCTTGGGTTTCCTCACGCTGCCGATCGCCCTTCTTTCAGGTCGCTGCGCGCACGAAAGCGGTGAGCCTCGGTGTGGGGCAGGGGGGCTTGAATGGTCTCGTCCCCATTAGAGCATTTTCCAGTCAGGTGGAATCACCTGACGGTTCAGAAAATGCGTTAAAACAAAGGTCTAGAGCGGTCGATCCGATGCAATCTGATCGAAAACCGCTCTAAAAAAGCGGCCCGCGAACGACTCGGTGACGTTCGCGGGCCGCTTTCGACCGGCCTTCGCGCAGGAAGGGCCGGATTACTGTTCGGCGGGAGTGGCCTGCGCGGCAGGGTCCTCGCCCGGTGCGGCGGCGCTGGCGTCGTCGGCCGGGGCCGCGTCTGCAGCGGGGGCGTCGGCAGCGGGAGCGGCGGGCAGCGGCAGGTTCGAGCCCTGGGTGTTGAGCCAGGCGATCAGGTTGGCGCGATCCTCAGGCTTGGGCAGACCCGCGAAGGTCATCTTGGTGCCCGGCGCAAAGGCCTTGGGGCTGGTCAGCCATTCGTTGAGCTTGTCGAACGTCCAGCTGCCGCCCACGCCCTTGAGTGCGTCGGAGAAGGCAAATCCGCCTGCGCCCACGCCGATACCTTCACCCACCACGCCGTGCAGGTTGGGGCCGATTCCATTGGGACCGCCTGCATCGATGGTGTGGCACGACTTGCACTTGGCGAACGTGGCTTCGCCCTTGGCGAGGTCGGCCGAGGCGAGCAGCGTGGCAAAGGGCACTTCGCCCGAGCCCGCCGCTTCGGTCTCCACGCCTTCGATGGCGTAACCCATTGTTTCCGGACGATGGTGCTTGTCCGCACCAAAATACATCGAACTTACGATGGTCAGGCCCAGGCCGACTGCGCCGGCACCAAGCACCCACCCGATGATGGTATTGAAACGACTATTCATTCACTAAGCCCCTCGCAATGCCCCCACCTAAATAGACGTATCTTTGATTTATATCGCTTGGGCTCTAGTGTCGCGGGGGCTCGAGTGCAAGACCGATTGCGGATTTCCAGCCATTGTGGCGCGGGATTGTGCGGCAAGCCGAGCCTGCCGCAGCGCGTTCCCGCGGGGGGGGGGCGTGCGGGGCGTTCGCCCGGCGTTCATGGGGGGCAGGCGCCGGTTTGCGTTGCGCGCCTGTGCAAAGCACCCTAAATGCGCGCGCACTATGAGCTCGTACCCGCAACCCGCCCTCGCACATGTTTCCACGATGACGGCCGCGGCCGTCGTCGATCCGGCGCGCGCGGTGGCCTTTCAGGGCGCGCCGGGGTGCAATTCGCACCGCGCCGCGCTGACCTACGATCCCGATTGCCGGCCGCTGCCGTGTTTTTCGTTCGAGGACGCGCTCGATGCGGTGCGCGACGGGCGCGCCGAGCGCGCGATCATCCCGATCGAGAATTCGCAGCACGGGCGCGTCGCCGACATTCACTTCCTCCTGCCCGAAAGCGGGCTGTCGATCGTGGGCGAGCAGTTCATCGCGATCAACCACGCGCTCATGGCGCTGGGCAAGGGGCCGTTCAGCGCCGCCTACAGCCATCCGCAGGCCCTCGGCCAGTCGCGCCGCTACTTGCGGGAAAAGGGCATGGTGCCGATGGCCTATGCCGATACCGCGGGGGCTGCGGCCTATGTGCGCGAGCTGGGCGATCCCGGACTGGCGGCGATCGCGCCGCGGCTGGCGGCCGAACTCTATGGGCTCGAGATCGTCGAGGAGAACGTCGAGGACGCCGAGGACAACACCACCCGGTTCGTGGTGCTCGCGCGTGAGCCGCTCGATCCGTTCACGCTGGCGGGCGAGCAGACCATGACGACGTTCATCTTCGAGGTGAACAACGTGCCTGCCGCGCTTTACAAGGCGCTCGGCGGGTTCGCCACCAACGGGGTAAACATGACCAAGCTGGAGAGCTACCAGACCGGCGCCAGCTTCGCGGCCTCGAAGTTCTACGTCGACATCGAGGGTGCGCCGGGTGACGAGCGGATCGACCGTGCGATGAAGGAGCTGGCGTTCCACAGCAAGTACGTCCGCCCGCTCGGCACCTATCGCCTGGCCCGCGCGCGCGGCTGACGCGGCTGACACGGTACAGGCTGCGGTACAGGCTGAAGCGGGGCGCCTGCGGGCGATCGGCTGGCCTTAGAACCCGATCCAAAAGTTCGGCCGGTGCCGCTCCCAAAGTCACCGACTGGCGACTTTGGGAGCAGGCTCTGCGGGCGCCGGGCACCGGCGGGCCTTGGCTTAAGTGCGTAAGGGCCTTTGGTTTTTGCCGGCGCAATCGTTGCCATAGCAGCGGCGTGGCTTGCGTTGCCGGGGCCGACATGCCAAGCAGGCGGCGTGACGGTCGGTGCGGATCAGATCGCGGGAGCGCCCGCAACGCAAGGCGCGACAGGCGACTGGGAGGCCGTGCACGCCTCTTCGCAGATCCAGTTCACCCCGCTGCCCGAAGTCGCGCCTGAGATTCCCCGAATTCCCGAATGGCTTCAGGCGCTGGGGCGGCTGCTCGAGGCGATCTTCGCGCCGATCGGGCGTCTGCTGGGGATGTCCTGGCCGGTGTTCCAGTGGGTCTTGCTCGGCCTTGCCGCGCTGCTGGTGCTTTACGCCGCCTGGCGTTTGCTGCGGCCGGTGTGGGACCGGCGCTGGCGCGCGGGGCGTGCGGGCGAGGAAGAACCGGCCTCGGCGCCGAGCCAGGCCGAGGCCGAGGCGCTGCTCGCCGATGCCGATCGCCTGGCCGCCGAAGGGCGCTTCGACGAGGCGACGCACCTCCTCTTGCGGCGCAGCGTGCGCCAGATCGCCGACCAGCGGCCCGACTGGCTCCACCCGGCCTCCACCGCGCGTGAAATCGCCGCGCTTTCGGCGCTGCCGACGGCCGGGCGCGTGGCCTTCACGGTGATTGCCGAGCGCGTTGAGCGCTGCCGCTACGCGCTGCGGGCGCTGGATGCCGAGGACTGGAGCGCGGCGCGGGCGGCCTATGCGCAGTTCGCCGCGGTGCGCCTGCGCGGGGGAGAGGGGGCGGCATGAACGCGGTGGATGCCACCAATCGTCCCATGGTCGGCGCCAATCCCTTTTCGCGGCGCGCGGTGCTGGCTATCGTGCTCGTCGGCACGGCGCTGTTCCTGGCGCTCTTGTGGATGATCGGCACGGGCAACGGCTTCCAGTCGAGCAACAACGGCGAGGCGCACGCGGATGGGCGCGGCCTCAACGGCTATGCGGCGATGGCCGATTACCTCGCGCGGCGCGGTTATGACGTGCGCAAGGCCCGCAGCAGCGCCGGGCTCAACCCCGAAGGTCTGCTCGTGCTTACCCCGCCTGCCGATGCCGACGGCAAGGAGATCGACCGCATCGTCGCGGCGCACCGCTACGACGGGCCCACGCTGGTCATCGCGCCCAAGTGGCTGACCACGCCGCCCAGCGATGCGCAGAAGGAAAAGGGCGCGCCCAAGGGCTGGGTCAACCTGGTAGGCAGCGCGCTGCCGCACTGGGAGGGGTTTCTCGACGATGTTCACGTCACCGCCGAGCGCGGGCACAAGGGCACGGTCCGCTGGCAGGGCATGGGCGTTTCGGGCCGCTTGCCGAGCGCCAAGGTGCTGGCCTGGGGCGATGGCGACCGCCTGCTGCCACTGGTCACCGATGGCGATGACTGGGTGCTGGCCGCGCTGGTCGAGGATGGCGGGACCTACCCGCAGCTCGAGGCCATGGCCGAACGGGGCAATACCGGCAAGATCGCCGGAGCCACTTCCGATGCAGCTGCCGGCGACGGGGAGGTGGACAAGGATCTCTACCCGCTGGTGGTGGTGTTCGAGCCCGATCTGCTCGACAACTATGGCATGGCCTCGCCCGCCAGCGCGCGGCTGATCGATGCGCTGATCCCCAGGCTCGAGGTGAACCCGCGCGATCCGATCGTGTTCGACATGACGCTCAACGGGTTCGGCAACGCGCGCAACCTGCTTACGCTGGCGTTCACGCCGCCGTTCCTGGCCGCGACCCTGTGCCTGATCCTCGCCGCGATCCTGGTTGGCTGGCGGGCCTTGGTGCGCTTTGGCCCGGCCGCCACTCCGGCGCGGGCGATCGCCTATGGCAAGCGCGCGCTGGTGGCCAATTCGGCCGGGCTGATCGGCCGTTCGCGCCGCTTCCACCTGCTGCGCGCGCCCTATGCCGAGCGCGCGCGCGAGCGGCTG
>NZ_JALHLF010000040.1 GCF_022832435.1 Novosphingobium organovorum | reverse complement strand
GCGGCCGCCCGTGCCGGGCCGCCGCGCGGGCGCCTGCGGTTTT
Source organism: Novosphingobium organovorum (assembly GCF_022832435.1). Classification (GTDB taxonomy): domain Bacteria; phylum Pseudomonadota; class Alphaproteobacteria; order Sphingomonadales; family Sphingomonadaceae; genus Novosphingobium; species Novosphingobium organovorum. The sequence continues at coordinate 33,116 of NZ_JALHLF010000040.1, read as the reverse complement.
CGCGGGTCTGCGCGCGCGCGAGGCGCTCCAGGTAGTCTGCCTGGGTGATCTCGACCGCGCCGAGCGAGGCGAGGTGCGAGGTGATGAACTGGCAGTCGAGCAGCGTCACGCCCGCCCGTGCGAGCGAGGCGACCAGCCAGCACAGCGCGACCTTTGACGCATCGCGCTCGCGCGAGAACATGCTCTCTCCGCAGAACACCCGGTCAAATCCCACACCGTAGAGCCCGCCCACGAGCTGGCGGACGGGCGGGCCGTCGCCCGTTGGGGCAGGCGATTCGCGCCAGCATTCGATCGAATGGGCAAGCCCCATGTGATGGAGCGCTTCGTAGCTTTTCTGGATGCGATGGCTGATCCAGCTGCTGCCGTCTTCCTCTTCTTCGCCTGCGGTCTCATCGCCGATTCGCGCGCGGGGCGGACGCGGCGCGGCGCAGGCGTCCATCACTTGCGCGAAGGCGGCGTTGCAGGTGACGCGGAAGCGTTCCCGGCGCAGTGTGCGGGCCAGCGAATGCGAAACGTGCAGTCCATCGATCGGAAGGATGGCGCGCATGCGCGGCTCGACCCAGAAGATTTCCGGGTCATCGCGGCTGTCGGCCATCGGGAAAATGCCGCTGCGATAGGCGAGCATGAGGATTTCGGGCTCGATCAGGTCGGTCGATGAGGGCGCTTCCACGCACAGAAGACTAGCAGATGCATTGAGGGCGCAAAGCCCTTTTGCGCGCTCATTTCGAACCTTGTGCGAGCAAGATGCAAATTAGGTGCTTGTCATCGCGCATCACACCCTCTAGAGGCCACGCCACCCGCAGGAGTGTAGCTCAGTTGGTAGAGCATCGGTCTCCAAAACCGAGGGCCGCGGGTTCGAATCCTGCCACTCCTGCCAGTTTCTCCCGAACATCGCCGCTAAACACGCTCCCGCTCTCAAGGCCGGGCGGCTGTTGCCGTGCCGGGGCGCTTTCGCGTGCGGGCATCGCCCGCTCTGGCCGGTGCTACGCGGGTCGGCGCGACGCGGCGCGATTCGGTGAACCGAGCGCGCACTTGCCAATTGCGGCGGCCCGATTATGGGAGCCAGACCGGGTTGCGGCGCAACGTGTCGTTCGCGAATTCGGTCAGCCGCCCTGGTGGACGGGGCGCGCGGGCAGACAAGCGAGGCCAGCCTTCGGGATATGACGGAACAGTCGCAGATGGACGAAAGCGTAGGGACCGCAGGCGCGGCCACCGGTGGTGAACACAGCCCTGTCGAGGGTTCCTCGCCCGGCGTCGTGACGCCCGGTGCGCCCAGGGCGCGCACCGATCGGGTGTTCTGGATCGGTATCCTGCTCTCGCTGTTCGCCGCGCTGCCCGCGCTGGTCGCCTGGGCGCCGCAGATGACCGACTACCCCTCGCACCTGGCGGGTTACAAGGTCATGATGGCGCACGGGCGCGATCCCTTTCTGACCTTGTATTTTCTGTTCCGCTGGGAGTGGACCGGGAACCTGGGCGTCGAGCTGCTGATGGTGCCCATGGCGCCGATCTTCGGGGTCGAGATGGCCGGGCGGATCATCGTGGCGCTGATCCCGGCGCTGACGGGTCTGGGCATCGTCGCGGTGTCCTGGGCGCTGCGGCGCCGGGTCGGGATCGGTCCGATCCTGGCGCTGGTGACGATCTGGTCGCCCTCGCTCCTGATGGGATTCCTCAACTTCTCGCTCTCGCTGGCGCTGGCGCTGTTCGCCTTTGCGCTGTGGGTGCGCATGGAGGGTTCGCACTGGCGGCGTCTGGTGATGATCCCGGTGGGCTTCGTGGTGTGGCTGTGCCACGTCTCGGGGTGGGGCATCCTGGGGGTCATGGTGTTCGGCTACGAGTGGACGCGGCGCAGCAGCTGGCGCGACTGGCGCCCGTTCCTGGCGCCCTGGCCGCTGATCTTCCCGCTGCTGCCGATGCTGGCGGGCATGGGGGCCAATTCGCAGGTGTCTTACGGGCGTTGGGGCGTGCTCGAATACAAGTGGGCGATTCTCTACCGGGCGCTGCGCAGCTACGACTACCTGTTCGACGTTTCGACGCTGGTGGTGGTCCTGCTGGTCGCCTTCGTGGCGCTGGTGGTCAAGCGGATCGACGGCCGGCTGGGCTGGGCGGCGCTGCTGATGTTCTTCCTCACGCTGGCGGTGCCGCGCCAGATCTTCGGCGGCGACTATGCCGACTACCGCCTGAGCACCACCGCGCTGATGCTGTTGCTGATGGCGGTCGATTTTCGTTCGAAGGTCCCGCTCTGGCTGCTCGTGGGGGGCTCGCTGCTGTTCGTCTCGCGCACCACGCTGACCTCGGTGGTGTGGTACCGCGACGCGCAGACCGCACGCGAGCTGATCCGCGCGCTCGACTACGTGCCCGAAGGCGCCAGGGTGGCGACCGCGGTGGGCATCCCGACGCGCCAGTGGTTCTTCGGTCCGTTCGAACACTTCGGCAGCTACGCCGTGGTGCGCCGCGACGCGATGGAGAATTCCAACTTCGCGTTGCCCGACGTCCACATGCTTTCGATGCGCGAACAGCGCTACAGCTTCGCCGATCCTTCGCAGCGCATTCTTTATTCGCCCAACCAGCGCATCGATCTTCGCAAGTTCCGTCCGGCCTTCCACGCCGACTACCTGTGGTACATCGGCACCTCGCAGCCCGTGGCGCTGCCCGATGGCGCGCATATCGTCTATGAGACGAGCAATTCCTTCCTTGCGCGCATGCCCGACGCGGTGGACCTTGCAAATCCGGCCGATGGAAGCTAAATCACCCTTCTCTTCCGACATCGGGAAATCATGAAAGCCCCTCCTGGCACCGGCCGGGACGGCGATGAGCCCTAGCTGGAAGACATGTAACCATACCCATTTTGCATTCACGCAATCAGGCAAGAAATACGAGAGCGAGCGACATGGCCAAGATCAATCCCGGCGAATTCATGCGCCAGGTCCAGGCGGAAACGCGCAAGATCCACTGGCCCTCGCGCCAGGAAACGGTGACGACGGCGATTTTCGTCGGCATCATGACGGTGCTGCTCGCGGTGTTCTTCCTGGGCATCGATGCGCTGTTCGGCTGGGTCGTCAGCTCGCTGCTGTCGTTCCTGTGATCGCCTGAAACCTGTAGACCCAAAGAGAGAATCATGGCCCGCTGGTACATCATCCACGCCTATTCCGGCTTCGAGAACAAGGTGAAGGAAGCCATCATCGCCGAGGCCGAACGCATGGGCCTCTCGCAGCTCGTCGAGGACATCCAGGTCCCGTCCGAGACGGTGACCGAGGTCAAGCGCGGCAAGAAGGTCCAGGTCGAACGCAAGACCATGCCCGGCTACGTGCTGGCCAAGCTCGGCCTGAACGACGACGTCTACCACCTCATCAAGAACACCCCGAAGGTTTCGGGCTTCCTGGGGGTGAACGGCAAGCCGCAGGCGATCAGCGAGAGCGAGGCTTCGCGTTACTTCGGTGCCGCCGAAGCGGCCGCCGCCGAGCCGCGCAAGCAGGTCAGTGTCGACTACGAGATCGGCGATTCGGTCAAGGTGCTCGAAGGGCCCTTCGCCAGCTTCAACGGCATCGTCGAGGAACTCGATTTCGACAAGAGCCGGGTCAAGGTCTCGGTCTCGATCTTCGGGCGCGCGACTCCGGTCGAACTCGATTTCGAGCACGTCGAACTCAGCAAGTAAGCGCCGGGCGCCACGCGGCGTCGGTGAACATTTTGAAAAAAGGGGCAGTGCCGGTTGTGGCGCTGCCCCTTTTTCGTGGCGGGCGGGGCGGCCCTTCAGGCCGGGACGTAGAGGGTCAGGCTGAGCCGCGCCTGTTCGACGAAGCCGAGCCGGGTGTAGACCCCGATCGCGGTGTGGTTGTCGGCGTAGGAGTGGAGGATCGGCAGGCGGCCGCCGTCCAAGATGTCGAGCGCGGCGCGTTGCGAAAGAAGCGGGGCAAGCCCGCGTCCGCGCGCGTCGGGGTGGGTGCACACCGCGCTCACTTCGGCGACGGCGCCGGTGCGGATGCGCTGCCCGGCCATCGCCAAGAGCCGACCATCTTCGCGCACGCCCCAGAAACGCCCGAGTTCGCCGGTGCGCGGGCCGAACGGGCCGGGCTCGGTCAGCGTGGCCAGCGCGAGCATCTCGGCAAAGTCGGCCGGGCCCAGTTCCTCGATCGTGACGCGCCGGTCCGCCTGTGCGCGCGCGAAGTCGGCCGCCATGCGCGCGGCGCCTTGGGCGCTGAGCATCATGCGCAGGCCAAGCGCTTGGCGCGCCTGTTGCGCGCGGGGAATCTCCGGCGCCGGGCCGGGCTGCATCAGTGCGAGCGGGCCGGTTTCGTGGAGCAGGCGTGACAGGGCCGCGCGGCACGCCTCGCTGTCCTCGCGCATTCCGGCGAGTGGCCCGATGTCGGGATGGAAGCGCCGGGCATCTCCATCACCAAGGGCAAAGCGGGCCTGCTCGCCCGACAGCGCGGTCCACAGCAGCGGGCCGGTGAGGTCCGCAGGAGCCGGGGCATCGGGGTGCGCGGGCGTTTCGGGGGGCGACAGGCAATCGTTGGAAGGAGGCATGGCGGACGGGACCTTGGCTGGGGTGACAGGGGAAAGCGCGGCAATGCGCTGTGGCAGGGGGCTGGCGGCCAGCCCGGCGTCGAGCCGATCGAGATAGGCGAGCAGATCGTCGGCGGGGGGCGTGCACAGGCTGGCGACGGCGGCTTCGACGCGGGCGAAGAACTGGCTCGAGAGCGCGGCGATCACCGCATCGCCCTGCGCGGTGAGGCCGACCTCGCGCTGGCGCGCGTCACGCCGGGTCGGGGTTGAGTAGGCCAGTCCGTCCTGCACCAGCTGGCCCAGGCTGCGGGTGACGGCAGGCTGGCTCACGTCGAGCCGGGCAACCAGCGTGCCGACCGTCATAGGCCCTTCGCGCAAGGCCTGGAGGATCGGGACTTGCGCTGGCTGAACCGTGTAGCCCGCCGCGCGGAAGGCTTCGGCAACGCCCGCCTGCAGGCGTTCGCCGAGCCGGCGAAAGCGGCTGCCCAGCGTCATGTAACCCATTTCGGCGATGAGGTCGCCGGGGGATGATTCGATTTCCATATCACGCTATATATCGTGCGATTGAAATGACGGGAAGAGCCCGCCGGGCGCGGCGCAAGGCGGTTTCGACAGACCCCTTTTCTTTTCGTGCGATTTCGCGTAATGGCCGCGCCTTCGGACCGGGTACGTCCTGGTGCGATTCCCGGCGGGAGAGGGCGCGACGTTCCGTCAAGCCCTCGCCGAACCGCTAAACATGAGAACGCCGTGTCCGGCGTTCGACAGTGTGAAAGGAGGCCATCATGGCCAAGAAGATTACCGGCTACATCAAGCTGCAGGTGCCTGCGGGCGCTGCCAACCCCTCGCCGCCGATCGGTCCGGCGCTGGGTCAGCGCGGCGTGAACATCATGGAATTCTGCAAGGCGTTCAACGCGTCGACCCAGGAGATGGAAAAGGGCATGCCGATCCCCACCATCATCACGGTCTATGCGGATCGCAGCTTCACCTTCGTCACCAAGACCCCGCCCGCCAGCTTCCTCATCAAGAAGGCCGCCAACCTCAAGTCCGGCTCGAAGGAGCCCGGCAAGATTTCGGCCGGCAAGATCGCGCGCTCGAAGCTTTCCGAGATCGCGGAAGTCAAGATGAAGGATCTCAACGCCAACGACATCGAAGCGGCTACCCGCATCATCGAAGGCTCGGCCCGCGCGATGGGCCTCGAAGTGGTGGAGGGCTGATCTGATGGCCAAGGTTACCAAGAAGCAGAAGTCGCTGACCGAAAAGCTGGGCGACAACATGAAGCTCTACGCCGTTGGCGAAGCGCTCCAGACCCTGCGTGATCTCAAGACCACCAAGTTCGACGAGACCATCGAAGTCGCGATGAACCTGGGCGTCGATCCGCGTCACGCCGACCAGATGGTCCGTGGCATGGTCTCGCTCCCGGCCGGCACCGGCAAGACCGTCAAGGTCGCCGTGTTCGCCAAGGGCGACAAGGCTGACGAGGCTCTCGCCGCTGGCGCCGACAAGGTCGGTGCGGAAGACCTGATGGAAGACATGCAGGCCGGCAACCTCAACTACGACCGCGTCATCGCGACCCCGGACATGATGGGCGTCGTGGGCCGTCTGGGTAAGCTGCTCGGCCCCAAGGGCCTGATGCCGAACCCGAAGCTGGGCACCGTGACGCCGAACGTCACGCAGGCCGTGAAGGACGCCAAGGGCGGCCAGATCGAGTTCCGCGTCGAAAAGCAGGGCATCATCCACGCTGGCATCGGCAAGATGTCGTTCTCCGACGAAGATCTGCAGAAGAACTTCTCGGCGTTCGTCGATGCGATCGTCAAGGCGAAGCCCTCGGGCGCCAAGGGCAAGTACGTCCAGAAGATCGCCCTGAGCTCGTCGATGGGCCCGGGTCTCAAGATCGACACCGCGCAGGTTCAGGGCGCCTGAGCCCAACCGGACGGTTGATTGCAAAAAGGCCGGTGGGGGCAACCCCGCCGGCCTTTTTCGTGCGCGCTCGCGGCGTAGTTAAGAATGCCTGCTGGGTCAGCTCATCGCCAGGATCAGGTTCTTGACCTGGGGGTAGACCTGGGTCTTCCATTTCGAGCCCGAGAACGTGCCGTAATGGCCGACGCCGGGCTGGAGGTGGTGCTGCTTGAGATGCGGGCGCAGGCTGGAGCACAAGAGGTGCGCGGCCGCGGTCTGTCCCACCGCGCAGATATCGTCGCGCTCGCCCTCGACGGTGAGCAGCGCGGTCTTGCGGATCGCCCCGCAGTCGACCTTGTGCCCGCGAAAGGTCAATTCGCCGCGCGCGAGCAATGCGCGCTGGAAGACCTGGTCGATCGTCTCGAGATAGAAACGGGCCGGAAGGTCGAGGACCGCGAAATACTCGTCGTAGAACGTCTCGATCTTGGTCGCGAGGCTGGCATCGTCCTCGGCAAGTGCCTGGTAAAGCTTGCGGAACTGGTCGAAGTGGCGGCCCATGTTCATCGCCATGAACGCGCTTAGCTGCACGAAGCCGGGATAGACCTTGCGCCCCGCGCCGCGATGGCGCCAGGGCACGGTCTGGATCATGTTCGCCTCGAACCATTCGTAGCTTTTCGAATTGGCGAGATCGTTGACCGACGTGGGCGATTCGCGCACGTCGATCGGCCCGCCCATCAGGGTCATCGTGCGAGGCTGGCACGGGTCGTTTTCTCCCGCCATGACCGCAACGGCGGCGAGCACCGGAACGCAGGGCTGGCACACCGCGAGCACGTTCGCGCCCTTGCGCTGCGCCGGATCGCCCAGTTCCTGCAGGAAGGTGATGACGTAGTCGATGTAGTCCTCGAACCCGAAATCGCCCGCGTGGAGCGGCACGTCGCGCGCGTTCTTCCAGTCGGTGATGTAGACGTCGTGGTCGCACAGCATCGTTTCAACGGTGTTGCGCAGCAGGGTGGAGAAATGGCCCGAGATCGGCGCCACGATCAGCACCCTGGGCTGCGGCGCGCTGACCTCGGGCTTGGCGAAGTGCAGGAGGTCACCGAAGGGCAGGTCGAGCACGACCTGTTCGACGACTTTCACGGAACGGTTGCCGCAGGACACCGTGTCGATCGCATAGGAGGGCCGGGTGTGGGTGATGGCGGCCTTCTGGTGCACTTCGGCGAGCGCGAAGAGGCGGCGCACGAAGGGCATGTCGCTGGCCCCGCCCAGCGCCCCGTCGCGAAAGCGCGTAGCCATGCGGGCGGCAAAGCGCGATGGGGCGAGCAGGTCGTTCGTGGCCTCGTAGGCGTCGTAGAGCATGGAGTGCATGGTCCCTTGGCGGCGCGTCCGTCGATAGGGCTCATGCTGCGCCGCATCATGATGCGATGCAAGCAAAACCGCCCGGTGTTCGGGGTGTATTTGCACCGTGCGTCGCGGGTGCGAGAGTGCTAGGGTGCGCAGGCCCCGGCAGATGGACAAAGGACATTCGCGATGGTTGAAACAGCTTCGAAAAGCGCCGTGGACACCCCGGACGAGACCAAGGCGAAGGGCAAGACCATGCCCGAGGCGACCCTGACGATTTCCAGCAAGACCTATTCGGCCTGGTCGCTGCGCGGCTGGTTGATGTGTCGGCTGGCCGGGCTCGAGGTGATCGAAAAGCCGGTCGTCAACGATGCCGCCAACCGCGCCGAATTGCTGCTGCTGTCGCCCTCGGTACTGGTGCCGCGGCTGACTTACGACGGGGCGAGCGTGTGGGATACGCTGGCCATCGCCGAGTTCCTGAACGAGGAATTCCCCGAGGCCGGGCTCTACCCCAAGGATCGCATCGCGCGGGCGCACTGCCGTTCGATCGCGGGAGAGATCCATTCGGGGTTCACCAACATGCGCTCGGCGCTGCCGATGAATCTCAAGGTGCGGCATGAGCGTTTTCCGGTCTTTTCGGGGGCGCGCCCGGACATCGAGCGGGTCGAGACGATCTGGAGCGAATGCCTCTCGACCTGGGGCGGGCCGTTCCTGTTCGGCGCCGAGCCCACCGTGGCCGATGCGATGTACGCCCCCGTCGCCACGCGCTTCATTACTTATGCCGTGGCGGTGTCGGCGCCGTGCCTTGCCTATTGCAAGACGGTGACCGAATGGGCGCCGATGGCCGAGTGGATCGCCGCCGCCAAGGCCGAGCCCGAGGAAATGGAAGAGCTCGAAGTCGAATTCTGAAGGGGTGTCCCTCGGCCCCCGCCAGCCTGAGTTTACGCCTTCGTGGGCCGGGCGCGCGAAATGCGCCTTCAGCGCCTTTGCCTGGTTCTGCGCCCTTCGGCGAAAACCTGTCCTGCAGCGGGGTATTCCGGGTTGCCCGGTCAGCGCGCGCTCGTGTCTGCACGCGCGATCGCATCCCAGCGGGTTGCGCGTGGGGTCAGGCACTCGGCCGGATCGGTGCGCGGGAAAAGGTCGCAGTTCCAGCCGATCATCTGGTGGTGGGTGTTGCGGTCGTAGATGAAGAGAAAGGCCATGCGCGCGCGGCTCACCTGTGGGATCGGAAAACCGGCAGGCAGAGCAGCGGGATCGGTCCAGCCCATGACCTTGCAGAACGCACGGCCTCTGCACACGTCGAGCGCGAGCAGCCCGAACGCACCGGGGTAGGCGCTGGGCAGGAGAAAGCCGAAGGCGTCGCCCTGCGGGTGGACGAGCGCCAGCGTGCTGCCACGCAGATTGACGCCGGGCAGAGCTTCCTCGGCACGCAGCGCGGCGGTTTGCGGGGCGATCGTGGAAAGGGTGCGGGTGCTTGTCGGCGCTACGCCGGCTTCTGCCTCCCGAGGGTCCGCGCCGCGATGCGCGAGGGCGTAGCGCGCCAGCCGGGGTTCAAACGGCTCGCTGGAGCTTTCCCGTTGGCTGAAGGCCGCGGCGCGGCCCCAGCCGCCCTTCCAGCGGAAGAAGATATGCGTGTGGACCTTGGCGATCTTGTCGAGTTCACCGCTCCAGGCGGGGCGCACCCAGTCGGTGTGGTAATGTGTCGCCCAGCCGACCGGAGCGTAGATCGCGCCATGGAGCGCTTCGTCCGCGATGCCTTGCGCTTCGCGCCACAGCGAGGCGATGGGGGAACGTTCCATCGCGCCATCGCAGGTAAACGTGAACTGGCACCCGGTGTGCCGTTCGGCGCCCTGGTAGACCACCGCGCAGACCGAGTTGGGGTAAGCCGGGTGGCGTACCCGGTTGAGCACGACCTGGGCGACGGCGCGTTGCCCTTCGAGGTCGAACCCGGCCTCGTAGTATTGCGCGCTCGCAAGGCAATCGCGTGCGCGCGCCAGACTGGCGGCATCGCCGGTGAAGCGAAAGGCGCTGGCCGCCGGCACCGGACCGGCGACGAAGGGCGTTGCCGCGTTGAGCCGCCGCGCCGTGTCGGCGGAAATGTCGAGGCTCGGCGGCGCGGCGTCGGGCCGTGCGGGAAGGTCCGCCAGGGCTGCGGGGAAGCGATCATGGTCCGCGGTGTCGGGGGCTTTCAACGCAGCGGCGCTGGCGCCATCGGCGTGATGTCCGCTGCCCGCCAGCGCCAGCGCGCAGGCGCAGGCGCAGGCCTGCAGAAAGGTCAGGACTGGTAGAGTAGGTCGAAAATGGAGCGATTGCGCGCGGCGCGCGGGTTCACGTTGCGGGCGCCCTTTGGGGGTTGGCCCGCGAAGAAGCGGCGGTGGTGCGAACGGGAACGTCCCCGGCGCATGGCGTTCGCCCGCAGACCAGGCTTCGCGCGTGCCGAACAACCCTGGTAGCGGGCGGCGGCGTGCCGCGCCCTCGGCCTGCGCGCAGGCCTGGGTGATCGAGCGGGCCAGCGTATCGATGCGGTGATCGATCGTGGTGGGCTGGCGCGTCACCGGGGGGGCGCTCCGCTCGCCGGGGAACTGGTGGGGGCGGGGGTGATCGGCTGGAGGGGATCGGCCAGATCGCGGCTCCAGCCATAATCGCCCGGAGTTTCGCTCTGGATGGTGGCCTTGCGGTGCGCGGCGGGCTGAAGCAGTCGGTCGACGGGTTCGAGGACCAGGCGCAACGGCATTCCGGCGAAGGCCGCAAGGGTCGAGGTGCGCTGATCGGGGTCGTAGGGGCCGCGCGCGGTCAGCGTCTCGATCGAGAGCGTGCCGGCATCGCGCATCAGCGCAAGCTGGCGCAGGCCGATCTCAGCTTCGGCCTGGGCGGCGGCGATGCGCGCGCTGAGCAGATCGTTGGTCACGTCAAGCACGTCGCGCAAGGTTCGGATGCCCGAGGTTTCCTGGCGCTTCACCCCGTCGACCGCACTTTCCGCCGCGCGTACCGCTGCGGCGTAGCGCGGCAGGGCCTGCCGGGCCGAACCGAGCAGGCTCCAGTCCGAAGCCAGTGTCTCGCGCATCGTACGGCGTGCTTCCTCGACATAGTGCTGGTCGGCCAGGTTGCGGGCGATGGCTTCGCGCAAGGACGCGGATTGCCGTCCGCCTGAATAGAGCTGCATCGTCAGGTTGACCCCGGCCACCACGCCTTCTTCGCGCCAGCTGTTCTGGTAATCGGTCACCGGCGCACGGTAGAGGGTGGAGAAGCCGTTGACCTGCGGGCGCATCTGCGCACGCTCGACCCGCACGTTCGCGCGTGAGGCCTGCTCCGTGAACTGCGCGGCGGCCAGCGAGGGGTTGTGCCTTTCGGCATCGACATAGAGCGTCTCGAGCGTGGACGGCGCCGGCAGCGTGGGCGGTGCGGCGAGTTCGTCGGGGTAATGGCCGACCAGCCGGCGGTAGCGCGCAGCGCTGATTTCCACCGTGGCGCGGGCGGCGATGACTCGCCCGGCGGCGAGTTCGAGGCGGTTGCTGGTCTGGTCGATGTCCGGTTCGGTGGAATCGCGCAGACGAAAGCGTGCGGCGGTAACCGAGCTTTGCTGGAGCAGGATATCGTAGTTCTCGACCGTGATCGCGTAGAGCGCGATGTCGCGACGCAGCGTGATATAGGCGTCGGCCACGTCGAGCAGGAGCTGCTGTTCCTTGGCGCGCAGGCTTTCGCGCGCGGCCTGGCGCGCGGCATCGGCGGCATCGATGGTCGAGGAGAGGCGCCCGGAGGTGAACAGCGGCTGGCTCAGCGATAGCTCGACAGTCGAGCCAAAACCGTCGTCGTGCGAGGGCAGGACACCGCCCCGGATACGCGCCGCGGTGAACTGGTGCGTCGCCGACAGCGAGAGGCTGGGCCCGTAGGCCGCCTTGGCCTGGACCACGCGTTCGTCCGCAGCCACCACCAGCTCGCGGTCGCCTTGCAATTGCGGGTTGCCTTCGTAGGCGGCGGCAAGCGCATCCTGAAGCGTTTCGGCCTTTCCGGCGCCTGCCGTCAGAAGCAGTGCTAGCGCACAAGTAGCGGTGGGGTAAGACAAACGGGCCAAGTAAAAGTACCTATCCTGTTGAAGGGAGGGTTTTTGGGACTGGCTTTTATTCAATCCGGAACAGAGGTGTTCTCTCTGTCGGTGTACGTCTTTCGCTGGTCTAATGCAGTGCGAGATTGTTCCAGACAGGACACAACTATGGATAGACAAGCCATCGACGGCGCGCTTTGGACCGGCTGCTCCATCCGGTGGCGCGTCGGGACGCGGAGGCGCGCGTGAACCCGTTCGGGCAGGTATCGGAGGACCTGCGCGCGGCCATGGCGCCGCTCGGCAAGGTGCTGGCGCCCATCCTGATCATCAGCAGCGCCTACAACATCCTGCTGTTGTCGGGATCGTTCTTCATGTTGCTGACTTATGACGACGTGCTGCCGAGCCGCAGCGTGCCGTCGCTGATCAGCCTGCTGCTGCTGGTGATGCTGGCCTACGCGTTCCAGGCGGTACTCGACGTCGTGCGCGGGCGGATCATGGTCCACGTCGGCTCGCGCTTCCTGGGCGCGACGAGCGAGCGGGTGCTCGACATCGTCTCGCGCTTCGAGCTGCGCCGCGGGCCGATGCCCAATGGTGCGCAGATCGTGCGCGATGCCGATACGGTGCGGGCCTTCCTGTCGAGCAGCGGACCGCTGGCCATCCTCGATCTGCCCTGGATCGTGATCTATCTTCTGATCCTGAGCGTGTTTCACTGGAGCCTGGGGCTGCTCGCGCTGGGCGGGGTGGGGGTGCTGGTGACGCTGATGATCGTCAACAACCGCACCACCGGGCCCTTGGCGCTGGCAACGATGCGATCGGGGGCGCGGCGCATCAATCTGGCCGAATCAACCATGCGCAATGCCGAAACACTGCGCGCGCTGGGGATGGAGGGCGAACGCCGCCGTCAGTGGCAGCGCGCCGAAGTCGAGTATCTCGATGCGAACGATCGCTTTTCCTACCTGTCGAGCACGCTGACCGGCGCGACCAAGGCGTTTCGCATGTTCCTGCAGTCGGCCACGCTGGCGCTGGGGGCCTTCCTGGTGATCGAAGGGCAGGCAACGGGCGGCATCATCATCGCCAGTTCGATCCTTTCTTCGCGCGCTTTGGCGCCGGTCGAGCAGGTGATCGCGCAATGGAAGAACATGGTCGCCTGCCGGCAGGCGCTCACGCGGATGCGCGAGATGATGGAGGCGATTCCCGCCGAGGCCGAGCCGATGGGGCTCGAGGCGCCGTGCGTAAGCCTTTCGGTTCGCGCCCTGGCGGCCGCACCTCCGGGCTCGAAGCGAGTCACGCTGGGCGATGTGCACTTCGACCTGAAGGCGGGCGACGCGCTGGCGGTGATCGGGCGCAGCGGTTCGGGCAAGACCACGCTGGCGCGCGCGGTCTGTGGAGTCTGGCCAGCCTTGCGTGGGGCGGTGCGGCTTGATGGCGCAACGCTCGATCAGTGGTCGTCGGCGCAGCGCGCGCGCTTCATGGGGTACGTGCCCCAGAAGATCGAGCTGTTCGAAGGTTCGATTGCGCAGAACATTGCGCGCTTTCAGGCCGGGGCGGATCGTGCTGCGGTTCTGGCCGCGGCTCGCGCGGCCGATTGCCATGACCTGATCGTGCGCCTCGAAGGGGGCTATGACGGGGCCATCGGGCCCGGCGGCGGCGGGCTTTCGGCCGGGCAGCAGCAGCGTATCGCACTTGCCCGTGCGCTTTACGGCGACCCCTTTCTGGTCGTGCTCGACGAGCCCAACAGCAATCTGGATCACGATGGTGAGCAGGCGCTGGGGCGGGCGATCGGGCATCTGCGCAAACGCGGCGGCATCGCCATCGTGATCGCGCACCGTCCTTCGATTCTGGCGCAGGTCAGCCATGTCCTGGTGATGAACGGGGGCAAGGTGGAAAGCTTCGAGACGCGAGAGGACTTTGAAAGGCGTGTGCGGACCACCGCGCAGGCCAAGATGTCGGTCTCTGGTGTCGCGGGTCGTAACGCCGAATCCAGATCAGGAGAGCCGGGCGCATCCGCAAGGACATCGGGTCCGGGCGAAAGCGAAACCGCCGACAGTAGCGAGACCGAGGAGCTTGGCCAATGAACGCCCCGGCACCGATCCTGGCCGCGCTTGCCGCGCCCGAACCCGAAGTCGAGATCCTTCCGGCCGAACGCTACGACGTTCCTGTCCCGAGCGATCACTCCGCGGGTATCCGTCGGCTCGTCCGGTTGGGGCTGGGCGCTGTCGCCACCCTGATCCTGGGTTTTTGCGGGCTTGTGGCGCTGTTGCCTATGGCCGGTGCGGTTATCGCTCCGGGCGAGGTGACGGTGGAGACCCACGTCAAGGAGATCTCGCATCCTTATGGCGGGGTCGCTTCGCAGATTCTCGTCAAGGAGGGGGACGCGGTGCACAAGGGGCAGGTGCTCGTTCGGCTCGACGATTCGGTCGCGGGCGCTCTGGCGACCTATGCGGGCGAAGGGCTGGACCAGCTGCTGGCGCGGGCCGCGCGCTTGCGGGCGATCCAGAACGGCTGGGATAGGGTTCACTTCCCCCGCGAGCTTCTGGCACGCTCCGCCGATCCTTCCGTGCGTGGAGTGATGAACGACGAGCGCGCCAGTTTCGCACTGGGCTATCGGGCAAGGCTCGACCAGATCGGGCAGTTGCAGGCGCGCGTGGCGCAATCCCAATCCGACAGCGCGACGTACTTGAGCCAGCTGCAGGCCTATGGCGAACAGGAAGGTCTTATCCGCCAGGAACTGGATCAGACGCGCGATCTGTACAAGGACCGGCTCACGACGCTCGATCGGCTCAATGCGCTTGAACGTTCGGCGGTCGGCGTGCGGGCTCAGCGCGAGGCGGCGCAGGCCGGGCTGGATCAGGCACGGGCGCGGATCGGTGAATTGCAGGTGCAGATGACGGGTGTGACCAGTCAGGCCCGCAGCGATGCGGCGCTTGAGCTGGGGCAAGTCGAAGCCGCGATCTCGGAGCGCCGCAAGGACAGCGCGGAAACCCGCGATCGCGCCGATCGCACGGCCATCCGGGCACCGCAGGACGGCGTGGTCGACAAATTGCGCGTGCGCACGCTGGGCAGTGTGGTTCCGGCCGGTGAGACGCTGATGGAGATCGTTCCGAAGGCGGATCGGCTGGTGGTGCGCGTGCAGATTCGGCCAACCGACATCGATCAGGTGGCTGTCGGGCGCAAGGCGCACATCCGCTTTTCCGCGCTCAATATGCGCACGACACCCGAACTGACGGGGACCGTGACCCAGGTGGCGGCCGACAGCACGGTCAATCAGTCGAGCGGGATTGCCTTCTATCCGGCCACAGTCTCCATTCCGGATGAAGAATTTCGTAAGCTAGAAAGTGCCCGAATTTCCGTTGGAATGCCGGTCGAGGTCTTTGTGCAGACGCAACAGCGCACGATACTTCAATACATAATTAGACCGCTATCGGATCAATTCAGGCGCGCGCTGCGGGAATAGTCGGGATACCAAGTAGACATTATTCCTAGGGTGAAACCGAAAGGGTGCCGAACCGGGTAGCAAACCATTGCTGCTGCGAACGAACCCTTGCGTCCAGCCCCAGGCCAGCACTTGGCGGACGAGAGCGTTCTATGCGTAAGGCTTGCGAAGACCTGAAGCCGTTTTGGAAGCGCGGGGCGCAACGGGCCCGGTCGACCCGGTGGCACAGGCCCCTAGGGCCGGTTGCGCCGCGCCCGAGTGGCGCTCGCGCTGCGGTTCGGGGGTGATCGATGGCGCGCCAGCTCACCTATTCGGCGATGGCCGCACTGTCATTCGCTGTACCTCAGGCGGTTCACGGGCAGACCTTCGGTTCGGGAATGTCGGTCGATATCGCCCCCACGCTGGATCGCGGCGACGTGGCGGGTAGCCGGGCCGAACCCACGTTGCAGCCGTTGTCCCATCGCGTCGGCCCGGTTCTGGTCCGGCCTGCCTTTGGGCTGGTCTCCGGGTACGAAGACAACGTGCTCTACGCACCCGACGCAAGAGGCGATGCGATACTGGTCGTCGCGCCTCGGCTCGATCTGGTGCTGGACGATCCGCGTCATGATCTCGCCCTTACCGTTGCGGGCACGGCACGCCGGTTTGCCCGCATGGAGTCCCAGAATAGCGAGGAGTTCCTGATCCAGAGCGCCAACCGCCTGGATGTTGCCCCGGATTTGGAAGTGCGGCTGGGCGCGGATCTGTCGCGCCGGGTCGAGCCTCGCAACAGCGCCGGCACGATCCTCGATGCGCTCGAGCCGGTCAGCTACGATCGGTTGGGCGCCGAAACGTCGCTCACCTTGGCGATCGGCACGCTCGACCTCACCATGGGGGGCGCGGTCGAGCGCGTGACCTATAACCCGCTTACCCTGCGTGCGGGCGGGGAGGACGACCAGTCCTTCCGCGATCTGCGTACGATCGGGGGCAATGTCCGGTTGGGTTACGATCTGTCCGGCTTCATGACGGCCTTTGCGGAGGTGCATGCCAGTACGCACCATTCGCTCCACCCGATCGAAGGGCGCGCGCGCGACTCCAGGGGCTTGAACATGGTGGCGGGCCTGAAGGGCGCGGTTTCCGCTCTGGTGTCGCTCGAAGTCGCGCTCGGTTATCAGCTGCGCGACTATCGTGAGGATATCTACCGCGATTTTTCGGGTGCCAGCTTCGTGATCAAGGGGGAGTGGTATCCGACACCCTTCGTGACCGCGCAATTCGGCCTGTCCCGGCACTTTCGCAACAGCGGCAACCGCAACGTCGCCGCAATCCTCGAAGACGGTCTGTCGGCGAGCCTGTTCTACGATCCCACGCGCCAGCTCCGTTTCGCGCTGACCGGTGACGTCCAGCATGATCGCTATCGCGACACGACGACGCGGGCCTGGCGCAAGCAGGTCACGTTCAAGGTCAACTACCAGATCAATCGCGCCGTTGCTCTCGGCGCGCAAATCCACTGGCTCGACCAGACCGTTTCCGGCGCACCGCTCGTCAACGCTTTCAAAGGCTTTGGCGGCGGTGTCGGCATCACCGTCACACCATGACTTCCAGCCCTCTTTTCGGGGAGTGTATCGCTTGAACCTGCCTGCCATCTACGAGCCCCAGGGGCGCCCGCCGCAACTGCTCACGCGCGAGGATCGCCGTTTCGCGGCGACGAGCGAGGAAAGCATCTCCATTCGTTACCTGCTCGCCATGCTCCGGCGTCGGCGCGAGGTCCTGTTCCTGACGCTGGCGCTGTGCGTCGTGCTGGCGCTGGTCTTCACTTCGGCGCAGCCGCGTATCTATAGCGCCAGCGCGGATGCGGTGATGATCACCGGGTCGACCCAGGTCGCCCCGGACGATGAGGATCCGTCACGCGAAGGGGCGCGTCGGCCCGAGGATGTCGAGACGCAAGTCCAGCTCATCCGATCGCGCAACATGGCGGGGCAGGTGCTGGACGCGCTTGCACTCGATCAGGATGCGGATTTCCGTGCCGACGTGCTGGCCCCGCGCTCGATGGTCGACAATATCCTGGGGGCCATCGGGCTGACCCGCGACACCGGGCGCAATCTGCCTAACGTGCCGGCCGAGGCTTTCCGTGAAGCGGCGATCAACTATCTGCTCAAGCGGCTCGACGTTTTGCGGGTGGGCAATTCGCTCAACTTGCGGGTCACGTATGCGGATTTCGACCCGCAACGGACCGCGCAGGTCGCCAACACCTTCGGTCGGCTCTATACGCTCGACGACGTGCGCGAGAGGGCGCGTTACAACAGCGATGCGGCCAAGACGCTGCGCACCAAGGTCGACACGCTGGCCAAGGATTACAACGACGCCTTTGCCGACGTGCAACGCTACCGTGTCGCGCATGGCTTGATCAGCTCGGCGGCGACCGGCCTTACCGAGCAGGAAATCTCCACCTACAACCAGCAAGTTGCCTCGGCCCGCGCGCAAGCCGCCCAGGACGCGGCTGCGCTGGCCAGCGCGGAAGGCCAGCGCGGGGCAGGCGGGGCGGACAATGTCGGGGTTGCTGCCGCTTCACCGGTGGTGGCCGCGCTGCGTGCGCAGCGCGCGCAACTGGTCGCGCGTGAGCGCGATCTTTCGGACCGCTACTTCGATAGCAATCCCGATCTGGTGACGGTCCGTCGCCAGATCGCCGACCTCGACGCGCAGATCAAGGGCGAGGTCAACCGCTCGCTCCAGCGCCTCAAGACCGACGCGCAGGCGTCGTCGCAGCGGCTTTCTTCGCTGCTGGCCAGTCGGAACGGGACCCGCGCGCAGCTCAGTTCGGACAACACCGCGCTGGTCGAGCTGGCCGACCTTGAAAAGAAGGCGGACGCCGCGCAATTGCTCTACCGCAGCTATCTCGATCAACTCAACAAGACGGTCGCAGGCAGCGGGACCGAAACCCCCGCCGCGCGACTGATCTCGCAGGCCAGTGTCCCCACGCGGGCGATCTCGCCCAATCTCGCGCTCAATCTGGCGCTGGGCTTTGTCGTCGGACTTTTCGCAGGTGTCATGTTGGCGGTCCTGTCCGAGCTGTCCTATCGCGGCTTCACCACGATCGACGACGTCGAGAAGCGGCTGGGTGTGCTTGGTCTGGGCTCGATCCCGCGTCATCGCACGGTCGAACCCCACGCGCCCACGCCGCTCGATACCGTGCGCGACTTTCCCGATGGCGCTTTCTCCGANGGGCTCGATCCCGCGTCATCGCACGGTCGAACCCCACGCGCCCACGCCGCTCGATACCGTGCGCGACTTTCCCGATGGCGCTTTCTCCGAAGCCTTGCGCAACGTGATCGTCTCGGTGCGCAATCTTTCGGGCGGAGGTGGGAAGGTCATCGCGATGACCTCGGCCATTCCGGGGGAGGGCAAATCCACCCTCTCGGCGTGCATCGGGCGCTCGCTGGCCAAGGCTGGGGACCGGGTGCTGGTGATTGATTGCGACATCATCCGCGCGCAGCTCAGCCAGATGTTCGCCTTCGAGAAGGGCGAGCCGGGACTGATGGAAGCGCTTCATGCCGACAGCGGTGAAGTGGCCTGTTACGAAGAGCCCGAAAGCCCCATGCGTATCGTGCCGATCACGCACCCCTTCGCCAAGGGCGAGCGACTGACCGAGCGCGGCCGTTTCGCCAGGCTTATCGCGCGCTTGCGCGAAGATTTCGATGTCATCATTCTTGATTGTCCGCCGATCCTGCCGATCGCCGAAACGCGCGAACTCATCAGCTATGCCGATGCAACGCTGCTGGTGGTGAGCTGGCGACGCACGACCGATCGTGTCGTCAAGGCGGCGCTGCGGCTCCTGCCGATGCGCACGGTCAAGGACCTGGGGATCGTGCTCAACATGGTCGACATGGAAAAGCAGGCTCGCTTCGGAGGGGAGGATGCGGCCAGCTTCTACACGCAGTATTCGGGGTACTACCAGTGAACGCGCACGCGCAGCCCTTTGCGCCCTCCTATCGCAAGGTGGCCTTGGTGCACTATTGGCTGGTGGGGATGCGTGGCGGCGAACGGGTGCTGGAGCGGCTCCTGCACCTCTTCCCCGATGCCGACATCTTTACCCACGTCTATGACCCGGAGCGCATGTCGGAAAAGATCCGCAGCGCGCGGGTGCAGGAGACTTTCATCGGTCGCCTTCCGGGGGCACGCAAACATTACCAGAAGTACTTGCCGCTCATGCCGATGGCGCTCGAGGAGCTGGACCTGCGCGATTACGATCTGGTGATAAGCAGCGAATCCGGGCCGGCCAAGGGGATCATCACCCGTAACGATGCCCTGCATGTGTGTTACTGCCATTCGCCCATGCGCTATCTGTGGGATCATTACCACGACTACAAGTCCGCTGCTGGTGGACTGGCGCGCTTCATGATGCCTGCGATGTTTCACCGCCTGCGCCAGTGGGATGTCAGCTCGGCCAGCCGGGTCGATGCGATCCTGGCCAACAGCCGCTTCATCGAACGGCGGATACACAAGGTCTGGGGGCGTCAGGCGCGTGTGGTGCATCCTCCCGTCGCGGTGGACGAATTTTCACCATCGGATGCGGTTGGCGGCCGGTATCTGTGGGTCAGCCAGATGACACCCTACAAACGCGCGGATATCGCCCTGGAGGCCTTCAATCGCATGGGCGTGCCCGCGCTGATGGTCGGCGATGGGGAGATGTACGCGCAGATCGCGCGCAGCGCGGGACCCAATGTCGAGGTTCGCAAGCGCCTGACTTTTGCCCAGCTCAAGCATGCCTACGCCACCTGCAAGGCCCTGGTCTTCACGCCGGAGGAGGATTTTGGGATCGTCCCTGTGGAAGCCAATGCCAGCGGTCGACCGGTGATTGCCTATGGCCATGGCGGAGTTACCGATTCGATCGTCGATGGCGCCACCGGACTGTTCTTTGAAGAACAGAGTATCGATGCGCTGTGTGAGGCCATCTACCGCTTCGAGCGATGGTTGCCGCAATTCGATCCCGCCGAGGCGGTCGCCAACGCCGCGCGGTTCGCGCCCGAGGTTTTCGATCGCGGTGTGATGGGGGCGCTCGACGCGCTGCGCCAGATTCAACCGTGCCGGGCCTGAGAGGCTCTCCCACCCTGATGAAGAAAGGACCCATCATGGCGTTTCGCATTCTGATCCTTGCGGGCGCGTTGGCGCTCGGCGGCTGCGCCGCGACGGCGCAGCGCAGCTTGCCCAGCGTTGCTGCGGTAGAATACCATCTGGCGCCGGGCGACAAGCTAAAGCTCGCGGTGTTTCGCGAGGAGACGTTGTCGGGCGAATATACCGTCAACGAGGATGGCGCTATCAGCCTGCCGATGGTCGGCGACTTCAAGGTCGCGGGTAAATCGCTCGATCAGGCGCGTGAAGAGCTGACCCGGACCCTGGGCGCGTCCTATGTCCGCGACGCACGGATCAGTCTCGACATGGTCGATTATCGGCCGGTGTTCATCCTGGGCGAAGTGCAGAAGCCGGGCGAGTACGACTATGCGCAGCGCATGTCCGTCTATGCGCTGGTCGCCAAGGCGGGCGGCTTCACCTATCGGGCGAACGAGAAGGTGGTTTATATCCGGCACGGCAACGAAGGTGAAGAAAGCGCCTATGCGCTCACCAGTGGCGCTGCGATTCTGCCCGGTGATACCGTGCGCATCGGCGCGCGGTATTTCTGAGAGCGGCGGAAGCGCGCGGTGCTGCGTCCCGAGGCAGAGCTTGCCATGATCGGCCCGGCTGCGCGAAGTCGGATCGACCGCGTGGTCGTGTTGCACGACTACAGCCAGGCGCTCGGCGGGGCTTCATACCTTGTCCAGGTGCTGATCGCCGAACTGCGCGAGCGTGATCTGGCCGTGACCTTCTTCGCAGGGGACGACGGGGGCCAGTTCCACCGCCAGGATGTGGAGTTCATTGCGCTGGGCGGCAAGGCATTGCTCGATCGTTCGCCGTTCGGTGCGTTGACGCTGGGACTGCACAACCCTTCGGTCCGCAGGCGCCTCGCGCGCTGGATCGCGCGCAACGATACGCCGGGCACGATCTACCACCTGCACGGCTGGTCGAAGATCCTCTCGCCCGCGGTTTTCGCGGCGCTGCACGCGGTGGCCGATCGTCTCGTCCTGCACGGGCACGATTACTTTAACGGCTGCCCGAACGGGGCGTTTTTCGACTACCGGCGTGAGCAGGACTGTACGCTGCGGCCGCTGTCGCGGGCTTGCCTGGGCTGTTCGTGTGACAAGACCTCGGGCGCGCAGAAGCTGTGGCGGGTCGGGCGCGAGGGGCTGCGCAGGCATTGGATCGGCGGGGCGGCGCAAGGGGCGCGGCTCCTACTCATTCATCCGGGCCAGGCGCCGCAATTCGAACAAGCGGGTTGGCCACGGGAGAAGCTTGTCGCGGTGCGTAATCCGGTCTCGCCGCCTTGCGCGGAGCGGGTGGCGGCGCAGGATAACCGCGGGGTTCTGTTCATCGGGCGCATCTCGCGCGAGAAAGGCGCGGATCTTGCCGCGCGCGCCGCCGCCGAGGCGGGCGTGCCGATCACCTTCGTCGGCGAAGGCGCTGAACTGGAGGCGATCCGGGCAATCAATCCCGATGCGCGTTTCGCAGGACGGCTGGACCGTGCGGGGGTGGCGCGCGAACTGGCGCGCGCGCGCATCGCGGTGATGCCGAGCCGCTGGTCCGAACCCTTCGGGCTCGTCGCGCTGGAGGCTATCGGCTCGGGTGTACCGGTAATCGTTAGCCAGCGCGCGCTTGTTGCGCGGGAAATCGCGGAGAAGGGACTGGGGCTGGCGGTCGATACGGCCGATCCGGTCGCCTTTGCGGAGGCCATCCGCGCGCTCCACGCCGATGACGAGCGGGTGCGGGCCATGTCGCTGGCGGGATTCGAGGCTTATCGCACTTTGTGCCATTCGCCGGGCAGTTGGAGCGATGCTGTGGTGGATGCCTACGGCGTGGTGCTCCAGGAGGCGATGCCCGCGTGAGTTTGGGGGATGCGCCACAGGAGGTTTGGGGATGGAGCGCGTTTAGCGCGGGGTAACGGACCCTTGCGGATATCACCGATCCTGCCGTTTAGCCCCGTTGCAAGGCGGTGGCCTTAAGGAAGTTAGCTCAATTTTCCTTTGCCACAGGTGGGTGTGTGAATTCTGGTAGCTCGAGCCTCTCATCGCGCACAGCACGTGGTTTCGCTCTCTTGCTGGGGGCCACGGTGCTGTGGGGTGTGGCGAGTGGGGTGGTTGGTGCCAACCAGCGCAGCGCGCTGGCGAAGGTCGACCAGGCGGTGGTTATCCTGCGCAACCACATGGAAGCCGACATGCTCCACGATACCATTCGCGGCGACGTGCTGGGGGCTCTGGCCGCTGGAGCGGGCGCCGTCGAGCCTGGGGATTTCGCCCAGGTCTTCGCGCAGGATGCCAAGGATTTTCGCGATCACATCGCGAAGACCCGCGCCTATCCCGATAGCGCCGAGGTGCGCGCGGCGGCGCGCGCGGTGGAGGCCGACGTGGCGGCTTACCTTGATGCGGGGGCCAAACTGGTGCGCGAGGTGGAAGCAGGCCAGCGGCCGTCGCCCAGGGAATACACCGTTTTTACCGAGCGCTTCGAACGCCTTGAAGGGGGCATGTCGAACATATCGGACAAGGTGGAAGAAAATGTGTCAGCCATGCGCGGGGCAGCGGATTTCGTCAGCCTGCTCGGCCTTCTGGTCACGCTGGTGTGTGGCGGTCTGATCCTGATCGTCAGCGTCCTGGTCTGGCGCCAGATTCGCAGCCAGATCATCGCACCGGTGCTGTCCATTCGCGGCGCGCTCGATGCGCTGGGGCGTAACGAGCTGTCGCTTGACGTGCCTTACGCCGACAGAGGCGATGAACTGGGCGATCTGGCACGCGCCGCCGAAACGCTGCGCGATCGGCTGAGCGAAGCCCAAGCCGCGCGCGAGGCGCAGGAGAAAGGCATCGTCACGGCGTTCGGCTCCGCGCTTGAGCGGCTGGCGAAGGGGGACCTTTCGGCGCAGATCGACAGCGCTGTCGATGGTGTTTTTGCCGGGCTGCGGCGCGATTACAACGCGGCGATGGGTTCGCTTTCGCAGACGCTGGCGATGGTGCTTCAGGCCAATGGTGCGACAATCGGCACCGCGAGCGAGATCAGCGCATCGGTCGACGATCTTTCGCAGCGCAACGAACGCCAGTCGAGCCAGTTGCAGGACATGGCGAGCGCGATTTCGGGTGTGGCACAAGGGGTTGGCGAAGCGGCCGGGTCCGTGCGCGAGGCGCAGGACGAAATGCACGCTATCAACAGCGCGGTGACGCAAGGCGGCGAAGTGATCCACTCGGCGGTCCAGGCTATGGACCGGATCGAGGAATCCTCGAACCGTATCGTCTCGATCATCACCACGATCGACGGTATTTCCTTCCAGACCAATCTGCTCGCGCTCAACGCCGGGGTCGAGGCCGCGCGCGCGGGCGAGGCGGGCAAGGGCTTCGCGGTGGTCGCCACCGAAGTGCGCGCGCTTGCGCAGCGTTCGGCCGATGCCGCCAACGAGATCAAGCACCTCATCACGCTTTCGGGGGATGAAATTCGCCAGGGTGTCGCGCTGGTGCGCGAGGCGGGGGCGGCGCTTGTCGCGATCGTCGAGCGGATGGAGCGGATCTCCTCGACCATGCGCGGCATCAGCGAGGGGGCTCAGACACAGGCGCAGGCGCTCAACGGCATCGACGGCAGCGCCAAGGAACTCGAACGCATCACCCAGGCCAACGCCGCGCTGGCCGAAGAAGTCTCCGCCGCCACGCGCCAGGTCTACATCGCGACGCAGGACGTCTCGCAAAAGCTCGATGCGTTCAACCTGGGTCTCGCGAAGAGCGCCTCCGATGGCTTTGCGGGGGCCGCTCCCCGGCTCGTCGCCTGATGCGCAGCTGGCGCAGGATGGGCGCTCTGGGCGCTCTGTGTGCGCTGAGTGCACTTGTCGGGGCACAGGCGTCCCGCGCGCAGGAGAGCAAGGGCATCGCCGGGCTGAACCTGGGCTTTGCCGAGATCGTCGATGTCGTCGCCCCGCTGTCGGGCGGGGGCGATCACCGCGTGCGCGTCCTCGACAACACCGATCTCACGCTTGATGCGGACCTGGAGCGGCTGGTGGGCTGGCAGGGCGCGCGGGCGCACGTATACCTGCTGGGCAATCACGGCGCGCGGCCCAACGACAGGATCGCCACTCTGCAGGGCTTTGACAACATCGAGGTCGGACGCAGCGGCATTCGCCTGTTCGAAGCCTGGCTCGAGCAGGACATCGGGGGAGGATCGCTGCTGGTCGGGCTTTACGATCTCAACGGTGAGTTCTACGTCACCGATTCGGCCGGAACGCTGGTTTCCCCGCCCTTCGGTATCGGTTCCGAACTGGCGGGCTCGGGACCAAATGGACCCTCGATCTTCCCTTTGAGCGCGCTGGCGCTGCGCGGATCACTGGACCTTGGCGACGAGGGCGGTTTCGTACGCGCCGCGCTGGTCAATGCGGATGTGGGGAGCTGGGGTGACCCGGGCGGTGTCGATCTGCATTTTCGCGAAGGGGTGATCGCCGTGGCCGAGGGGGGCGTCGCGCGTGAAGGCTTCAAGCTCGCGCTCGGCGCGTGGGCCTATTCCAAGCGGCACGAGCATTTGTGGGCAACCGGGCCAGGCGGTGCACCGCTCTATCAGCATACGCGGGGCATCTACGCCCTGCTCGATGGCACACTGGCCGGGAGCGAGGGGGGGAGCGCCCTTTCGGGCTTCCTGCGGGGCGGGGTGATCGCCGGGCAGGCCACACCCTATCGCGCGAGCGCGCAGACAGGATTTTTGCTGGCTCCGGCGCTGGCGGGGCGGCCGGGCAGTGCGTTTTCGATCGGCCTTCACGCGGCTTGGACGAGTGCGGCGCACCGTGAGGCGCTGGCGGCTGAGGGCGAGCAGGCGGCCGTGTTCGAACGCGGGATCGAAGTGACGTATGCCGATGAGATCCTGCCCGGCCTGACGCTCCAGCCCGACTTTCAGATCGTCCAGAACCCCGGTGGGCGGGCGGGGCAACCGGCCGCTGTCATCGGCCTGCTGCGGCTGTCCTTCGTGATCGAGTGAGCGCTTCTGACGGCGCACGAAAAACCCCCGCAGCGCCGGAGCGTTGCGGGGGTTTTTCGTGGTCTGGCCACAAGCGGCACACGAACCGGGAAAGCGTCCTGTCGGGGCTTTCCCGCCGCGATTACGCGCTTTCCTTCTTGCGGCTCATGCGCTTGCGCTCGTTGGGGTCGAGGTAGACCTTGCGCAGGCGGATCGACTGCGGGGTCACTTCGACCATTTCGTCGTCGTCGATGTAGGCGATCGCCTGTTCGAGCGTCATCACCTTGGGCGGTGTGAGGCGGATGGCGTCGTCCTTGCCCGACGAACGCACGTTGCTCAGCTGCTTGGCCTTCATCGGGTTCACTTCGAGGTCATCGGGCTTGGCGTTTTCGCCGATGATCATGCCCTCGTAGAGCTTTTCCTGCGGCGCCACGAAGAGGATACCGCGCTCTTCGAGGTTGTTGAGCGCGTAGGCGTTGGCTTCGCCCGCACCGTTCGAGATCAGCACGCCGTTGAGGCGGCCTTCGATCTGGCCCTTGTAGGGGCCGTACTTTTCGAACAGGCGGTTCATGATGCCGGTGCCGCGTGTGTCCGAAAGGAACTCGCCGTGGTAGCCGATAAGGCCGCGCGACGGGGCCGAGAAGGTGATGCGGGTCTTGCCCAGGCCCGAGGGTCGCATGTCGGTCAGCTCGGCCTTGCGGCGCTGCATCTTCTCGACGACGGTGCCCGAATGCTCGTCGTCGACGTCGATCACGACGGTTTCGTACGGCTCGGTGCGGCCACCGTTCTCGTCTTCCTTGAACAGCACGCGCGGACGCGAGATGCCCAGTTCGAAGCCTTCGCGGCGCATCGTCTCGATCACGACGCCCAGCTGAAGTTCGCCGCGCCCGGCGACTTCGAAGCTGTCCTTGTCCTCACTCTCGGTGACGCGGATGGCGACGTTGGTTTCCGCTTCGCGCATCAGGCGGTCACGGATCAGGCGGCTCGTGACCTTGTCGCCTTCGCGGCCCGCGAGCGGGCTGTCGTTGACGGCAAAACGCATGGCGAGCGTGGGCGGATCGATCGGCTGCGCGGCGATCGCCTCGGTCACTTCGGGGTGCGCGATGGTGTTGGCCACGGTCGCCTTTTCAAGACCGGCGAGGGCGATGATGTCACCCGCGCGCGCTTCCTCGACGGGAACGCGCTCAAGACCACGGAAGGTCATCAGCTTGGAGGCGCGGCCGGTTTCGATCACCTTGCCGTCGCGGTCGAGCGCGCGGATCGGGTCGTTGATCTTCACCACGCCCGACTGGACGCGGCCGGTCAGCACGCGGCCCATGAAGTTGTCGCGGTCGAGCAGGGTCGCCAGGAACGAGAAGGGTGCGTCGATTTCGAGGCTCGGCGCGGGAACGTGCTCGGTGATGAGCTTGAACAGCGGTTCGAGCGTGCCGTCGCGCGCTTCGATGTCGTCGCTCGCGTAGCCGTTGCGGCCCGACGCGTAGAGCACGGGGAAATCGAGCTGTTCGTCGTTGGCGTCAAGGCTGACGAAGAGGTCGAACACTTCGTCGAGCACTTCCTCGGCGCGGCCGTCGGGACGGTCGATCTTGTTGACGACGACGATCGGCTTGAGGCCCAGGCCGAGCGCCTTGCCGGTCACGAACTTGGTCTGCGGCATGGCGCCTTCCGACGAGTCCACGAGCAGGACGACGCCGTCGACCATCGAGAGGATGCGCTCCACCTCGGCGCCGAAGTCGGCGTGGCCGGGGGTGTCGACGATGTTGATGCGATAGCCGTTCCACTCGATCGAGGTGGGCTTCGCAAGAATGGTGATCCCGCGTTCTTTTTCAAGATCGTTGGAGTCCATCGCGCGCTCTTCGACGCGCTGGTTGTCGCGGAAGGTGCCGGACTGGCGGAAAAGCTGGTCGACGAGGGTGGTCTTGCCGTGGTCGACGTGCGCAATAATCGCGATATTGCGCAAGGGAAGCGGGGCGGACATGCGTGGGCCTTCGGTAAGAGGGGCGTGTTGCGGAGCACAATACGCCGCAAAATCCGCGCGCCCTTAACGGAAATGGCGCCGCGCGGCAAGCTCCGTACATGGCCGGGGCCGCATACAGACCCGTGATGGCACATCGGCGCGTGCAAACGCTTGCGCCTTTTCAGGTGGCCCCATTTGTTCGAAAATCTTTGAAATTTGAGAGCATACGTGGAACGAGTGTGCGCTCTGGTGCGACAGTTCTTCTCGTTCGCGTAAACATGATGGGGGCATTATGGTGCCGTACGGCGGTTTCTGGTGGCGTTTTCTCGCCTACATTATCGATTACATCTTGATGCAAGTGGTCTCGACCGGTCTGAGTCTGAGCTTTGGCTTCGGGATCAGCATGCAGAGCTACATGGCTGAGGCCGAGGATCCTTTTGCGTTCTTGCCCTCGGTTCTGACGATGGTCGGGCTCAGCATCATCGCGCAGTGGTTGTACTATGCGCTGATGGAAAGTTCGAAGTTCCAGGGGACGGTCGGCAAGCTGGCGATTGGCCTGGTGGTGACCGACCTCGATGGACGCCGGATCAGTTTCGGGCGCGCCACCGGGCGCTTCTTCGCCAAGATCCTCTCGGGCGTGATCCTGTGCATCGGCTATATCATGGTCGGCGTGACCGCACGCAAACAGGGGTTGCACGACATGTTGGCCGGGACATTGGTTTACCGCACCCGCGATCCACAGGAAGTGGTCGTAGTTGCAGACGTCTTTGCCTGATTGACGGTTTGCTCGCCTAAAGCTCGCGCAGCGCGCGCGCCGGTTTCGCTCTCAACAAGGGGAGCGAGCCGGCGAGCGCGAAGCCGAGCACCAGGACGAGCCCCGCGCCCAGCACGGCGAGGATGCGCGGCCAGTCGGGCAGCCATTCGAACGCGAACAGCCGGGTGATGACTGCCCAGGCGAGCGCGCTGCCCGAAACCAGCGAGACCGCGCCCAGCACCAGCGCGAGCGCGCCGTATTCGGTGATCTGCGCGGCCAGCAGCTGGCCCCGGCTCGCGCCCAGCACGCGCAGGATCACCGTGTCGTAGCTGCGGCTGGCGCGCGCGGCGGCGATCGCGCCGAGCAGCACGGCAAGGCCCGCGAGCACCGTGACCGAAGCTGCGGCGAGGATCGCCAGCGTCATCTGGTCGAGCAGACCGCGCGCCTCGTGCAGCAGCGATCCGGTCTCGATCACCGAACTCGACGGAAAGCGCCGCGCCAGCGCGGGCAGGAAATCACGGGCGGCGTCGGGCGCGGGCGTTTCGATCGTCGCGGCGAGGTGGTGGGGGGCGTCGGCCAGCGCGTTGGGCGAGAAGACCATCACGAAGTTGAAGCCCATCGTGTCCCAGTCGATCCGGCGCAGCGCGGCGATGCGCGCGGTACGCTCGACGCCGAGCAGGCTGACCCGGAGATAGTCGCCGACCTTGAGACCGACCGCATCGGCGAATTTTTCGTCGATCGAGACCAGCGGTTCGCCCTGGTAGTTGCGCGGCCACCACGCGCCCTTGGTGACCGTGCTGCCTTCGGGGACGGTAGCGGAATAGGTCAGCCCGCGTTCGCCCTTCAGCGCCCAGGCGCCATCGGGCAGGTCCTTTGCGTCTGCGGTGCGGGTCATCGCGTCTTTCGGGCCATAGGCCACCACGCGCCCGCGCAAGTTGGGGACGATGCGCACCATGGCGCCGGGCAGGGTCTGGGCCACGGTGCGGCGAAAGGCCTCGGCGCCGGTTTGCGGAATGTCGAGCACGAAGTAGTCGGGCGCGCGCTCGGGTACGGCGCTGCGCATGTTGGCATCGAGGCTGGTCTGGATCGCGGCGATCATCACGAAGGCGCTGAGCCCGAAGCCGAGCGCGGTGACCAGCGCGCCGGTCTGCGCACCGGGGCGGTGGAGATTGGCAAGCCCGGTGCGCAGCATCGGCCCGCGTGGCCTGGGCAGGTGCGCGGCCAGACGCCGGATACCGAGCCCCAGCGCGGCGAGCAGGGCAAGCATCGCCGCTGCACCGCCCAGGAACCCCAGCGTGACCAGCGGCTGCGCGGCGTTGAGCAGCGCAAGCGCGACGATTGCCGCGAGGCCCAGACCGACCGGAACCAGCAGCGGCCGCACGCCGGTGCGCAGCGGCACGATCCGCGCGCGCATCAGCGCCATCGCCGGAAAGCTGCGTGCGCGCACCAGCGGCGGGGCCGCGAAAACGAGCGCGACGAGCAGGCCATAGGCGGCTGCGGTGGCGAGCGCTGTGGGGGACAGCGTGAAGCCGGTGTCGATCGGCAGCAGGCCGCTCAGCGCACGGGCCAGCAGCGGGGTGACGCTGAGCCCGGCGGCAAGGCCGAGCGCGCTGCCGGTCAGGGCCGCTGCGCCGATCTGGAGGAGGTAGATCCGCGAAATGTCGCCGCTCGTCGCGCCCAGCACCTTGAGCGTTGCGATCGACGCGCGCCGGGCCTCCAGATAGGAGGAGACCCCGCCGCCGATGCCGATCCCGGCGATCACCAGCGCGGCCAGCCCGACGAGGATGAGGAACTGCCCCATGCGCTGGACGAACCGCGCGGTCGAGGGGGAGGCGTCCTTGCGGGTGCGCGTTTCGAAGGCGTCCTTGCCGAAGCGGGCCTCCAGCCGATCGACCACGCGGTCGGGATCGCGCGCGGGATCGGCCAGTCGCACGCGCACCACGCTGCGGTACATCGCGCCCGGCGCGGTGAGCCCGGCCCGCTCGGGCAGGTCCTGCGCGCTGATCGCCAGATCGCCCAGCGCAAAGCCTTCGCTCAGTTGTTCGGGATCGCTGGCGATGATCCCGCCGACCCGGACCGGCGCGCCGCCGAGCATGAAGGTGTCGCCCACCGCGAGGCCGAGCCGCGCGGCCGAGCCGCGCGCGATCCACACGCTTCCCTCGGGCGGCGCGCCGACCTTTCTCCCGTCGGCAAGCGAAAGGCGGCCATAGAGCGGCCAGCGCTGGTCGACGGCCTTGAGCGCGACCGGCGCGGTCAACCGGCCCTTGCTGGCGATCGCCTGCATTCGCGTGCCTTGCGAGACGGTGCCGAGCGCGCCCAGCGCGCGGCGTTCCTCGGCGCTGGGGCCGCGTTGCCACATCCGCAGTTCGACATCGCCGCCGAGCATCTCGCGCCCGCGCGCGCCCAGTTCGCGCTCGATCGAGGCGGTCAGCGTGCCGATCGCGGCGAGCGCGCCCACGCCCAGGAACAGGCACACCAGCAAGAGCCGCAGTCCCTTGAAGCGCGAGGAGAGGTCGCGCCGGGCGATCGTCCACGCGGTCCGCCAGGCGAGGGGCGGGTGTCGGTCAGGCAAGAGCGGTGTCCGTCTGCGCGTGGGGCGGGGCAAGCGTGTCACTGGCGATCACCCCGTCGCCGAGCGTCACGATCCGCTGGCAGCGCCGGGCGAGCCCCTCGTCGTGGGTGATGATGACCAGCGTCGCACCGGCCTCGGCCTGCCGGGCAAAGAGCAGCGCGACAATCGCCTCGCCGGTTGCGGCATCCAGATTGCCGGTCGGCTCGTCGGCGAAAACGAGGCTGGGGCGCGGGGCCAGCGCGCGCGCGATCGCCACGCGCTGCTGTTCGCCGCCTGAAAGTTGCGCGGGGTAGTGCGCCAGACGATGGCCAAGCCCGACCGCGTTCAGTTCCGCCTCGGCCCGTTCGCGCGCATTGTGCATTCCGGCCAGTTCGAGCGGGGTGGCGACGTTTTCGAGCGCGGTCATCGTGGGCAGCAGGTGGAAGGCCTGGAGCACGATGCCGATCCGGCCGCGCCGCGCGCGGGCCAGCGCGTCCTCGTCCATTCCGGCAAAATCGGCGCCTGCAACGCTCAGCGCGCCCGAACTGGCGCGTTCGAGCCCCGAAAGCACGGCCATCAGCGAGCTCTTGCCCGAACCGGACGGCCCCAGCAGCGCCAGCGTCTGGCCCTGCGGGACGGTCAGGTCGAGCCCGTTCAGGATGGCGACGGCGTTGGCGCCCTGACCCAGCGTCAGGCGCAGGTCGCGGGCGATAATGGCGGGCGGGGAGTGGTCAGCGCGGGTCACCGCTCCCATATGGGGAGACAAATCCTTGTTTCACAAGTCCCGTTCGATCCGCAGCCCTTGCTGTCCCTGTCGGAGAATGCCGTGCGCCCTGTGTCTTTTGCGTTTCCGCTTGCCTCAATCGCGCTGCTTGCCGCCTGCAGCCCTTCGGCGCCCGGCGCGCCCGAACCCACGCAGGCGGCCATGGATGCAGTGCCCGACCTGCCCGTGATGGGGCCCGAGCGTCCGATCCTCGCCTTCGGCGATTCGCTGCTTGCGGGCTATGGCCTGGAGGATGGCGAGAGCTATCCGGCGCGGCTGGAAAAGGCGTTGCGCGCGCGGGGGGTGAACGCGCGGATCGTCAACGCCGGGGTTTCGGGGGATACCACGGCGGCCGGGCTCGAACGGCTCGACTTCACGCTCAAGAGCCAGACGGTAAAGCCCGAACTGGCGATCATCAGCCTGGGCGGCAACGACATGCTGCGCGGCCTCGCACCCCAGGAAACCCGCAAGAACCTCACCGCCATCGTCGAACGGCTGCGCCACGACGGCATCCGCGTGTTGCTGCTGGGGATGCTCGCCGCGCCCAATCTTGGCAAGGACTACGCAGCCCAGTTCAACCCGATCTATCCGCAGATCGCCCAAGGCGAACATGTCGCGCTGGTGCCCTTTTTCCTCCAGCCGGTGATCGACAAGCCCGATCTGGTGCAGAAGGACCACGTTCATCCCACCGCGATCGGGGTGGACGCGATCGTGAGCGCCACGGTGGACGACGTGGTGGCCGCGCTGCCGCCGCAAAAGAGCGCAAGTCCGGTTCCGCAATAGGGCCTGGGACAGGCGGGGCGCGGGCGGTGTGACCGCTTGCGTTGACGCGGGCGTGCGAAATTGCCACCTTGTGCCCACGCTGGGCGCACACGGCTGCGCCCGATCGAGCGATGCGCCGCGCGCCCCAAAGGGCCGCCTTTCGCGCATTGGAATACCGGATAATCCCAAAGGACAAGACATGCAGACCGCCCGCAACGGGGACACCGTGCTGATCGATTTCGTGGTGCGCACGAGCGCCGGACAGGTCGTTGGCAGCACCGAGCAGGAAGGACCGCAGAGCGTGCTGATCGGCGGCGCCCAGGTCTTCCCCCAGGTCGAGGCCGCGCTTGAGGGGATGGCGCTTGGCGCCGAGCAGAGCGTGACCGTGGCTGCCGCCGACGCTTTCGGCGTGCGGCGCGAGGAACTGGTGGTCCAGATCCCGCGCATCAACCTGCCCCCGCAGCCCGAGCCGCAAGTCGGCATGGAGCTGGGCGCGCGCCAGGAAGATGGCTCGACGGTCAATCTGGTCATCACCGCGGTGGGCGAGGATGCGGTGACCGTGGACGGCAACCACCCGCTTGCCGGGGAAGACCTGCATTTCGCGGTGACTCTGGTCGAGATCAAGCCCGCCGCCTGATCGCGGCTGCCTTCTGCGCGCGGGCGCGGAAGGGTGGCGCTGCGGCGCTCAGGCGCGTTCGATCGTTCCGGCGCGCACGTGCCAGACCGCAGCTTCGCCCAGGATCGCTTCGAACGGGGCCGGTTCGGTCCCGGTCAGCCAGACTTGCGCATGGCCTTCGCGCAGCCGCGCGAACAGCGCCTCGCGGCGGATCGGATCGAGGTGCGCGGCCACTTCGTCGAGCAGCAGCAGGCGCGGGCGCTCATCAAGGCGGTCCTGGGCGCCATCGTGGCCTGGGTGCTCCATCAGGTGCGAATGGGCGAGCACGATGGCGATCAGCATCGCCTTCTGCTCACCCGTCGAGCAATCGGCGGCGGGCTGGTTCTTGCCCGCCATGGTGACGCGCAGATCGTCGCGGTGCGGGCCGGTCAGCGTGCGCCCGGCGGCGCGCTCGCGCGGGCGGCTTTCGCGC
>NZ_JALHLF010000004.1 GCF_022832435.1 Novosphingobium organovorum | reverse complement strand
GCGGGCGGCGAGGCGGGCTGGAGCGGGCGCGTGGCGCTCATCCCGGCGCGGCGCGGAACCGGCCGGATCGGCGGGGTCTGGTTGCGCTGGAACGGCCCGCTGGGGTTGGCCTCGCGGCAGTTTTCGGGCCACTGGGACAAGGACCTGCGGGTCTGGCCCAATGTTGCGGCGGTGCGTTCGCCCGCCTTGCAGACCTTTCTCAAGGACGCCCAGTTCGGGCTCATCGCGCGGCGCATGCGCGGCGAGGGGACCCAGTTCGAGGCGCTGGCCGAATACCACCCGGGGATGGAACGGCGCCGGATCGACTGGAAGGCCTCGGCGCGCCATGTCCATCTTTTCGCCAAGGAATACGAGACCGAGCGCAACAACCAGATCGTCTTCGCGTTCGATTGCGGGCAGGCGATGTGCGAGCCGGTGCAGGGTATGCCCCGGCTGGACCGCGGGGTGTCCGCCGCGCTTGCCACGTCCTACGTGGCGCTCAAGGGGGGCGACCGGGTGGCTCTGTTCGGCTTTGCCGCAAGGCCGGAACTCAGGACCCCCTTCGTTACCGGTTCGGGCGCGTTCCACCGTCTCCAGCGCGCCGCCGCCGGGCTCGACTACCGCGCGCAGGAGCCCAATTTCACGCTCGCGCTGGCAACGCTGGCAGGCCAGCTCCAGCGCCGTTCGCTGATCGTGATCTTTTCCGATTTCACCGACCTCACCAGCGCGCAGCTGATGATCGAGAGCGTGGGGCGCCTGCTCAAGCGCCATGTCGTGCTGTTCGTGACGCTGGCCGACGATGAGCTGGAGACGATTGCAGGCGCCGCGCCCGACAGCCTGCAGGAGCTGTCCGAGGCGGTTTCGGCCGACATGCTGCTGCGCCAGCGCGCGCTTGTCCTGCGCCGGCTCCAGCAGATGGGGGTCGACGTGATCGAAGCTTCGTACGCGACGATCGGGCCGCGCCTGATCGATGCCTATCTGGAAATCAAGCGGCTGGGAGCGATCGGATGAACCTGGGTTTCGGTCTTTCCCGGCGCCGCACGACCACCGACGATGCCGGTGCGATCGAGCGCGCGGCGCTGCGTTCGGACCGTTTCCGGATCGAGCGCGAGGCCGACTGGCAGCGGCTCGAGACGATCGTGCGCGCGCTCGAGAAGGGGCGGCTGCGCAAGGTCTCGGACGAGGACCTGCTGGCGCTGCCCGGCCTCTACCGCACCGTGGCCTCAAGCCTGTCGGTCGCGCGCGAGACGTCGCTCGATGCCGCGACGCTGGCCTATCTCGAAGCGCTCGTCCAGCGGGCCTGGTTCGTGGTCTACGGCCCGCGCACCAGCCTGTGGGACTGGCTGCGCGGTTTCTTCACCGGCGGCTGGAGCGCGGCGGTGCGCTCGATCGCGCCCGACATCGCGGTGGCCTTCGCGGTCATGGTGGCGGGCACGATCGCGGGCTGGCTGCTCGTCTCGCACGATCCGGAGTGGTATTTCGCGCTCGTCGGCAAGGACATGGCGGGCGTGCGCGTGCCCGGTGCGAGCGCCAAGGACCTGCATGGAACGCTGTTCGGCAACGATGGCCAGAACGCGATGAGCGTGTTTGCCGCGCAGCTGTTCAGCAACAACGCACAGGTCTCCATCCTGTCCTTCGCGCTGGGGTTCGCCTTCGGAGTGCCTTCGCTGCTGCTGCTGGTGCAGAACCTGGCGTTGTTGGGGGCCATGCTCTGGCTCTACCATGGCGCCGGGCTGACGCTCGACTTCGCGGGCTGGATTGCGGTCCACGGTACGACCGAGCTTTATGCGATCATGCTGTCGGGCGCGGCGGGGCTGCACATCGGGCGCGCGCTGGCCTTTCCGGGGCAACGCCCGGTGCTCCAGGCGGCGGCCGAGGCGGGGCAACGCTCCGCCGTGGTGATGACCGGGGTGGTGATGATGCTGGTGCTGGCCGCGCTGCTCGAGGGCTTTGCGCGCCAGCTGGTCGACACGACGCCGGGGCGCTTTGCCATCGGCGGCTTCATGCTGGCGCTGTGGTGCAGCTATTTCTTCGCCTTTCGCGGCACCCGCCGCTGGCGCGAGGCCAACGCGCACAGGAGCGTGCCGAAGGGAACTTCGCGATGATCGCCCGGCTCAAGGCGCGGCGCGCCCGGCAGGCGGCGCTGCGCCGCGACGCTTCGGGACTGGCGCGCACGCTGGTCACGCCCGAGGGCGTCACGCTTTCGATCGCGGTGGCCAGCCGGGGCGCGCGGATCGGTGCGCTGGTGCTCGACCTCGGGCTTATCGTCGTGCTGATGATCGCGATCTCGCTTGGCCTGATGTACGTGGCGGGGGGCACCGCCTCGATTGGACGCACGGTTCATAGCCAGAGCGCGGCGGGCTATGCGCTGCAATTCCTGATGATTGTGTGGATCATCATGATGTTCTTCTTTCGCAACGCCTATTTCCTGTTCTTCGAGCTTGGCCCACGCGGTGCGACACCGGGCAAGCGGCTCAACGGCATCCGCATTGCTGCGCGCGACGGGGGGCGGCTCAGCGCGGAGATGGTCATCGCGCGTAACCTGCTGCGCGATGTCGAGCTGTTCCTGCCGCTGATCCTCCTGCTCTCGACCGGGTTTGAAAGCGGGCCGGGCTGGATCGCGGCCACGGCCTGGTTCGCGATCTTCCTGCTCTTTCCGCTGTTCAACCGCGACGGGTTGCGCGCGGGCGACGTGATCGCCGGGAGCTGGGTGCTCCAGGCGCCGCGGCGCAAGCTGGACCGGGCGCTCTCGCTTGGCCCGGTCGCCACCGCGTCGGCCTCCGCCCCTGCCGCTGCCACTGCCACTGCCACTGCCACTGCCACTGCCAGAGGCACTGCCACTGGCACGACGAAGGCACCCGCGCCCGAACCAGCGGGGGCTGCGATGGTCGCGAGCGGCTATCGTTTCAGCGAGGCGGAACTGGCGGTCTATGGCGAATTCGAACTCAAAGCGCTCGAACGCGTGCTGCGCGATCCCAAGGCCAAGGCGATCGAGCCGGTCTACCTTGCCATCGCCGAGAAGATCGGCCGCAACGACGGCTGGAACGACGAAGCCGCGTTCCTGCGCGCCTACTACACCCAGTTGCGCGCGCGGCTGGAGGCGGGCATGCGCATGGGCGTGCGCAAGGCCGACAAGCACGCTTCTGAAACCCTGCGCGGAAAGGACAATCCATGAGCGGCTACGCCATCCGCGAAGACGATCTGACGGGGGGCGAGATCCTCGCGCTGCTCCAGTTCCATCTCGACGAGATGCACCGCTGGTCGCCGCCCGAGAGCGTGCACGCGATGCCCGCCGAGCGGCTGCGGCAGAGCGACGTGACGTTCTTTTCGGCCTGGGACGGGGAGGCTCTGGCCGGGTGCGGGGCGATCAAGCGGCTCGATCCCAGGCATGGCGAAATCAAGGCGATGCGTGTCGCCCCGGCCTATCGGGGCAAGGGCGCCGGGCGCGTGATCCTGCTCCATCTGCTTGGCGAAGCGCGCGCGCGCGGGTTTGCCCGTGTCAGCCTCGAGACCGGGCGGCCCGAAGCTTTCGTGCCCGCGCAGAGGCTCTACCGCGCGCACGGATTTGTTGAGTGCGCGCCCTTTGCCGACTATGCGCGCAACGATTTTTCGATGTGCATGACGCTGGAGCTCTAATGGATTTGCGCGAAGCCAACGCCAACGATGCCGCTGCCCTGGCTGATCTGGGGCAGCGCAGCTTCGTGGCCAAGTTCGGCCACCTCTATACCCCCAGGGACCTGGCCGATTTTCTGGCGGACAGCCATGGCGAGGCGCGCGTCGCGGCGGAAATCGCCGACCCGAAGATCCCCGTGATGCTCGCCTGCGAGGGCGAGCGGATCGTGGGCTTTTGCAAGTTGAAGCTGGCCTGCGGCTGGCCCGACGTGGCGCGGGGCGGGAACGTGATCGAGCTCAAGCAGCTCTACACCGATCCCGATGTGATCGGGCGCGGCATCGGCGGGAAGCTGATGGCCTGGGCGCTCGACTACGCGCGCACGCAGGGCGCTGACGAGATCCAGCTTTCGGTCTACAGCGACAACCCGGACGCCCAGCGCTTCTACGCGCGCCATGGCTTTGCGAAGGTCGCCGAGACCTACTTCATGGTCGGCGAGCAGCGCGACCACGAATTCCTCTTCGCCGCGCTGATCTGAGACGGGATTCCCGCAGCTCCTAAAACCACTTCCAGCGCCAGAACATCACCAGCTGGACGATCAGGATCGTCACGCAGAGCACGACCACGAACCAGAACGCGTCGGGGTCCTGCATGCCCGGAATTCCGCCCACGTTGATGCCCAAAAGGCCGGTGACGAAGCTGAGCGGCAGGAAGATCGCGGCGACGATGGTCAGCATGTAGGAGGTGCGGTCCGCGCTTGCCGCGGCGCGCGCGCGCAAGTCGTCCTGCAGGACGACGGCGCTTTCCTTGCTGATGTCCAGATCGTCGATGTAGCGGCGCAGGCGGTCGATCGTCTCGGCGATCTCGCGCCGGTCGTGGTTTTCGAACCAGGCCGGCGCGTCGCGGCTGATGCGTTCGAGCGCTTCGTGCTGCGGGGCCATGTGGCGCTTGAGGCCGAGGCAATTGCGCCGGATCGTCGCGATCTTGTCGAGCATGCCCGCCGGATCGTCCTCGGGGTCGCTGTCCTCGAGCTGGTCGATCACCTCGTTCATATCGATGATCGAGCGGTTCATGCGCGCGATCATGTGTTCGACCAGCAGGGTGATGAGCGCGCCCGCATCGACCGGACCCTCGCCCCGGTCGAGCTGGGACTTGAGCGCCTGCGGGGTCTGCAAGGGGCGGCGGCGCAGTGTGACGAGGCGGCGTCCGTCGCACCACACCTGCATCGAGACCATGTCCTCGGGTTCGGCGCCGGGGTTGAAGTTGATGCCGCGCAAGGTCGCGACCAGCGCGTTGCCTTCGCGAAAGGCGCGCGGGCGGGTGTCCTCGCTGGTCAGCAGTTCGACGGTGGGTTCGGGCAGGCCCAGCCCTTCGTCGAGCCACTGCGCCGCGCCCTCCACCGTGCGGCACAGGTGCACCCACAGGATCTCGCCCGGCTTGCCCGGCAGCCAGTCGCGCGCCTCGTCCCAGTCGAGGCTGCGTGCGCCGCCGCGTCCGTCCAGCACGCGCCCGAAGATCAGCGGGCTTTGCGCATCGCGGCTCTCGGCAGTGTCGGTCGGGTCGTACTCGCTGGTCTCGATCATCACCCCTGAATGCCGGAAAAAGGCGAAAGGTTCAAAGGGGATGGGGCCGCCCGCGCGGGTTTTGCGCAAACGTGCTTCAAACCTTCATGGCAAGCGCCTATAGGAGCGGCATGTCTTCCATTCGTCCCTGGCGCACGATCGAGCGCCGCAAGAGCCGCCAGATCATGGTCGGCAGTGTCCCCGTCGGCGGCGATGCCCCGATCACGGTGCAGACCATGACCAACACGCCCACGTCCGACGTGAAGGCGACCGTGGACCAGATCCGTCGCTGCGAGGATGCGGGCGCGGACCTCATCCGGGTTTCGTGCCCCGACGTGGAGAGC
This sequence comes from Novosphingobium organovorum, assembly GCF_022832435.1. Taxonomy (GTDB): domain Bacteria; phylum Pseudomonadota; class Alphaproteobacteria; order Sphingomonadales; family Sphingomonadaceae; genus Novosphingobium; species Novosphingobium organovorum. The sequence continues at coordinate 96,945 of NZ_JALHLF010000004.1, read as the reverse complement.
ACCAGCGCGTTCAAGCAGATCGCCCGCGCGGCCACGGTGCCGTTGATCGCGGACATCCATTTCCACTACAAGCGCGCGCTCGAAGCGGCCGATGCGGGCGCGGCGTGCCTGCGCATCAATCCGGGCAATATCGGGTCGGACGATCGCGTTGCCGAAGTGGTGCGCGCGGCCAAGGCCAACGGCTGCGCCATCCGCATCGGGGTCAACGCCGGGAGCCTGGAAAAGGACCTTCTCGAAAAGTACGGCGAGCCGTGCCCCGAGGCGCTGGTGGAAAGCGCGCTTGACCATATCAAGCTGTTGCAGGACCACGACTTTCACGAATTCAAGGTGGCGGTGAAGGCCTCCGACGTGTTCCTCGCGGTGGCGGCCTACCAGGGTCTTGCCGAGGCGGTCGACTGCCCGCTGCACCTGGGCATCACCGAAGCGGGCGGGCTTATCGGCGGCACGGTCAAGTCCTCGATCGGGATGGGCATGTTGCTGTGGTCGGGCATTGGCGACACCTTGCGCGTCTCGCTCTCGGCCGAGCCCGAGGAGGAAGTGCGCGTGGGCTTCGAGATGCTCAAGACGCTGGGCCTGCGCACGCGCGGCGTGCGCGTCGTCTCGTGCCCCTCGTGCGCGCGGCAGGGCTTCGACGTGATCCGCACGGTCGAGGCGCTCGAGGCGCGGCTCCAGCACATCAAGACCCCGCTCTCGCTTTCGGTGCTGGGCTGCGTGGTGAACGGTCCGGGCGAAGCGCGCGAGACCGACATCGGCCTGACCGGCGGCGGCAACGGTAAGCACATGGTCTACCTTTCGGGCGTGACCGACCACACCGTGCAGGACGCCGACATGCTCGACCATATCGTCCAGCTGGTCGAGCAGAAGGCGGCCGAGATGGACGCTGCCGAGGAGGCCGCCAAGGCCGCGGTCGAAGCCGCCGAGTGAGCCGCCTGACACGCGAGTTGCGCGGGTTTCTGGCCAGCCATCGCGATGCGCTGCGCGTGTTTCGGCTCGCCCCGCTTGCGCTGGCGCTGGTGATCGCGCCCGAACTCGCGCAGCACGCGGCCGAAATTCAGCTCGGGATGTTCGCCGACAAGACCGCGTTCGCGGCGCATCAGGGCGATGCGCTGCGCGGGCAGCTGGGCACCGCCAAGCTGGTTGGGCTGACGCTCGCGGTCGTATTCACCGCGCGGTTCTGGGCCAACCGGGCGACCGGCCGGCGAGCGTGGAGTCTGGCGGATATCGTCTGGAAGCCGCTGGCACTGGGTTTTCTGGTTCAGGTGCTTGCGGCGGTGCCGGGCATGCTGCCGCTCGATCTCGATCCCGCCGTGACGTTTGCTGCAGGGGCGGTGCTGACGCTGCTGTCCTTGCCGGGGATCGTGCTGATGGTCGCCGGACTGCTGGGGGATCGCACGCTGGGCCTGCGCGCCGCCTACGCGCGTGGCTGGGGCAAGGCGCTGCGCATCGCGCTCTATGTCGCGCCGGGCTGGACGGCGCTGCAATTCCTGCACGAGTGGGACCATCACACGGCGCTGGGGCAGGGCGCGGGGCTGGTCTGGGCGCTGATGGTCTGGGACAGCCTCGTGGTCGGGCTCATGGCCGCGCTGGGCGGCACGGGCCTGCACCACGGGTATCGCGGACCCGACGAGGCTTGAGCGCGGGCCTTGGCGCGTTAACCGATGTGCAGGGCGAGCAGGGATAGACTGGCCCCATGCGAAGCGGCCCCCTCGTTCTCCTGCTGGTCTGCGTGGTCGCGGTGCTGGTGATCGCGCCGGGGCTCAAGGTTGACCAGCCTGGCCCGGTCATCGCCCCTTCATCCGCGCCGGGCGCGATGCCTATGCAAGACGCCGCCATGCGCCAGGCCTGGCTCGCGGGGAGGGCCACCATTGCGCGCTCGGCAGACGGGCACTTCTACATCGACGCAACGGTCGAAGGCGAGCCGGTGCATTTCCTCGTCGATACCGGGGCGAGCATCGTCGCGCTGACCGGCGAGGACGCGCAAGCCGCCGGGCTGCACTGGAATCCGGGAGAAGTCATGGCCATCGGCCGCGGCGCGAACGGGACGGTCTATGGCGTTCCGGTGCACCTTTCGAAAATCGCGATCGACGGCTTCGAGGCGCACGATGTCGATGCCGCGATCGTTCCCGAGGGGCTCGATGTCTCGCTGCTGGGGCAGAGCTTCCTGGCGAAGCTGCGCACTGTCGAAATCACCGGGGATCAGCTCTCGTTGGGTGAATGAAGGGTCTGTAGCAAGGTCCTGCACAGAAAAGGCCCCGCCGGATCGCTCCGACGGGGCCTTTTGTATGGGCCTGGAGGGCTCGGGCGAGAGGCTTATGCCTCGTCGCCTTCGTCCTTGATCAGGTATTCGCCGGCATCGGCGTCGGTGCCGTGGGTTTCCCCCTCGACCGCGGCCAGCGGATCATCGCCGAGGTCATCGGCGGGATCGCGCTTGAGCTCGGCGGCGTGCTCCTGCGCGGCCGTGTCGGCGGCGATGAGCGCTTCCTGCATCTTGCGGTAGGAGGCGCGCAGAGCGGCGTCGCGGCTGGAGGCGGCGACGCGCACCCGGTTCATGCCTGCGCCGGTACCGGCGGGGATGAGACGGCCGACGATGACGTTTTCCTTCAGACCGATCAGCGAGTCCTTCTTGCCTTCCACGGCCGCCTGCGTGAGCACGCGGGTGGTTTCCTGGAAGGAAGCGGCCGAGATGAACGAACGGGTCTGCAGCGAGGCCTTGGTGATGCCCAGCAGCACCGGCTTGCCTTCGGCGGGCGCCTGGCCCGGCTTCAGCTTGCCGTTGATCTCGTTCATTTCCTCGTAGTCGACCTGCTCGCCCGGAAGCAGCGTGGTGTCGCCACCCGCGGTGATCTCGACCTTCTGCAGCATCTGGCGAACGATCACCTCGATGTGCTTGTCGTTGATCTTCACGCCCTGCAAGCGGTACACTTCCTGGATTTCCGCGACGAGGTATTCGGCCAGAGCCTCCACGCCGAGAACTTCCAGGATGTCGTGCGGGTCAGGCGAACCCGAGATCAGGTTGTCGCCCTTCTTGACGTAGTCGCCTTCCTGCACGTCGATCACGCGGCTCTTGGGGATCAGGTATTCTACCGGTTCGCCCTCTTCCGGGATGATCGCGATCTTGCGCTTGGCCTTGTAGTCGCGAACGAATTCGATGCGACCCGAGACCTTGGCGATGATCGAGTTGTCCTTGGGCTTGCGCGCTTCGAACAGCTCGGCAACGCGCGGCAGACCACCGGTGATGTCGCGGGTCTTGGCCGCTTCGCGGCTGGCGCGGGCGATGATGTCACCGGCTTCGACCATCTGGCCGTCCTCGACCGAGAGCGTCGCGCCCGGCGCCAGCATGTAGCGCGCGGATTCGCCCGAGTTGTCGTCGAGAAGGGTGATGCGCGGACGCAGGTCTTCCTTCTTCTTCGAACGGCTCGTCGAACGGTCCTCGGTCACCACGCGGCTGGTCATGCCGGTCGCATCGTCGACCTGCTCGGTCAGCGTGCGGCTGTCGATGAGGTCCTGGTACTTGATGATACCGCCGGTCTCGGTGATGATCGGCAGGGTGAACGGGTCCCACTCGGCCAGGCGTTCGCCTTCGGCAACCGAAGAGCCGTCCTCGTGCAGCAGCACCGTACCGTAAGGCACGCGGTGCATCGCGCGCTCGCGGCCCTCGGTGTCCATGACCACGACTTCACCGTTACGGGCGAGCGAGAGCTTGCGCCCGCGCTTGTCGGTGATGGTGGGGATGTCGCGGTAGTGGACGGTACCTTCGCAGATCGATTCCAGGTGGCTGGTTTCGTTGAGCTGCGCGGCGCCGCCGATGTGGAAGGTACGCATGGTCAGCTGCGTGCCCGGTTCACCGATCGACTGTGCGGCGATGACGCCCACGGCCTCACCGATGTTGACCGGCGTACCGCGGGCAAGGTCACGCCCGTAGCACGTGGCGCACACGCCCTGTTCGGCTTCGCAGACCAGCGGCGAGCGGATGCGCGCCGACTGGGTGCCGGTGGCCTCGATCGCGGCGACCGCCGCTTCGTCGAGCAGCTGGCCCTTCGAGGCGACGATGGTGCCGTCCTTGGCGGCGATGTCTTCGGCCAGGGTACGGCCGAGGATACGCTCGGCCAGCGAGGCGATGACCGAACCACCCTGGACGATCGCGCGCATTTCGAGCGCACGCTCGGTGCCGCAGTCGTCGATGATGACCACGCAGTCCTGCGAAACGTCGACCAGACGACGGGTCAGGTAACCCGAGTTCGCGGTCTTGAGTGCGGTGTCCGCGAGGCCCTTGCGCGCGCCGTGGGTCGAGTTGAAGTATTCAAGAACGGTCAGACCTTCCTTGAAGTTCGAGATGATCGGCGTTTCGATGATCTCGCCCGACGGCTTGGCCATGAGGCCGCGCATGCCGCCCAGCTGCTTCATCTGCGCCGGGCTACCACGCGCACCGGAGTGGCTCATCATGTAGATCGAGTTGATCTGGGCCATGCGGCCGGTCTCGGGATCGATCGGCTGGGCTTTGAGCTCTTCCATCATGGCGTTCGCGACCTGGTCGCCGCAACGGCTCCAGGCGTCGATCACCTTGTTGTACTTTTCCTGCTGGGTGATGAGGCCGTCCTGGTACTGCTGCTCGTAGTCGGCAACCAGTTCCTTGGTCTCGGCAACCAGCGGGTCCTTCTGGGCGGGGATGATCATGTCGTCCATGCCGAAGGAGATGCCGGCCTTGCACGCGTTCTTGAAGCCGAGCGACATGATCGCGTCGGCGAACAGGACGGTGTCCTTCTGGCCGGTGTGACGGTAGACCTGGTCGATGACCTCGCCGATGTCCTTCTTGGTCAGCAGCTTGTTGACCACGTCGAAGGGCACGGTGTGGCTCTTGGGCAGGCATTCGCCAATGAGCATGCGGCCCGGCGTCGTCTCGAAACGCTTCATGTACTGCTGACCGTTCTCGTCGGTCTGCGGCACGCGCGCCTCGATCTTCGAGTGGAGCGTCACCGCCCCGATCTCGAGCGCCTGGTGCACTTCGGCCATGTCGGCGAACTTCATGCCCTCGCCGGGCTCGCCGGCGCGGTCCATCGAGAGATAGTACAGGCCCAGCACCATGTCCTGCGAAGGCACGATGATCGGCTTGCCGTTGGCGGGCGAGAGGATGTTGTTGGTCGACATCATCAGCACGCGCGCTTCGAGCTGGGCTTCCAGCGAAAGCGGCACGTGGACGGCCATCTGGTCACCGTCGAAGTCGGCGTTGAAGGCCGAGCAGACGAGCGGGTGCAGCTGGATCGCCTTGCCTTCGATCAGGACGGGCTCGAAGGCCTGGATGCCCAGACGGTGCAGTGTGGGCGCACGGTTGAGCATGACCGGGTGCTCGCGAATGACTTCGTCGAGGATGTCCCAGACTTCCTTGCGTTCCTTCTCGACCCACTTCTTGGCCTGCTTGAGGGTCATCGAGAGACCCTTGGCGTCGAGGCGGGCGTAGATGAACGGCTTGAACAGTTCGAGCGCCATCTTCTTGGGCAGGCCGCACTGGTGCAGCTTGAGCTCGGGACCGGTCACGATGACCGAACGGCCCGAATAGTCGACGCGCTTGCCCAGAAGGTTCTGGCGGAAGCGGCCCTGCTTGCCCTTGAGCATGTCGGACAGCGACTTGAGCGGACGCTTGTTGGCGCCGGTGATGACGCGGCCGCGGCGGCCGTTGTCGAACAGGGCGTCGACCGATTCCTGCAGCATGCGCTTTTCGTTGCGCACGATGATGTCGGGCGCGCGCAGCTCGATCAGGCGCTTGAGGCGGTTGTTGCGGTTGATGACGCGGCGGTAGAGGTCATTCAGGTCCGAGGTCGCGAAGCGGCCACCGTCGAGCGGGACGAGCGGGCGCAGTTCGGGCGGAATGACCGGGACCACCTCGAGGATCATCCACTCGGGACGGTTGCCCGAATCGATGAACGATTCGACCACCTTGAGGCGCTTGATGATCTTCTTGGGCTTGAGTTCCGACTTGGTCGTCTCGAGCTCCTGGAGAAGGTCGGCGCGTTCCTGCTCGAGGTCGAGCTCCATCAGCATCTGCTTGACGGCTTCGGCGCCGATGCCGGCCGAGAAGGCGTCTTCGCCATACTCGTCCTGGGCGTCGAGCATCTCGTCTTCGGTCAGCAGCTGGTACTTCTCGAGCGGGGTCAGGCCCGGCTCGATGACGATGTAGCTTTCGAAGTAGAGCACGCGCTCAAGCTGCTTGAGCTGCATGTCGAGCAGCAGGCCGATGCGCGAGGGCAGGCTCTTGAGGAACCAGATGTGCGCGACCGGGGCGGCCAGCTCGATGTGGCCCATGCGCTCGCGGCGCACCTTGGTCACGGTGACTTCGACGCCGCACTTTTCGCACACGACGCCCTTGTACTTCATGCGCTTGTACTTGCCGCAAAGGCACTCGTAGTCCTTCACCGGGCCGAAGATGCGCGCGCAGAACAGGCCGTCACGCTCGGGCTTGAACGTGCGGTAGTTGATGGTTTCCGGCTTCTTGATCTCGCCGAAGGACCAGGAGCGGATGCGCTCGGGGCTAGCAAGACCGATCTGGATCTGATCGAAGGTCTCGGGCTTGGCCATCTGGTTCGTGAACTTGGTCAGGTCGTTCATAAGTTCCGTCCCTCTTGGGGGTAAATTCTATGCGGGCGGGAAAGGGGAGGGCAGGGGGCGCGAGGGCCACCTGCCCGATCCCGTTTATTCCGCCGCGAGCGCCACGCCGTCGTCGTCCTCGTCGTCGAGCGAGGACAGTTCGACGTTGAGGCCCAGCGAGCGCATTTCCTTGACGAGAACGTTGAAGCTCTCGGGGATGCCCGCCTCGAAGGTGTCGTCGCCCTTGACGATCGCTTCGTAGACCTTGGTACGGCCGACCACGTCGTCCGACTTGACGGTGAGCATTTCCTGCAGCGTGTAGGCCGCACCGTAGGCCTGGAGGGCCCAGACCTCCATCTCACCGAAGCGCTGGCCACCGAACTGCGCCTTACCGCCCAGCGGCTGCTGGGTGACGAGGCTGTAGGGGCCGATCGAACGGGCGTGGATCTTGTCGTCGACAAGGTGGTGGAGCTTGAGGATGTACTTGTAGCCCACGGTGACCTTGCGGTTGAAGGCTTCACCGGTGCGACCGTCCATCAGCGTGACCTGGCCCGACTTGTCGAGACCGGCCAGCTCCAGCATGTTGGCGACGTCCTGCTCGACCGCGCCGTCGAACACCGGGGTGCCCATCGGCACGCCGCCGCGCACGTTCTCGGCCAGCTCGATGAGCTGTTCGGGGGTGCGACGGTCCAGTTCCGCGGCGTAATTGTCGCCGTAGATCTTGAGCAGCGTTTCCTTGACGACCTCGGGCGGTTCGCCCGCGACCGGGTTGGGATTGGCCGCACGCCAGCTTTCCAGCGCCTCGCTCACCATCTTGCCAAGGCCGCGCGCGGCCCAGCCAAGGTGGGTTTCGAAGATCTGGCCCACGTTCATGCGCGAAGGCACGCCGAGCGGGTTCATCACGAAGTCGACAGGCGTGCCGTCCTCGAGGAAGGGCATGTCTTCCTGCGGCAGGATGCGGCTGATGATGCCCTTGTTGCCGTGACGGCCGGCCATCTTGTCGCCCGGCTGAAGCTTGCGCTTCACGGCCACGAAGACCTTGACCATCTTGAGCACGCCGGGCGCCAGTTCGTCACCACGCTCGAGCTTCTCCTTGCGGTCCTCGAACTTGGCCTGGATCGCCTTGACGGTCTCGTCGTACTGGGCCTTCACCGCTTCGAGCTGGCCCTGCATGTGGTCGTCGGCCACCGCGAACTTCCACCACTCGTGGCGTTCGACCTCGTCGAGCACCTCTTCGGTGATCTCGATGCCCTTCTTGAGGCCCTTGGGCGCCGAAGCGGCGACCTGGCCCAGCAGCATCTCGCGCAGGCGGTTGTAAGTCGCGCGGTTGAGAATGGCGCGTTCGTCCTCGCGGTCCTTGGCGAGGCGTTCGATTTCCTCGTTCTGGATGGCGCGGGTACGGTCGTCGATCTCGATGCCGTGACGGTTGAAGACGCGCACGTCGACGATCGTGCCGGCAACGCCCGGCGGCAGGCGCAGCGAGGTGTCGCGAACGTCCGAGGCCTTTTCACCGAAGATGGCGCGCAGGAGCTTTTCTTCCGGCGTCATCGGGCTTTCGCCCTTGGGGGTGATCTTGCCGACGAGGATGTCACCCGGGTGCACTTCGGCGCCGATGTAGACGATGCCCGCCTCGTCGAGGTTGCGCAGGGCTTCCTCGCCGACGTTGGGAATGTCGCGGGTGATGTCTTCCGGACCCAGCTTGGTGTCGCGGGCCATGACCTCGAACTCGTCGATGTGGATCGAGGTGAAGACGTCGTCCTTCACGATCCGCTCGGAGATGAGGATGGAGTCCTCGTAGTTGTAGCCGTTCCAGGGCATGAACGCGACGAGCACGTTGCGGCCCAGCGCCAGCTCGCCCAGCTCGGTCGAGGGACCATCGGCGATGGTGGTGCCGGCCTCGACGTATTCGCCCACCTTCACCAGCGGACGCTGGTTGATGCAGGTCGACTGGTTCGAACGCTCGAACTTCTGGAGGCGGTAGATGTCGACGCCCGACTTGCCGGGCTCGATGTCGCCCGAAGCGCGGATGACGATACGCGTCGCGTCGACCTGGTCGACGGTGCCGGCGCGCAGCGCCGAGATCGCGGCGCCCGAATCGCGCGCCACGGTCTCTTCCATGCCGGTGCCCACGTAAGGCGCGTCGGCCTTGACGAGCGGCACGGCCTGACGCTGCATGTTCGAGCCCATCAGCGCGCGGTTGGCGTCGTCCTTTTCCAGGAACGGGATGAGCGAGGCCGCGACCGAGACGAGCTGCTTGGGGCTGACGTCCATCAGGGTGACCTGATCGCGCGGGCTCATCACGAATTCGCCTTCCTGGCGGGCCGAGATGAGTTCCTCGACGAACGAGCCGTCCTCATTGAGCGCGGCCGAAGCCTGGGCGACGGTGTGCTTCTGCTCTTCCATCGCCGAGAGGTAGACCACGTCCTTGGTCACCTTGCCGTCGACGACCTTGCGGTACGGGGTTTCGATGAAACCGTACTTGTTGACGCGCGCGAAGGTCGAAAGCGAGTTGATCAGGCCGATGTTCGGCCCTTCGGGCGTTTCGATCGGGCAGATACGACCGTAGTGGGTCGGGTGAACGTCGCGAACCTCGAAGCCCGCACGCTCACGGGTAAGACCGCCCGGCCCGAGCGCCGAGACGCGGCGCTTGTGGGTGACTTCCGAAAGCGGGTTGGTCTGGTCCATGAACTGCGAGAGCTGCGAGGAGCCGAAGAACTCACGCACCGCGGCCACGGCGGGCTTGGCGTTGATGAGGTCGTTGGGCATCACGGTCGACACGTCGACCGAGCTCATGCGCTCCTTGACCGCGCGTTCCATGCGCAGCAGACCGACGCGGTACTGGTTCTCGAGCAGCTCGCCGACCGAACGCACGCGGCGGTTGCCGAGGTTGTCGATGTCGTCGATCTCGCCCTTGCCGTCCTTGAGGTTCACCAGCTCCTTGACCACGGCGAGGATGTCCTCGGTGCGCAGCGTGGTGACGGTGTCTTCGGCATCGAGGCCCAGGCGCATGTTGAGCTTGACGCGGCCCACGGCCGAAAGATCGTAGCGGTCGGGATCGAAGAACAGGCCGTCGAACAGCGCTTCCGCGGTTTCCTTCGTCGGCGGTTCGCCGGGACGCATGACCTTGTAGATCGCTTCCAGACCCATGTCGCGGCAATCGGCCTTGTCGGCCTTGAGCGTGTTGCGGATCCAGGGACCGGCGTTCGAATCGTCGATGTCGAGCAGGTTGAGCTGGTCGATCCCGGCGGCGTCGATCGCTTCCAGGTTCTCCGGGCTCACTTCGTCACCGGCTTCGATGTAGATGCGGCCGGTCGACTCGTCGATCATGTCCTCGGCGATGTAGCGGCCGAAGATTTCCTCGGTCGGGATCAGCAACGCCTCGAGACCGTCCTTGGCCGCCTTGTTCGCGGCGCGCGGGCTGATCTTGGTGCCGGCCGGGAAGACCACTTCGCCCGAAGCGGCATCGACGATGTCGAACGCGGGCTTCACGCCGCGCCAGGTCTCGGCGCTGTAGGGCAGGCGCCAGCCGCCTTCACCGCGCTTCCAGGTGACGGTTTCGTAGAAGTGATCGAGGATCGCTTCGGAATCGAGGCCCAGCGCGAAGAGCAGCGCGGTGACCGGCAGCTTGCGCTTGCGGTCGATACGCACGTTGACGATGTCCTTGGCGTCGAACTCGAAGTCGAGCCACGAACCGCGGTAGGGGATCACGCGGGCGGCGAAGAGGTACTTGCCCGAGGAGTGGGTCTTGCCGCGGTCATGGTCGAACAGCACGCCCGGCGAACGGTGCATCTGCGACACGATCACGCGCTCGGTACCGTTGATGAAGAAGGTGCCGTTCTCCGTCATCAGGGGCATGTCGCCCATGTAGACGTCCTGCTCCTTGATATCGAGGACCGAGCGGGTCTCGGTCTCGGCGTCCACTTCGAACACGATGAGGCGCAGCGTGACCTTCATCGGGGCCGCGTAAGTGATGCCGCGCTGGCGGCACTCGGTCACGTCGTACTTGGGTTCTTCGAGCTCGTAGTGCACGAAGTCCAGCTCGCTGGTGCCGGCGAAGTCGCGGATCGGGAAGACCGAACGCAGGGTCTTTTCGAGGCCCGAGACATAGCCCGTAGCGGGATCCGAGCGCAGGAACTGCTCGTAGCTCTCGCGCTGAACCTCGATGAGGTTGGGCATCTGGATGACTTCGTGGGCGTCGCCGAAGATCTTGCGGATGCGCTTCTTGACGGAGCGCTTCGCCGTATCGATGGGCTGGGTGGCCATGAGCTGGTCTTGCCTCTTCGCTTCTCGTTAGAGCCGAGTCGCATTGCTGCGTCCGGCCCGGAAAAAATCGTCACGCGTGGACGAAAAACCTGTCGTGCGGACAGGCCATCAAACGCCAAAAGGCCGCCTCGCACGCGCGGAAACCCTGGATGGGAGCNGACGAAAAACCTGTCGTGCGGACAGGCCATCAAACGCCAAAAGGCCGCCTCGCACGCGCGGAAACCCTGGATGGGAGCCCGCTGCGGCCAGCAGCCTTGGACGTCGGATGAACTCGAATTCGCTTCCTTCCCGGGCCTGTCCCCGCGCATGGACGGGCCTTGCTCGAAGCGATCGAGCGAGCTGGCTCTATAGAACTGGCCCCATCGCCTGTCAAACGGCCCGTCCCGCTGCGCCGCACGGTCCGGCGGATTTCGGGTGGTGGCGGGTCAACCTTTGGTGGTGTCCGGCGTTGGGGGAGCATGAGCGGATTTACCCTTTTCTCCTCCTGGCGTCCCACCGCGCCGCTCGCCCTGATGCTGGCCGGTTCGGTCGCGCTGCCCGCCGCGGCGCTGGCGGGGCCTTTGCATGGGACGTCCGAGGCTCGCAAGCCCGTTGCTTCGGTCGTGGTCGCCGAGCCGCGCGGGACCGGGGTGGTTGGCGGGGCGATGCCGGAGCGGGCGCTTGAAGGCGAGCGGAGCCTTGATGGCGCGCGTGAACCTGCGGCCGAGCCTGCGCGGCCCGGTCGCCTCCCGTTCGCCGGGCTGGTCGGCCTGCTGGCGGCCTTCGCGGTGTCGCTGGCCGGGATGGTGCGGCTGAGCGTTCGCGAGCGAGGCCGGGCCGGGGCAGGGCGCCCCTTCGCCGCAGGACCATGACGATTTTGATGCAAATTCGACACGAGCCATAGCCGGGCCGGTGACCGGGTCATCGACCCTTCGACACCCTTCCTGAACCGGTCGAGCCTGGCACCTGTTCGGTCACTGCCCTTGGTGGCCGGACCCAAGCCTCGGGGGTGATCCGTCTCGGCGGGTCGCCCCCATTTTCGTGCCCCCGTTTTCGCGCCTGCGCGGCGCAGGCGGGCGTCGCCGGCGCGCGCATCGTGGCCTGGCGCAGGCCCGTTGCGAGGGAAGGCAGTCAGGCGGCGAGGTCGAACAGCGCGCCCGCCCGCTGGCGGTCGAGCGCAGTATAGGCGCCGGTGACTAGCGAACTGCGCGCCTGGGCCCATTCGCGGTGCCAGTTCTCCATCTGCAAGGTGTCGCGCGCGGTGCTCGAGAAGTAGAAGCGCGGCGCGGTCTGTGCCGCCCGCGCACTGCCGATCGCGGTGCTCGACCCGCGGCTCGGGGCGACCGGCTCGACGCTGCGCGCACGCGTCTCGTTCCCGGCCTGCACATAGGCCGGCACGGGTAGCGTCGAGGCGGAGATCGGCACTATTTCCATAGAGATGTCTGTCTGCTGTCCTGCGCGGCGGTGACGGTAGCTCGTCAGGATCGCAGTTCCGGGTTGACGCGGGGTTACCGGGCGTATCCGGGGGTGTGCGTAGGGCGGCTCGCGGATGAGCACGGGGTGAGGGGCGCAGAGGATCGGGCGGTGGCCGCAAGCGCAGGCGCGCGCGTGCGATGGTCGCGATCGCTTGACTTTGCTGCGGGTCTGGGCCAATGGCCGCTCCCGAACGGCGCGTTGATTCTCGCCGCTCGCCGTCCGAGACAGCTGCCGGGGGCTTCCCCCTTAATCTGCAGCCGAGACGGGGAACAGGAATTCTTTCCGGCCCTTCACTCGCAAGAGTGCGGTGCCAGCGCGTGCTTCGGCGCGCAACTCCTTCCCCATCGAACGGACTTTGCCATGCTCGCGTCAGCGGGTGTGGGCTCCTGCATTCCGCAGGGGCAAGCAAATGTAGCCGGCTGCACGGGGGCCTTCGGGATCTCGGGCAGTCATATGTGAAGGAGTAAGGCATGGATCGTTCGCAGAAAGCCGATTCGGTCGCCCAGCTCAACGCGGTCTTCAACGAGGCGGGCGTGGTGGTTGTCACCCGCAACCTCGGCATGTCGGTGGCTCAGTCCACCGAACTGCGCAACAAGATTCGCGAAGCCGGTGCGACCTACAAGGTTGCCAAGAACCGTCTTGCCAAGATCGCCATCGCGGACACCGACTATGTCGGTATCGGCGACTTCCTTGTCGGCCCGACGGCCCTGGCTTCCTCGGAAGACCCCGTCGCCGCTGCCAAGGCTGTCGTGGATTTCGCCAAGACGACCGACAAGATCGAGATCGTCGGCGGCGCGATGGGCGCAAACGTTCTGACCCCCGAAGGCGTCAAGGCTCTCGCCACGATGCCCTCGCTCGACGAACTGCGCGCCAAGCTCATCGGTCTCGTCCAGGCTCCGGCCACGAAGATCGCCCAGCTCTCGACCGCTCCGGCGGCCAAGCTGGCGCGCGTCTTCCAGGCTTACGCCGACAAGGACGCTGCCTGAGCTTAGTCTCGGTAATACGTTTCGAATTAACGATTTATCCTGCCCGGCGGCATGAAGCCCCGGCAGGACCACAGATCAGGAGTGAATATTATGGCCGATATCGCCAAGCTTGTTGAAGAACTCTCGCAGCTGACCGTCCTCGAAGCCGCTGACCTTGCCAAGGCTCTCGAAGAAGCATGGGGCGTTTCCGCCGCTGCCGCCGTTGCCGTTGCTGGCCCGGCCGCTGCCGGTGGCGAAGCCGCTGCCGCTGAAGAGCAGACCGAATTCGACGTGATCCTCACCGGCGACGGTGGCAAGAAGATCAACGTCATCAAGGAAGTCCGCGCCATCACCGGTCTCGGCCTCGCCGAAGCCAAGGCGCTCGTCGAAGGCGCTCCGAAGGCCGTCAAGGAAGGCGCTTCGAAGGCTGAAGCCGAAGACATCAAGGCGAAGATCGAAGCAGCCGGCGGCACCGTCGAGCTCAAGTAATCTTCGTTTCTTCCGGCTTTCGGGCCGGAGGCGAAAATTCGAAAGGGCGTCTCCTGCGGGAGGCGCCCTTTTTCGTTGCGCGGCCGGCGCGTGGGTCAGGGTAGGGGCCGGAGCCGGGAGCCGAACATGAAAATCCCGCTCGACCGCTTCGGGCATTTCCATAACGAGATATATAACAAGGTATGGAGAATCGCATGGGTGATATCGTGGCCGAACTGGGTGGGCTGTTTCTCGGGACGCGGCTCAAGCGTCTGGGGGAGCGTTTGCAGGCGGACGCGGCGCGCATCATCGAAGGCGCACAGCTGCCGCTGCAACCCGCGCACATGCCGCTGATCACCGCCCTTTCGCGTGCCCCCGGCCTCACCGTGGGACAACTGGCCGAGGAAGTGGGGTTCAGCCAGCCTGGCGTAACCCGCTCGATCGGGCAGCTGGTCGAGGCCGGACTGGTCGAGGCGCGCGCGGCGCCGGGCGACCAGCGCCAGCGCGAACTGCGCCTGACCGGGCCGGGCGAAGCGGCGATGGAGCGGGTGCGCACGCGCGTGTTTGCCGGGCTTGACGAGGCGGTCGCGCAGATGTGCGGGGGCAAGCTCGACCAGCTTCTGGCGCTGATCGGCGCGCTGGAGGCCGCGCTGGCCGAAACGTCGATGGTCGAGCGCCACGCCCGGCTGCGGCCACGCCCGCTTGCGATCCGTGCGTTCGAGCCGGCGCTGGCGCGCGCCTTCCACGATATCAACGCGCAGTGGATCGAGGCGATGTTCCGTCTCGAGCCGACCGACCGCGAGGTGCTCGAGAACCCGCAGGCGCGTTTGATCGAGCCGGGCGGGGCGGTTCTCTTCGTCGAAAGCGAAGGGCTGGGCATCGTGGGCACCTGCGCGTTGCAGAAGACCGGGCCCGACACGTTCGAACTGACCAAGATGGGCGTGCTGGAAAGCGCGCGCGGGCTCAAGGCGGGCGAATTCCTGCTGCGCGCGATGATCGCCAAGGCGCACGACATGGGCGCGAAGACGCTCTACCTGCTGACCAATGCGCGCTGCGAGGCGGCGATCCATCTCTATGAAAAGCTGGGCTTCGTCCACGATCGCGGGATCATGGAGCGCTACGGCGCGCGCTACCAACGGTGCGACGTGGCGATGCTCTACCGGGGGTGAGCGGGCCAATGGAGAGGGGGTAAGGTAAAGGGCTTCGTGGCTGAACGCGCCTGTCATCGCAGGTTCAGTTTCGCGGCCGCAGATTTCCTCGCGCAATGGCGATGAGTCACGAAGGAGGTTCCCCCCAATGCGTTCCAAGCTCAAGCTGCCCGCCCCGTTTCCTTTGCCCAAGGCGTATCTGATCGCTGGTGCCGCGCTGGTCGTCGGGTGTGCCGGTGTCGCGCAGGCCGCGAGCCAGAAACTGCACCACATGACGCTCGATGGTCCGGGGGGGCAGCGCATCGCGGTGTCCTACACCGGCGACGTGGCGCCCGAGGTCGAGGTCGTGCCTGCGGTCGCGCACGCCGAGGCGCCTGCGATGGCGCCAGTAGATGCCGATTCCGTGATGGCCGATCCCTTCGTCCAGATGCAGCGTGTCTCGGCGATGATGGACGCTGAGATGCGCGCGATGGTGCAGCGCAGTGCGCTCATGCAGCGCCAGACCGCCGCGCTTCAGGCCCAGGCTCTGCAACAGGCCAAGGTTACCGCCAACGGCGAACCTATGGCGCCCGGTTTCACGCTCACCGGAACGATGCCCAAGGGCGTGCAGGTGACTTACTACTCATCCTCGACCGACGCCAACGGGTGTACCCGCTCGGTCTCGTACCGCTCGGACGGTTCGGGCGCGAAGCCGCAGATGGTTCAGGCCGCCTCGGATAGCTGCGAAGCGGCCACCGCGCCGAGCCCCGCCAAGGCCGAGGCGCCGCAAAAGGCCAAGCCGGGTACGGCGGTCTGATTGGAATTGGGCGTTGGAAAAAAGGGTAATAGTCCGAGGGCCATCGCCCTCGGGCTCCCCCATACTGTCGACCTCACCATTCTCAGCCGGGGTCGCGCGAAAGCGGTGAGGTCTACAGTCTGGGGTCAAGGGGTGTTAACCCCTTGAATAGAAAATCTCTTCCTGAGCCGCTTCGCTTTTTCTGAACTCTTTTTCCTCTGGTTCCGGCAAGCCTGTCTTGAACAACGGGCCGCCGTTTTCATTCGAAATCGGCGTTTTTCTTGCGCCTCTGCGGCAAAGCTACGCAGAGGGGAGGCGTTTTCGCTTTCCCCGCAGGCCCGCTGCGCCTAAGGCGCGCATCCACCATGGCCCGCCGCGTCTTGCCTTCTTCCTTCCGTGCCGAACTTGGCAAGACCCTCGAGCTCGGGGCGCCGCTGGCGTTGGCCAATCTCCTGCAGATGGCGGTGTTCGCGACCGACGTGATGTTCGTGGCGCGGCTCGGGCAGCAGGCTCTGGCCGCCTCGAGCCTGGCCGTCGCGATGGTCAGCGTGCTGATGATGGGCCTGAACGGTGTGACATCGGCCTGCGCGCCGTTGATCGCGGCCGAGCTTGGCCGGCGGCGCAACGCGGTGCGCGAGGTGCGGCGCACCACCCGTATGGCGCTGTGGCTGGGCTTGGGGCTCGGCATCGCTGGCGTGGCGCTGTGCCAGTTCGCCGAAAGTTTCATGCTGCTGGCGGGGCAAAAGCCCGACCTGGCGCGTCTGGGCGGGGACTTTCTCGCCATTCTCGCCATTGCGATGGTGCCGATGGGGATCGCCAACGTGTTGCGCACCTTCGTCTCGGCGCTGGGCCGTCCGTTCTTTGCCACCGCGATTACCGCGGTCTCGATCGCGGTCAACGCGGCGGGGGACTACGCGCTGGTCTTCGGCCATTTCGGGATGCCCGCGCTGGGCCTGACCGGCGCCGCGCTGGCGAGCATCATCACCGCGTCCTCGACCGTGCTGGCCTATGTCGCGGTAATCGTGTGGGACAAGCGGCTGCGGCGCTTTCGCGTGTTCGGGCGCTGGTGGCGGCCCGAGTGGCTGCGCCTGCGCCAGATGCTCCGGCTGGGTCTGCCGATTTCGGGCACGCTGATCGCCGAGGGCGGGCTGTTCAGCGGCGCGGCGTTCCTGATGGGGCTGGTGGGCGAAGCGCAGCTGGCCGGGCACACGGTGGCGCTGCAGATCGCGGCGATCGCCTTCCAGGTGCCCTTCGGCATCGGTCAGGCCGCGACGATCCGCGTCGGCCACCATTACGGCGCGGCCAATGCGGAAGGGGTGACCATGGCCGGGCGCGCCTCGCTGCTGCTGTGTCTGGGCTTCGCGGCGGTTTCGGCGCTGTTCATCGTGGCGTTCCCGCGTCTGGTGCTGGGGGCCTATGTCGATGTCGACGATCCGCGCAACGCGGTGATGGTGGGCTTTGCCCTGCGCTACCTGCTGGTCGCGGCGGCTTTCCAGTTTTCGGATTCGCTCCAGGCCGTCGCCGCAGGCGCGCTGCGCGGGGTGCAGGATACCCACGTGCCGATGGCCATCGCGGTGTTCGGCTATTGGGTGGCGGGCTTCGGGGTCTCGGCCGCGCTGGGCCTGTTCACCCCGCTCGAAGGCGTCGGGGTGTGGATCGGTCTTGCCGTGGGGCTGAGCGTGGCCGCCGCCCTGCTGCTGGGCCGCTGGCACGCGCGCACGCGCTTTGGCCTGCTGCGTGCGATCGAAAGCGCGCCGGGCAGCGCGCGCGCCTGAACGGCGGTTCCTGCCGCGGATGCGGGGCGGATGTTGCATCGCGGCGCGAAAAAATTTGCCCTGGCCCCGCTTGACGCCACCCGACCCCAAGACCATATCCCGCCGCGTTGGCACTCTTGGATCGAGAGTGCCAAAACCAGTTTATGCCTTTTAACAGGACTTAGAGGGAGACTCCCATGACTTTCCGCCCGCTGCACGACCGTGTTCTCGTGCGCCGCGTCGAAGCCGAGGAAAAGACGGCTGGTGGCATCATCATTCCCGACAGCGCCAAGGAAAAGCCCGCTGAAGGCGAAATCGTTGCCGTGGGCAACGGCGCCGTCGTCGACGGCAAGGTCGTTGCGCTCGACGTCAAGGCCGGTGACCGCGTGCTGTTCGGCAAGTGGTCGGGCACCGAGGTCAAGGTCGACGGTGAAGACCTGCTGATCATGAAGGAAAGCGACATTCTCGGCGTTATCGGCTGAGCTACGCTTCCTCCATCTTACTGATTTTCTGAAAGGAATTCCATAATGGCAGCCAAGGACGTCAAGTTCGGCCGCGACGCGCGCGAGCGCATTCTCGCCGGTGTCGACACTCTCGCCAACGCCGTGAAGGTGACGCTCGGTCCCAAGGGCCGCAACGTCGTGATCGAAAAGAGCTTCGGCGCGCCCCGCATCACCAAGGACGGTGTGTCGGTCGCCAAGGAAATCGAGCTCAAGGACAAGTTCGAGAACATGGGCGCGCAGATGCTGCGCGAAGTGGCCTCGAAGTCGAACGACAAGGCCGGTGACGGCACCACCACCGCGACCGTTCTCGCTCAGGCGATCGTGCGCGAAGGCATGAAGTCGGTTGCCGCCGGCATGAACCCGATGGACCTCAAGCGCGGCATCGACCTCGCGGTCGGCAAGGTCGTCGAAAACCTCGCCAGCCGCTCGACTGCGGTTGCCGGTTCGGAAGAGATTGCCCAGGTCGGCATCATCTCGGCCAACGGCGACGTCGAAGTCGGCCAGAAGATCGCCGAGGCGATGGAGAAGGTCGGCAAGGAAGGCGTGATCACCGTGGAAGAGGCCAAGGGCCTCGAATTCGAACTCGATGTCGTCGAAGGCATGCAGTTCGACCGCGGCTACCTCTCGCCCTACTTCGTCACCAACCCGGACAAGATGACGGTCGAGCTTGAGAACCCCTACGTTCTCATCCACGAGAAGAAGCTCTCCTCGCTCCAGGCGCTGCTGCCGATCCTCGAAGCCGTGGTGCAGTCGGGCCGTCCGCTCCTCATCATCGCCGAGGACATCGAGGGCGAGGCTCTGGCCACGCTCGTCGTCAACAAGCTGCGTGGCGGCCTGAAGATCGCCGCCGTCAAGGCGCCGGGCTTCGGCGATCGCCGCAAGGCCATGCTGGGCGACATCGCGACCCTCACCGCCGGTGAAATGGTTTCGGAAGACCTCGGCATCAAGCTCGAGAACGTCACCCTGCCGATGCTTGGCGAAGCCAAGAAGGTCACGATCGACAAGGACAACACCACCATCGTCGATGGCGCCGGTGCTCCCGAAGAGATCAAGGCCCGCGTCGAGCAGATTCGCGCCCAGATCGAAGTCACCACTTCGGACTACGACCGCGAGAAGCTCCAGGAGCGTCTGGCCAAGCTGGCTGGCGGCGTGGCCGTCATCAAGGTCGGCGGTGCGACCGAAGTCGAGGTGAAGGAGCGCAAGGACCGCGTCGACGACGCGCTGCACGCGACCCGCGCGGCCGTTGAAGAAGGCATCGTTCCGGGCGGCGGTACCGCGCTGCTTTACGCCACCAAGGGCCTCGACGGCCTGGCCGGCATCAACGACGACCAGACCCGCGGCATCGACATCGTGCGTCGTGCGCTGGCCGCTCCGGCCAAGCAGATCGCCGAGAACGCCGGTCTCGACGGCGCGGTTGTCGCCGGCAAGCTGCTCGACCAGTCGGACGAGAGCTTCGGTTTCAACGCTTCGACCGACACGTACGAGAACCTCAAGTCCTCGGGCGTGATCGACCCGACCAAGGTCGTTCGCACCGCGCTGCAGAACGCCGCTTCGGTCGCGGGCCTGCTGATCACCACCGAGGCCGCGATTGCCGACAAGCCCGAGGACAAGGCGGCTCCCGCCATGCCCGACATGGGTGGCATGGGCGGCATGGGCGGCATGGGCGGCTTCTAAGCTACCCCTGCTCGCGCAGGAACCTGCACGACATGATGAGGCCGGAAGGAGCGATCCTTCCGGCCTTTTCTTTGGGCGATGCCGCTGGTGGGGCAGTGTTAACCCGAATCGGCCCAGGGTGTTCACGGGTGGATGCGTTTACCCTTGCACCCGGTTCGATTCCGTCGGATGTGAGACAGGAAACGTCCTGCTTCGGCAATTGCCCGCAAGCGCCACGCGCTTCATCGCGCTTGGATGGTGATTGATCGGGTTTGTGTTAACCTGAAATCAGGTGGTCAAGACTAACGTGGGTTGTGCATGAACCGGGCTGACAATCTCCTCGCGCGGTGCCGCAAGGGCACGGGGCGCCTCGTTTCGATCGCGGTGTTCGCTGCGGCGTTGTTGCTTCCGCTGGGCGCGGCGAACGCGGGCGAGACCGCCGATGTCGCCAAGGTCCAGTCCAGCTTCGATTCGCTGTTTGGCACCGAATTGCGCGGGCCGCCGGTCTATTCCACGCTGTTCGAGCATCAGCTCGCCGCCGCCGCCGAAGCCTCCGAAGGGCGCATCGGCGTTGCCGCGGTCGATCTCAAGACCGGGCGCACCATCGATGTCCTGGGCGACCAGCGTTTCCCGATGGCCAGCACCAGCAAGATCGCGATCGCCGCGACCTTCCTCGAAGGGGTCGACAAGGGCAAGTGGTCGCTCACCAGCGAATTTCCGATGATGATCCCGGTGCGCTCGCAACCGTTTTCGAGCCCGGTCGCACCGGTGCGCGCGGGCCAGTACATGACCGCTGAAAAGCTCATGGAACTGATGCTCACGCGGTCGAACAACTACGCTACCGACGGCCTGCTGCGTGTCGTGGGCGGACCGGCGGCGGTCAATGCCTGGGTGCGCAAGGCCGGGATCAAGGACTGGCACCTCGATCACGACATCGCCACGCTCGTGCGCGACGATGGTGCGCTCGATCCGGCGCGGGTGATCGACGATCGCGACAGCGCCACGCCGCTGGCGATGGTTCATCTGCTGGCGGGCCTCTACGAAGGCAAGTGGCTGAGCAAGAAAAGCCGCGACACGCTGATGAGCATCATGGGCCGCTGCGTGACCGGGCGCCGCCGCATTCCGGCGGGCATTCCCGATGGCGCGACGATCCACCACAAGACCGGCTCGCTGCACAACACCTCGAGCGACGTGGGCATCGTCGAGACCGCCGATGGCGACGTCTTCGCGGTCGCGATCTACGTCACCGGGCAAGGCAGCCGCCCCAACCGCGAAACCCGCATCGCCTCGATCGCGCGCACCGTTTACAACGGCTACCAGACCGAAAGCGCCGGAGCGCCGCGCACCGCCGCGCGCTGAGGCGCCCCATTGCGGTTCCCTGACCACTGTGGCGCAACGGTGGTTCGGAGAGGCGCGCTCGACAGTCTGGGGTCACGGGGTGGTAACCCCTTGGTAAGTCCCTTTTACCTTAAAAGAAAAGGCGCTGCGAGCCGAGCCCGCAGCGCCTTTTTCATGCCAGGGGCAGGCCCCGGATCAGTTGGTGTTGGGGTTGCCGTCGGTGTGGTCGGCCATTTCGTTGGCGGCGTCGTTGGCGGCCTTTTCGGCGTCCGATGCGGCGTTGGCGGCGGCGTCCTGGACGTCGTCGGTGGCGTCGGATGCGGCGGCGCCGGCGTCGTTGGCGGCGCCCTTCATGGCATCGCCCATGTTGTCGACGCTGTCGGCGGCCTGCGTGGCGTAGGAGCCCATGTCATCGGCGGCCGAGGAGGCGGCGGCTTCGGTGGCGTCCTGCGTCTTCTGCGAGCAGGCGGCCAGCGAAAGGGCGGCTACGGCGGCCGTCGTGGCCAAAAGGATCTTGCGCATCTTTCAGGTTTCCCTCGTTGTTACTCTGCGATGTCGGCGCGGTCGCACCCCGCGCCGAGAAGCCAATACGCGAAAGGGGCTTCGCGGGCTCGCTAGAACGGTGCGCCACCCCCTTCAAGTGCTCGCCTTGCAACAAACACGGGCACGGATGGTTCCCGCAAGGCCAAGCTTTCCCCACAAAGCGTGGCGCGCGCCTGCTGACGCTGGGGCAAAGCGCTGCTAGGGCTGGGGCCATGGATTCCAAGCAGCACCTCTACCTCGTCGACGGTTCGGCCTACATCTTCCGGGCCTACCACCGCCTTCCCCCGCTGACCGATCCCGAAGGGACGCCGGTGGGCGCGGTCTATGGCTACACCACCATGTTGTGGAAGCTGGCCGAGGATCTCGACAAGGCCGAGGGGCCGACCCACATGGCGGTGATCCTCGATGCGGGCAGCAAGTCGTTTCGCAACGACATCTACGCCGACTACAAGGCCAACCGCCCCCCGCCTCCCGAGGATCTGGTCCCGCAGTTCCCGCTGATCCGCGACGCCACGCGCGCCTTTTCGCTGCCATGCATCGAGGAACAGGGCTACGAGGCGGACGATCTCATCGCGTCCTACGCGCGCGCTGCGGCGCGCCAGGGCTGGGACGTGACGATCGTGTCCTCGGACAAGGACCTCATGCAGCTTGTCGGCACCTGCGCCGAGGGGGGCGGCAAGGTCGACATGCTCGATACGATGAAGAACCTGCGCATCGATCTTCCCGAAGTGGCCGAGAAGTTCGGCGTGACGCCCGACAAGGTGGGCGACGTGCTGGCGCTGATGGGCGATGCGGTGGACAACGTGCCGGGCGTCTTCGGCGTCGGCCCCAAGACGGCGACCAAGCTGATCCAGGAGCATGGAGACCTGGAAGCCGTGCTGGCCGCCGCGCCCGAGATGAAGAAGTCCAAGCTCAAGGAACGCCTGATCGAGCAGGCGGACCAGGCGCGGCTGTCGCGCGTGCTGGTCGCGCTCAAGGAGGATTGCGCGCTGCCGATCGCGCTTGAGGACGTGAAGCTGCGCGCGATCCCGCCCGAACCGCTGGCCGCGTTCCTGGGCAAGCACGGTTTCACCAGCCTGCTCAAGCGCCTTGAGACGGGCACCGGCAGCCCTTCGAAGACGACCGACCTCAACCCTGCCAAGGCGCAGACGGCGGCGGCGGGCTCGGGCGAGGGCGCCGATCGCCAGCCGTTGCCCGAAATGCCCGCGATCGATTACGCGGCCTACGAATGCGTGCAGAGCGTCGCCGCGCTCGAGGCGTGGGTGGCCAAAGCCCGGGCCGCGCATGTCCTTGCGGTCGATACCGAGACCTCGGCGCTCGATGCGATGCAGGCGGACCTTGTCGGCGTGAGCCTTGCCATCGGCCCCAATCAGGCGTGCTACATTCCGCTCGGCCACGGCGGCAGCGACATGTTCGCCGAAAAGCCCGAGCAGGTGCCGCTCGAGACGGCGATCGCTCTCCTCAAGCCCTTGCTCGAGGATGATGCGGTTCTCAAGATCGGCCAGAACATCAAGTACGATCTCAACGTCCTCGCGCGCTACGGCATTACCGTCACGCCGATCGACGACACGATGATCGAGAGTTTCTGCCTCGACGCCGGTCGCGGAACCGACGGGATCGGTGGGGGCCACGGCATGGACGAGCTGTCCGAACGCCACCTCGGCCACAAGCCGATGGCGTTCAAGGACGTGTGCGGCACCGGCAAGAAGGCGATCCCCTTTGGCGAGGTTCCGCTCGACAAGGCGACGCACTACGCGGCCGAGGACGCCGACGTCACCTGGCGGCTCCACACGCTGCTTGCCCCGCGCCTCTCGGACGAGGGTGGCACGCGCATCTACCAGCGCGTCGACCGTCCGCTGATCCCGGTTGTCGCCCAAATGGAGCGCCACGGCATCAAGGTCGACCGCGAGAAGCTGGCCGGGCTCTCGGCGCAGTTCGCCGAGACCATTGGCGCGCTCGAAAAGGAAATCCACGCCGCGGCGGGTCAGGAATTCACCATCGGCAGCCCCAAGCAGCTGGGTGAGATCCTGTTCGACAAGCTGGGCTACAAGGGCGGCAAGAAGGGCAAGTCGGGCCAGTATTCGACCGACCAGTCGGTGCTCGAACGCCTCGCCGAGGAGGGCGCGCACGTCGCCACCAAGGTGCTCGAATGGCGCCAGCTCTCCAAGCTGCGCTCGACCTATACCGAGGCGCTGCAGGCCGCGATCAACCCCAGGACGGGGCGTGTCCACACCAGCTACAGCCTGGTCGGCGCGCAGACCGGGCGCCTGTCCTCGACCGACCCCAACCTGCAGAACATCCCGATCCGCACCGAGATCGGGCGCCAGATCCGCGACTGCTTCGTGGCCGACGAAGGCCATGTCCTGGTCGCGGCGGACTATTCGCAGATCGAGCTGCGCCTCGCCGCGCACATGGCCGACGTGCCTTCCTTGCGCGAAGCCTTCGAACAGGGCGAGGACATCCACGCGCGCACCGCGCAGGAACTGTTCGGCGAGGTCAACCGCGACACCCGCGGGCGCGCGAAGACGATCAACTTCGCG
Organism: Novosphingobium organovorum; assembly: GCF_022832435.1. GTDB lineage: Bacteria > Pseudomonadota > Alphaproteobacteria > Sphingomonadales > Sphingomonadaceae > Novosphingobium > Novosphingobium organovorum. Next base: position 72,961 of record NZ_JALHLF010000004.1, on the reverse strand, counting down.
ATCCTCTACGGCATTTCGCGCTGGGGCCTCGCGGGGCGTCTGGGCGTCGATGCCGATGAGGCGCAGGCGATGATCGACCGTTACTTCGAACGCTTTCCCGGCATCCAGAAATACATCGTCGCAACGCTCGAGGGCGTTCGTGAGAAGGGCTATTCGGAAACGCTCTTTGGCCGCAAGACCTGGTTTCCGCGTATCAATTCGAAGAATGGGGCCGAACGTCAGGGGTCCGAGCGCGCCGCGATCAACGCGCCGATCCAGGGCACCTGCGCGGACATCATCAAGCGCGCGATGGCGCGCATGATGCCCGCGCTCGAGGACGCGGGGCTGGGCCACGTGCGTATGCTCCTGCAGGTGCACGACGAACTGGTCTTCGAAATGCCCGAAGGCGACGTGGCGGCGGCCTCGGCGGTGATCGAGCGGGTCATGGCCGAGGCGGCGGGGCCAGCGGTGGCGCTTACCGTACCGCTCGGCGTCGAAATCGGCTCGGGCGCGAGCTGGGGCGCGGCGCACTGATTTCGAGGGGGTGGGCTGGCGTCAAGGCCCACCCCCGGCCCCTCCCGCGAGCGGGAGGGGAGAAGTAAGGTGTCACGTCTTCGGCGCGTCGCAGCGGGTCAGGTCTTAATCGCGATCGTGCCCCGCTTCGTCCGAAAGGTCCTTCGCACTTGCAACCGCTGCGTCGCAGCATAGTTTGTGGGGAATGACCGACGCGCTTCAGAACCTGATCGGTGAGCTGCCGGACTGGCTGCAACAGACGATCGTCGCCCTGATCGTGACCGTGATCGCGGTCACCATCGCGCTGCTCCTGCACAGCGTGCTGTTCCGCCTGCTCAGACGCTTTGCCAAGGCGAGCGAGAGCGATTCCGATAATCTGGTGGTCAAACGGCTCGCCCGGCCCAGCCGCTGGGCGCTGGTCGCGCTCGCCATCGTGCTCGCCGCGCGCGAGACACCCGCGCTGGACGATGTCTGGCAACGCCTGGGCGGGCTCGTCATGCCGATGATGGTCGGCTGGATGGCGCTGGCCATCCTCAACGCCTTCGTCGAGGCGATGGTGCTGCGCGCGGACATCTCGATGGCCGACAACCGCCGCAACCGGCGCAAGCGCACGCGCGTGACGATCTTCGGGCGCATCGCGACGTTCTGCATCGTCTTCGTGACGATCTCGCTCATGCTGCTCTCGATCCCCGGTGTGCGTGACATCGGGGTGACGCTGATGGCTTCGGCGGGCCTCGCGGCTCTCGCGGTCGGCGCGGCGGCGCAGCCGGCCCTGAAGGCGCTCATCTCGGGTTTTCAGATGGCGCTGACCGAACCCGTGGTCATCGGCGATGCGATCATCATCGGGGACGAATGGGGCTGGGTCGAGGAAATCAAGACGACCTACGTCGTGGTCAAGGTCTGGGACGAGCGGCGGCTGGTGGTGCCCACCAACAAGTTCCTCGAGGAAATCTTCCAGAACTGGACCAAGACCACCTCGCAGCTGATGGGGACGGTCATGCTCTATGTCGATCCGGCAACCCGGCTCGACCCGATCCGCGCGAAGTTTCTGGAGATCGTCGCGGCGAACGAGCGCTGGGACGGGCGCGTCCGGCACATGCAGGTGACCGAACTGACCCGCGATGCGATCGAGGTGCGCTTCCTCGTCACCGCCAAGGACAGCCCCACCCTGTTCGATCTGCGCTGCGACGTGCGCGAGGCGCTGATCCAGTGGCTAGCCGCCGAAATGCCCGAGGCGATCGTGCGCAACCGCCTCGCCCCGGTAGCCCCGGTCGAACTCGCGGGACTGGGCGCTCCCTCGGCGGCGGCGCTCGCGCAGATGTAGGCGAATTGTGCGATAGGATATTGCAAACGCGCGAAAATTCGATGAAACCTTCAAGGCCATGAGGGACCGTTTCACACGCCTGAGCCTTGACACTTTCGCGGATCAGTTCGAGCCGGTGGAGCACGGCTATCTCTACCGGCGCAGCCTGAAGGGCGCGCCGATTCCGGTCAGCGCGGACGAGCGCGATGCCTTCGTGGCGGTTTACCAGCAGCGGCAGAAACGGTTGCCGATCCTGGCGGCTGGATTTGGTCTTGCGCTGATCGGCGCGGCGATGCTGCTCTTCGGGGCTTCGGGCAAAGGCATGGACGACTCGGCGATCTGGGCCATCTGTGTGGTGATTTTGATCGTGATCTTCGCCGCAACCCATTGGAACTGGACTCGCCCTGTCCGCAGGCTGGCCGGGCGAGCCGCGGTGGGAGAGGCCTGTTCCAAAGCGATCGTGCGTCGGCGCAATCTGGCGCGCATCACCTATCCGCAAGTGTTTGGAGCACCCGTTCTGGTCGGGCTGATGCTGTGGAAGATCAGCGGATCGACCGACCTCTTGCACGGATGGGGGCGCCTGTGGCTGGTCCTTGGGGGCCTCGCCGTCGCCGGCGCTCTGGTGCAGGGGCTGCGCAAGTGGTGGATCGAGCGCGCGCCCTGATCGGGCCTTCGCTACTGGCGCACTTGCGGCATCGTACTGGCCAGAACTTCGCCGTCCCCGCGTCCGATCGACCACAGGCGGCGCGGTGCCTTGGGGTCCCAGTCGATCGCCTGACCGGCGCTGGCGAGGCCGAGCGTGGTCACCAGTTCGAGGCTCGAGCCCGCCTCGGGCAGGCGCAGCACGTAGACTTCGGGCCGGTCGTGGCCGGTCGCGTAGATGTAGCCGTCTGGCCCCCAGCTCAGTCCCGAGCAGCTCTTGGGCGCCATGCGCGCCAGCACGGCTTCGGGAAAGACCCAGGCTTGTTCGGGGTGGAACGCAGCGTCCATCTGGACCAGCTGGGTGAAGGCCGCGCCGCGCGCGGGATCGCCGCCCTTGCCGGTGTAGTTGGCGAGCACCGCCCACCAGTGCCCGGCGTGCCGGTCCATCACCGTGAGCGAGCCCTGCAACAGCCCGAGACTTACCGTGCGAAGGTGCGTCATCGTGCGCGTGTCGAAGAATTCGACCGCGCTCGTCTGCGGGAGGGCCGGGTAGTTTGAGGCCGCGCAGACCAGCTGGTGGCCCACCACGGTGCAGCTGTTCATGTGCGGGAAGAGGCGCGGCTGGCCGTGCCACTCGGCGACCTGTTCGCCGGTCGCGATGCGGTACTTGCCGATCGCATCGTTGCTGATCGCGTAAAAGTAGGTGCCGTCGGACGCCGCGCCCTGGTGCGCCTGTGCGGCGTGAAAGCGCAGCGTGACCGGCGCCGGAGCCGGGGAGGGCGCGCTGTCTTGCGCAAGGGCGGCGGCGGGGCCGCAAAGGGCGGCAAGAGCGATCAGGGGGAGCAGGCGTGCCAGCATGGATGCACAGTCCTGCCGCGCGATTGTTGCAGGCGTGCGAAAGGGGGAGAAGCGCGCCCGTCTGCACGCGTTCAGGCTTGCGCAAGTCGCAGGGGTTAGGCAGCTAGGCGCTATGACCCTTGCTTCCTCCACGCCGCTGGCGCGCGCGCTTCTGGGCCTCCTCCTGACGGGCCTGTGCGCCTGTACGGCCAAGGCGACGCCGGTGTGTTCCTATTCGGTCCTGGCGACCTATCCGCACGATCCGCAAGCCTTCACCGAAGGGCTCTTCTTCGCCGACGGCGTGCTTTACGAAAGCACCGGGCAAAAGGGCCAGTCGCGCGTCTATACGCGCACGCTGGAGAGCACCACGCCGATCCGCGAAGGCCAGGTCGATCCCACCTTCTTCGGCGAAGGTTCGGTGGCCTGGGGCGACCAGATCATCAGCCTCACCTGGCGCGACGGGCTGGGCTATCGCTGGGATCGCAAGACCCTGAAGCCGATCACCCTGTTTCCCTTCTCGGGCGAGGGCTGGGGCATGACCATCCACGACGGCACGATTTACCAGAGCGACGGTTCGGCCAACCTCATCCTGCGCGATCCCGCGACCTTCAAGCGCACCGGGACGATCGCGGTCACCGACGCGGGTGAGCCAGTGCCCATGCTCAACGAACTGGAATGGATCGATGGGGAAATCTGGGCCAACGTGTGGATGACCGATCGCATCGCGCGGATCGATCCGGCGAGCGGCGCGGTCAAGAGCTGGGTCGATCTGTCGGGGCTCGCGGCCAAAAGCGGGGCGCGCACCAGTGACGATGTGCTTAACGGCATCGCTTATGATGCGGCAAGGAAGCGGATCTTCGTGACGGGCAAGGACTGGGACAAGCTGTACCAGATTACGCCGAAGTGTTCCTGAGATAGAAGAAAGGGATTTAAGGGATTTACCATCCCTTGAGCGTTTTCCAGTCAGGTGAAATCACCTGACGGTTCAGAAAATGCGTAAAAACAAAGGCCAAGAGCGATCGCTCCGATTGCATTGGATCGATCGCTCTTGGCCCTGTGGACTGGAGACCCGCACCTCTCTCGCGCCTTGCCGGATGAGAGAGGTGCGGGTCTCCAGTCCTGTCTCAATCCCCGTGCTTGTTCGCGCGGGTCGGCTCGACCATGCCGGGCGCGATGAAGCCGATCGGGGCGACTTCCATCGCGCGCTTCTTCAGTTCGCCCTTCATCTTGGCGTATTCGGTCTCCATCTCGGCCGAGACGGTGGCGCGCGCGTCCTCGAGCGAGTCCTCGAAGTCGGCCATCGACACCGCTTCGACCGCCGCGCCCGCCTTGCGGATGGCGATGAGGCCGGCGCGGCGCACCACGTCTTCGAGGTCGGCGCCGGTAAAACGCTCGGTGCGCTTGGCGATGGTCGCGAGCGAGACGTCCGGGGCCAGCGGCATGGCCGCCGTGTGGATGCCCAGGATGTGCTCGCGGCCAGCCGTATCGGGCGTGCCGACATAGACCAGTTCGTCGAACCGTCCGGGGCGCAGCAGCGCCGGATCGACGAGGCCGGGCCGGTTCGTCGCGCCGACCAGGACCACCGATTGCAGCTCCTCCATGCCGTCCATTTCCGCCAGGATCGTGTTGACCACGCGGGCGGTCACCTGCGGCTCGCCCAGGCCGCCCCCGCCCATGCCGCGCGCGGGGACGAGGCTGTCGATCTCGTCGATGAACACCACGCACGGCGCGACCTGGCGCGCGCGCGCGAAGAGCCGGGCGATCTGCTGTTCGCTCTCGCCGTACCACTTGGACAGCAGGTCGGAGGACTTGATCGAGATGAAGTTGGCTTCCGCCTCCTTGGCCACCGCCTTGGCCAGCAGCGTCTTGCCCGTGCCCGGCGGGCCGTAGAGCAGGAAGCCCTTGGCCGCGCGGATGCCGAGGCGATGGAACGCCTCGGGGTTCTTGAGCGGCAGCTCGATGCCTTCCTTGAGCTTCAACTGCGCCTCGTCGAGCCCGCCGATGTCCGACCAGCCGATCTGGGGCACCTGGACCATGACCTCGCGCATCGCCGAAGGCTGGACGCGCTTGAGCGCGGCGATGAAGTCATCGCGCTCGACCGAGAGGTTTTCGAGCACTTCGGGCGGGATCGCGCGGGCCTCCAGGTCGAGCCGGGGCATGATCCGGCGCACCGCCTCGATCGCGGCCTCGCGGGTGAGCGCGGCGAGGTCCGCGCCGACGAAACCGTGCGTGGTGCGCGCCAGTTCCTGCAGCGAGACCTTCTCGCCCAGCGGCATGCCGCGGGTGTGGATCGCCAGAATCTCGCGCCGCCCGCTTTCGTCGGGGACACCGATCACGATTTCGCGGTCGAACCGGCCGGGGCGGCGCAGCGCCTCGTCGATTGCATCGGGCCGGTTGGTGGCCGCGATGACGACGACGTGGGCGCGGCTGTTGAGCCCGTCCATCAGCGTGAGCAACTGGGCGACGAGGCGCTTTTCGGCTTCACCGTGAACCTGGTCGCGCTTGGGGGCGATCGAGTCGATCTCGTCGATGAACACGATTGCGGGCGCGGCCTTGGTCGCTTCCTCGAACACGTCGCGCAGGTGCTTTTCGCTCTCGCCATAGCCCGAACCCATGATTTCGGGGCCGTTGATCGAGAAGAAGCTCGCCTCGCTCTCGTTGGCGACGGCCTGGGCAAGGCGCGTCTTGCCGGTTCCCGGCGGGCCGTGGAGCAGTACGCCCTTGGGCGGGGCGACGCCCAGGCGCGTGAACAGTTCGGGGTAGCGCAGCGGCAGCTCGACCATCTCGCGCAGCTGGCGGATGGTGTCCTCCATGCCGCCAACGTCGTCGTAGTTGACGTCGCCGCGCGGTTCATGCGCTTCCTCGAAAGTCTCGCGCAGTTCGACTTCGGTGTTCTCGTCGATGTGGACGATGCCGCGCGGGGTGGTCGAGACGACGTTGAGGCGAATTTGCGTCAGCGCATAGGCCGGCGCGTTGAACATGCGCCGCAGCTGCGGGGGAATGTCGGCAACCTGCTGCTGGCCGGTGGTGGCGACGAGATCGCCCTGGACCATCGGGCGTGCGAAGAAGTTGCGCTTGAGCGCGATCGTCGGCCCCTGCAGGCGCATGTCGCGCTGCGCGGGCGCGAAAACGACGCGCTGCGCGGGGCGCGATTCGGCCTTGCGCACGCCGACGTGATCGCCCGAGCCAACCTCGGCGTTGCCGCGCTGGAGACCGTCGAGACGGATGACCTCGAGTCCCTCATCCTCGGGATAGGCCAGGACCGCGCGCGCGACGGTGACCGACTTGCCGGTGATTTCCAGCACGTCGCCTTCCATGGCGTTGATGGCGGCAAGCGATTCGCGCGACAGGCGGGCAATGCCCTGGCCGCTTTCTTCCTGGCGCGCCGCTGCGACTTGCAGCCGGACTACGCGTTCGTCGACCCTGGATTCGGGCTCGCTCATGATTGTCCTTTCGAAGCAACGGCTCTTGCCCGGCGCCACAGCTTGGCCGTCGGGCAGGAGCTTGTTCAAAGGAGCTAGGTATCGCGCCCGGTGTTTTCAAACCGAACCTAAGGCAAGGGCGCCCGTCTGGCAGACAAAAGTCTGTCAGACAAAAAAAGACCCGGCCGTTTCCGGTCGGGTCGTGGAAGTTTTGGGAGAGGATGCCTGAAAGGCAGGCTCTTTATGAGACGAATCGGTTCGTTGTGCAAGTGCGAAGTGGTGCTTTTTTATTGCGTTTGGCGCACTGCGAGTTGCCTCATATGGAATTGCGCGCGAAATTAGGACGTTGCGAGCCACGTATTTCCGCCATCTCTGAAGGTGAATCGATTTTCGGAATGGGTTGCGAGGGCTCACCCGCAAGGGGCCGTGACGGCGATCTTGCAATCCTTGTCTGTTGCGTTGCAAAAAAGCGGTGGCCGTGTTCTAATTTTGCGGCAGGTGGGTCAGGACCTGCAAACAGGCCCGCAGCACCGTGGCGCTGCGGGCCTGTTTGCGGTTGGAGCCCGATGGAGAGGGAGGCGCTCCGCTTCCCCCTCGGGTCGTCCTGAAGCGTTTCCCGCTCAGGTTTTCACCTGACGGGAAAATGCATTAGTGCGAGAGCAGGAGCGAGGGGGCGCTGCCTTCTTCAAGGAAGTAGGCGGTCACGCCGCCGAACAGGAATTCGCGGAAGCGGCTCTTGCCGTAGGCACCCATGACCAGCAGCTCGGCATGGGTCTGGGCGACGGCGGTGGCCAGCGTCTCTTCGGTCGAACCGCGCCGTTCGTGTTCCTCGAGTTCGGCGTGGATGCCGTGACGCGAGAGGTAGCGCAGCGCGTCGGTAGCCGGAAAGCCGCCCGACTTTTCGGCCACGGTGATCACCTTGACCACCTGGCAATCGCCCAGCAGCGGGATCGAGGCGCGCAGCGCGGCGGCCGACTGTTCGCCGCCGTCCCACGCGATGCAGGCCCGGCGGATCGGGAATTCGATCGGCTTTTCATCGCTCAGCACGAGGACCGGGGTGTTCGAGACGAGCGCGAGTTCGCCCGCCAGCCCGCCCGAGCGCGAGACGATGGTCAGGTCCGACAGGCGCGCGATCGTCGCCAGCGCGCTGACCGGATCGTCCTCGCTGCGCAGGACGTCGAACGAGACGTCGTTGCGCGCGAGCTTGGCCTCGGTCTCGGCGGCGGCGCTGTCATCCTCGGCGCGTGCCTTGTCGAGCGCGTCGGAGATCACGTAGCTGCCGCCCATCGGGTCCATCGCAATGTAGCGCGCGACGGGCGTATCGACGAGCGCGGTGACATGCCCGCTGGTCTTGCGGGCAAGGTTGAGCGCGGTTTCGACGCGGGCGTCGCTGCCCGGCTTGCGGTCTACGTTGACGAGTATCGAGCGCATGGTCTTATCTCCCCATATGGCTGGCCAGAAGGCTAGAGCCACGGTTCATCATCGGCCATGACGAAGATCAAACATTGCCTTGCCGATCAAGGGAAAATCGGCGCGCGGGAGCAATGCAAAGGTTTCCAGCGCTACAGGGAGCGGGGGGCGGACTCGATGCGCAGGTCGGCGGCGCGGGCGAACAGGTCGAGGATCACCGGATCGCGCTCGCGCGCGCGCACCGCGGCCTCGAAGGCCAGCGCGCGGCCCGGTCGCGGGTGGCATTCGGCGAGGCGGCCGCGCGCCAGATCCTCGCGCACCATCGTTTCGGGCAGAACCGCCGCGCCGCGCCCGCTCGCCACGATCTCGATCAGCATGCGCACGTTGTTGCAGGTGTGCAGGCGCGGGCGGGTGATCCCGGCCGCGTCGAGCGTTTCGTGGGTGACGGCGTGGAGCGGGGAGTGGTCGGGCAGCGACCAGATCGGCAGGTCTGCGGTGAGCCCGCCTCGCGCAGCCAGCGCGGGGTTGGCCGCCCAGACCAGCGCGACCGTGCCGATCGGCGCGGTCTGGATGCCGGGGCTGGCGACCGGCCCGGCAAGGAACACGATGTCGCGCCGCCCGGCGAGCAGGTCCTGCATGAGCCGGGCGGTGAGGTCGAGCTCGATCTCCATGGTGACGCCAGGGCGTTCGCGCTCGATCGCCTGGACCCAGCCGGGCAGGCAGCTGGCCGCCGCGATCTCGCCCGAGCCGATCCGCACCGTGCCCGAGGCACCGGCAAAGTCGCTCGCATCGAGCAGCGCCTGCTCAAGCTCGTGGCACAAGGGCTCGCAGGCCTGGATCAGGCGGCGCGCGCGCGCGGTGAGAACCATCCGGCGTCCCTCGCGTTGGAACAGGGCAAGGCCGAGCTGCTCCTCGATCTCACGAACCCGTGCCGAAATCGCGGGTTGCGTGGTATGGAGGCGCTGCGCGGCCGCTGCGAACGTGCCGAGGCGCTCGATCCACATGAGCGTTTCGAGATGGAAGAGGGCAATCCGTTTCATCAGGATTGTTTATCATAATCGATAAAAATTAATCGCTATTTCTGATGCTATCGCCGGAGTACCCTTCCGCGCGGAAGTTGGAGAGAAGGATTTTCATGAAGAAGCTCTATCCCAGCGCCGAAGCCGCGCTCGATGGCCTGCTGCGCGACGGCATGCTGATCGCCAGCGGGGGTTTCGGCCTATGCGGCATCCCCGAAAGGCTGCTCGACGCAATCCGCGATTCGGGCGTGACGGGTCTCACGTTTGCCTCGAACAACGCGGGCATCGACAACGAAGGCATCGGCAAGCTGCTGCGCACCCACCAGGTGAAGAAGATGATTTCGTCCTACGTGGGCGAGAACAAGGAGTTCGAGCGCCAGTTCCTCTCGGGCGAGCTGGAGGTCGAGTTCTGCCCGCAGGGCACGCTGGCCGAGCGCCTGCGCGCGGGCGGCGCGGGCATTCCGGGCTTCTACACCAAGACGGGCGTCGGCACCCAGGTTGCCGAGGGCAAGGAAGTGAAGAGCTTCGGCGGGCAGGACTACATCCTCGAGGAAGGCATCTTCGCCGACCTGTCGGTGGTCAAGGCGTGGAAGGCGGACGAAAGCGGCAACGTGGTCTTCCGCAAGACCGCGCGCAATTTCAATGTCCCGGCCGCGACCTGCGGCAAGGTCTGCGTGGTCGAAGTCGAGGAAATCGTGCCGACCGGTGCGCTCGACCCCGATCACATCCACCTGCCCGGCGTCTACGTCCAGCGGCTGGTGCTCGGTGCGCCCTACGACAAGAAGATCGAATTCACGACGACCCGCGAGAGGGAGAGCGCCTGATGTCGCAGCAAGCCAAAGGCTGGAACCGCAATGAGATGGCCGCGCGCGCGGCGCGCGAGCTCGAGGACGGCTTTTACGTCAACCTCGGCATCGGCATTCCCACGCTTGTCGCCAACTACGTGCCCGAGGGCATGACGGTCACGCTCCAGTCGGAAAACGGGATGCTCGGCATCGGGCCTTTCCCTTATCCCGACGAGGTCGATCCCGATCTCATCAACGCGGGCAAGCAGACCGTCAGCGAACTGCCGCAGACCGCCTACTTCGACAGCGCGACCAGTTTCGCCATGATCCGCGGCGGGCACATCAACCTCGCGGTTCTGGGCGCGATGGAAGTGGCCGAAAACGGCGACATCGCCAACTGGATGATTCCGGGCAAGATGATCAAGGGCATGGGCGGCGCGATGGATCTCGTTGCGGGCGTGCAGAAGATCATCGTGGTCATGGAGCACTGCTCCAAGTCGGGCGATCCCAAGTTCATCCCGGCCTGCACGCTGCCGCTTACCGGCAAGAACGTGGTCGACATGATCGTCACTGACCTTGCCGTGTTCCAGCGGCCCGACCACGCCAGCCCGTTCAGGCTGATCGAGCTGGCGCCGGGCTTGACGGCAGAGGAAGTCGCGGCCAAGACGAGCGCGCACTACCTGAGCTGAGGCGCGCAGCTCAAACGGAGGAAGAGGCGCATGAGCCATGTTCTGCTGACCGGATCGTCGGGCTGGCTGGGGCGGCATCTGGCGCCTCTTCTCGCCGCGCGCGGGCATACCGTCACCGGGCTCGACGTCGCGGTCGGGCCGCATACGCTGGTGCTGGGCTCGGTCGCCGATCGCGAGCTGGTCTTTCGCACCGTCGCCGACTTCGGGGTCGAGGTGATCGTCCACGCTGGCGCGCTCCACAAGCCGGACATCGCGCGGTTTGCCCGTCAGGCCTTCATCGACGTCAACACCAGCGGCACGCTCAACCTGCTCGAGGCGGCGCTTGCCGCGGGGCACGAACGCTTCGTGTTTACCTCGACCACCTCGCTGATGGTTCGCGCCGACGTGCGCGACGGCGCGGGGCCTGAGGGCGCGTGGTGGATGGATGAGAGCTTCGGCCCGCTCGCCCCGCGCAACATCTACGGAGTGACCAAGCTGGCGGGCGAGAACCTGTGCCGCCTGATCGCGCGCGAAAGCGGGATGGCCACTGCGATCCTGCGCACGGGGCGCTTCTTTCCCGAGGACGACGACACGCTGGCGCGCCCGTGCGGCCCCAATCTCAAGGCCAACGAGTATCTCCACCGCCGCCTGTCGGTGGGCGATGCGGCGCGCGCGCACCTCGCCGCGCTCGAGGCCGACGTCGCCCACTGGCCGGACAACAGCGAGACGTTCGTGCTGAGCGCCCCGCCGCCCTTTACCCGCGCCGATGCGGGGGAACTTGCCCGCGATGCCCGCGCGGTGATCGCGCGCGCCTTTCCCGATGCTCCCGACCTCTATCGCGCGGCCGGATGGGAGCTGCCCGAACGGATCGAACGCGTCTACGATCCCGCCCACGCGCAGCGCCGCCTCGGCTGGCGGGCCCAGGATGATTTCGCCGCGATCCTCACCGCCCTGCGCGACGGCACGCCCTTTCCCTTCGCGCACGATCCCGCGTGGATGTCGCCCGTGCTGGGGGCGGGGGAGTAGGTTCAGTCGCGCACTGCGGCGATCGGCCCGGCGACGAACGAGCGCGACCAGCCTGAGACTTGCGTGATACGGCCTTCGCGGAAGGTGAACTTTACCGGATAGACGTGCTGCCCGGTGGTATCGGTGAATTCCATTTCGATCGTCTGCTCGCCGCAGGCATCCTTGACCGGGGTGGGAATGGTGTCCCAGCCAAATTGGCGATACCGATCGGCGCGCATTTCGCGAACCATACGGCGCAGGCCCTCGGCGCCGGTTCCCAGCGGCCGTCCGACATCGCCGCTGCCCAGCGATACCGGCGCATCCGAAGCGATTCGTCGGGCTAGCGCCCCGTCTGACTTCGTCGTGCGCGGCCCGGCTGCGAGGTCGATGGCCTCCACGGCGCGCTGGCCAAGCGCGGAGTGCAACGGGCCGATGTAGTCTGTCTCGGGAAGGTCGCAGGTATTCGCCGCGAGTGCGGCACTGGATGGGAAGGTCAGAGCGAGGAGCGGGACGATCGCAAATCTGGCTTTCATCCGGGTAATCCTACGCGTTGGAATGTGGCAATACAGGAATTCAAGGGGTTATTACCCCTTGCCCCCTTACTGTCGACGGACCTCCCGGAGCAGACGGTGCGCGAGAAAGGTGGGGTCGACAGTATGGGGAGCCCGAGGGCGTTGGCCCTCGGACCTTCCTTTTTCTTCACTTCGCCGCGAGTTCCTTCACGATCCGCGGTGCGGGGTAGATCGTCTCCAGCGCTTCCTGCAGCGCGGCGGTGGAGACCACGACGGTGCGGTTGAGCACCGGGTCGTAGCCGTAGTTGCCGCCCAGCGAGTGGATGTTGCCGTCGAAGGCCGCGCCGATCACGGTGCCCGCCTTGTCGATCACCGGCGAGCCCGAGTTGCCGCCGATGATGTCGTTGGTGGTCACGAAATCGTAGGTGATCGCGGGATCGATCTGGCTCTGCCGGGCGGCGAAGGCCGGGGCGAGGTCGAATGGCGAGGCGCCCGTCGCGCGATCGAAGGTGCCGCCCATGGTGGTCTGGAAGGGCACTTCGTGGCCGCGTTCGGTCCAGCCGTGGACCTTGCCGTAGCTGATGCGCAAGGTGAAGGTCGCGTCGGGGTAGAGGCTGTCGCCGTAGGCGGCAAAGCGTGCGTCGGCGAGCTTGGCCCCAGCCTGGGTGACCGGGCCGGCATAGGCCTCGTCCACTTCCTGCTTGAGCTTGCGCTGGTTGGCCTCGAGCCGGAGCGCGTACTGGATCATCGGATCGTCCGAGGCCTTGATCGCGGCTTCGCCGCCTTCCCACAGCTGCTTGCGGTAGGCCGGATCGGCGAGCCTGGTGCCCGAAATCAGCCGCCCGGCCAGCCCTTCGGGGCTTTCCTTGCCGAGCAGGAGCTTGCTCTGCGGATCGTCGACGCCCAGGTATTCGCGCGCCTTGGACAGGCTCCAGCTCATTTCCAGCTGGTCAAGCCAGGGGTAGAGCGGGGTCGGGTCGAGCAGGCGCTTTTCGGTCAGCGGCAGGTCCGAATCGGTGTAGCCGGGCAGGCGCTCGGCGTTGGGCTTGGCGCGTTCGGCGGCGGCGAAGACGAGCGTCTGCGCGTAGCCGTAGAGCGTGCTGGTCGGCGCGTCGTAGCGGTAGGGGACGTAGAGCGTGCGGTAGGCGTCGACCGCCTTGTCCACTTGCGCCCAGGGATCGCCGATCGCCGCGTTGCCCGCGCTCTTTTCCTTGAGCGCCTGTTCGGCGGCGGCGAGTTTGTCGGTGAAGGCCGGATCGTTGAGCGCCTTGGTGCGCCCGATGTAGACTTTCAGCGAATTCTCGATGCCGTTGAGCAGGTCGAGCCCTTCGCGCTGGTGCTCGGGGCTTTCCTCCATCGCGCGGATCAGGCGGCCGCGCAGTTCGGACAGCGTGGCGACCGTGATCGGCAGGCGCACTTCGCGCTCGAAGGCGAGCTGGCTCATGGTGTAGAGGCGCGAGGTCGAACCGGGGTTGCCGACCACGAAGGTCGCCTCGTCGGCCTTGGGCGCGCGCGGGTTCCAGGTGAGGTGGACCGGGGTCTTGACCGGCTTGCCATTCTCGTAGGCGCGCAGGAACGAGCCGTCGAGCGAGTAGCGCGGGAAGTTGAAGTTGTCGGGGTCGCCGCCGAAGGTCGCGGCGCGGTCTTCCGGAGCCCAGACCAGGCGCACGTCGGAATACTTGCGGTAGGTATAGAGCTTGTACTGCCCGCCGCCGAACAGGGTGACGACCTGGCAGCGGAACTTGGCGGTGTCGGAGCAGCCCGCCGCTTCGATCTCGGCAATCTTCGCGTCGCGCGCCTTGGTCAGCGCCTCGCCCGAGAGCGCGCCGATCGCGGCCTTTACCTGATCGGTGACGTCGGTGATCCTGGTCACCACTTCGGCCTGCTGGCCGGGGCACTTCTTTTCGTCCTCGAGCCGCGCGGCGGTGAAGCCGTGTTCGAGCAGGTCCTGCGCGCTCGACGAATTGTCGTAGAGGCACGAGGCGACGCAGTGGTGGTTGGTCAGGATCAGGCCGGCATCGGACACGAAGCTGGCCGAGCAGCCGCCGGTCAGGCGCACGGCCGAGGCGCGTACCTTGTCGAGCCAGGCCTGATCGGGCGCCCAGCCGTAGTCGGCCTTCATCCTGGCGGCGGGAAAGCCGTCGAATGTCCACATGCCTTCATCGGCGCGGGCGGTGACGGAAAGGGTCGCGGCCACGAGCGCGCACGAGGCGCTGGCGGCGGCGAGGAAGGAAGTCTTGCGCGGGATCATGAGGTGTCCTCGTCTTGCAGCTGGCGCCTGCCAGTTGGCGCCTTGCGGATGGCGCCGGTTTTCCAAGCCGGGCCCGCGCTGTCCAGTGAAAAGCCCGCGATGGCCGGGGATAATGATATAATGTATCGTTGGCGCTCGACGAAGGTGCGATGAAGATCGACGAACGGCGAAGGACAAACGATAGGGCGTGCGCGCGGGCCGGTGGGGTGTGGTTTGCCGGTGGCGGGGACGGGGGCTCTACGCTAGGCTGGTGCGATGACCTACCGCACGCTCCTCTCCGCCGATGACCTCAAGGCCCTGATCGAGGCCGAGGCCGATATCCTGATCCTGGATTGCGGGTTCGATCTGGCCGCGCCCGCCGCGGGGCGCGACACTTACCGGATCGGCCACGTGCCGGGCGCGCGCCACGCCGATCTGGAAACGGACCTGTCGGGTCAGGCGACGGGCACCAACGGGCGCCATCCCTTGCCCGACCGCGCGGTCTTTGCCGCCTGGCTGCGCGCGCAGGGGCTCAACAACGGGCAGCAGGTCATCGCTTACGGCGGCATGGGCAACGCGGGCGCGGCGCGGCTGTGGTGGCTGCTGCGCTGGATGGGCCACGCCGAGGTGGCGGTGCTCGACGGCGCGCGCACGGCCTGGGTCGCGGCCGGGCACGAGCTTGAAGCGGGTGATGCGCCCGAGGCCATGCCGGGTGATTTCACGCCGGGGCTGCCGCTGGTTGCGGGCACGGTGAGCGCTGAGGAGGTCCTGGCCAACATCGAAGGCGGCGAGGCGCAAGTGCTCGATGCGCGCGATCCGGTCCGTTTCCGCGGCGAAAACGCGGCGATGGACCCTGTCGCCGGCCATATCCCCGGCGCCAAGTGTCGTTTTTTTCGCGATAATCTGGCCGAGGACGAGACGTTTCGCCGTGCCGCCGAACTCAGGGCCGAATTCGAGGACCTGCTCGGCGGCGCGCCCGCGATCCTGCAGTGCGGTTCGGGGGTGACGGCGTGCCAGAACGCGCTGGCGATGGAAGTGGCCGGACTTTCGGGGGCCTTCCTCTACCCCGGCTCGTGGAGCGAATGGATCGCCGATCCGGCGCGCCCCGTCGCCACCGGAAGCGAACCCTGGGGCGAGGGGGAGTTCCGGCACAAGCTGTAAGTCCGGGCGCTTGCCCGCGTAAACGCGTGGGTCGCCTCCCCTCCCGCTCGCGGGAGGGTCCGGGGGTGGGGCTTCGGGGCCTTCGGGGCCTTGCGCTTCCCCTTACCCGAACCGCACCGTCGCATCGCCCGGCTGCCAGGGCGCGTACTTGTCCATCACGCTGGCAAACAGCTCCGAAGCCAGATGGCCGTCGAGCCAGCGGCGCAGCGCGGGCAGGTCCTGTGCGTCGAACCACGCGCGGTCGGTCGCGGCGAACTGGCGCACGAAGGGCACGATCGCCATGTCGGCAAGACCGCGGGTCGGGCCGCAGAGCTGGCCGTTGGCCGCCACGCGCGCGTCGAGATCGGCGAGGATGGCGCACCCCGCCGCGCGGTGTTCGAGCGGGTCGCTGGCGTGGCGTTCGGGGTACTTGTAGCGGTCGAGATGGTGCTTGAAGGCGCCGTCGTTGCGCGCCACGAGCGCCGCGTCATCGCGTTCCAGCCAGCCTTCGGGATCATGCCGGGCGAGCGCGTGGCGCATCACGTCGAGGCTCTGCGCAATCACCGTGCCATCGCGCAGCACCAGCACCGGCACCGTGCCCTTGGGCGAGGCGTCGAGCATGGCGGCGGGCTTGGCGGCCAGCTTCACTTCGCGCAAGGCGCACGCCAGTCCGGCGACCTTCACCGCGAGCCTGGCGCGCATGGCGTAAGGGCAGCGGCGAAAGCTGTAGAGAACCGGCAGGTCCGCGCTCATCCGGCGTCGGGGCTTTCGTCCGATGTCTTTTCGCGCGCGCCGGACTTGGGGTTGACGCCGATGTGTTCCTCGCCGCGCGCGTGGGCGAGCTGTTGCTGGCGGTGGCGTTCGCGGTAGCGTTCGCGCTGCTCCTCGCTGCGCGCCGCGTGGCAGTGCGGGCACATCACCCCTTCCTCATAGAAGGGCGAGGCGCGGTCCTGCGCGCTCAGGGGAACGCGGCAGGCGTAGCACAGCGAATAGTCACCCTGTTCGAGCCCGTGGCCGACCGACACGCGGCTGTCGAACACGAAGCATTCACCCTGCCACAGGCTGTCCTCGGGCTTGACCGTCTCGAGGTACTTGAGGATGCCGCCCTTGAGGTGGAACACCTCCTCGACACCCTCCTGCTTGAGGAACGCGGTCGATTTTTCGCAGCGGATGCCGCCGGTGCAGAACATGGCGACCCTGGGCGCCTTGCCCTGGCCGAGCAGCGTTTCGCGGTGCTCGCGAAACCACTGCGGGAACTCGCGAAAGCTTGCCGTTTCGGGATCGATCGCGCCCTTGAAGGTGCCGATCGCCACTTCGTAGTCGTTGCGGGTGTCGATCACGATCGTCGCGGGATCGGCGATGAGCGCGTTCCAGTCCTCGGGCGCGACATAGGTGCCCACCGTCGCGAGCGGATCGGTGCCTGGCTCGCCCATGGTCACGATCTCGTTCTTGAGGCGCACCTTCATGCGCAGGAACGGCATTTCGCGCGCACCCGAATACTTGACCTCGAGCCCGCCGCAGCCCGGCAGGGCGCGAATATGCGCGATCACGCACGAAATGCCCGAATGCGTGCCCGCAATGGTGCCGTTGATCCCCTCGTGCGCCAGCAGCAGCGTGCCCTTGATCCCTTCGGCCTCGCACAGCGCCGCCAGCGGCGCGCGCAAGGCGGCGTGATCGGCAAAGGGGGCGAACTGGTAGAGCGCGGCGACGCAGACCGGCGCGTTGTGCGCGGTGGGCGGAAGATCGGCGGGGTTCATCATCGGACGCGCCCATAGCGCAAACCCGCGCGCAAGGGGAGGGGGCGTGAAAAGGCCCGGCCAGCCGTGTGGGCTGCCGGGCCTTTTCGAATATTTACGATGGCTTCAGGATCAGGCCACAGCGGCCTTGAGATCCTCGACCAGGTCGGTGCGCTCCCAGGGGAAGAAGTCGCCCTGCGCCTTGCGGCCGAAGTGGCCGTAGGCGGCCGACGGCTTGTAGATCGGCTTGTTGAGGCCCAGGCCCAGGCGAATGCCGCGCGGGGTCAGGCCGCCCAGCTTCTCGGCTGCGATCTTGGTGATCGCCGCTTCGATCGCCTCGTCGGCCACGGTGCCGGTGCCGCTGGTGTCGACATAGAGCGACAGCGGCTGGGCGACGCCGATGGCGTAGGAGATCTGGATCGTGCACATCTTGGCAAGACCCGCCGCGACGACGTTCTTGGCGAGGTAGCGCGTGACGTAGGCCGCCGAACGGTCGACCTTGGTGGGGTCCTTGCCCGAGAACGCGCCGCCGCCGTGCGGGGCCGCGCCGCCGTAAGTGTCGACGATGATCTTGCGGCCGGTAAGGCCGGCATCGCCGTCAGGGCCGCCGATCTCGAACGAGCCGGTGGGGTTGATGTGGTAGACGGTCTGGTCCGACAGCAGTTCAGCCGGGATGACCTTGGCCACCACGCTCTTCACGTAGGCCTTGAGTTCGGCTTCCTTCTCGCCCTTGTCGTAGCCCGGCGCGTGCTGGGTGGACACGACGATCGCGGTGCAGGCCACGGGCACGCCGTCCTTGTAGCGCAGCGTGACCTGGCTCTTGGCGTCGGGCTCGAGGAAGGGGGCGGCACCGCTCTTGCGGTCCTGCGCCATCTGGTGAAGGATCTTGTGGCTGAAATCGAGCGTGGCGGGCATCAGGTCTTCGGTCTCGACCGAAGCGTAGCCGAACATGATGCCCTGGTCGCCGGCGCCTTCGTCCTTGTTGCCGCTCGAATCGACGCCCTGCGCGATGTGCGCGGACTGTGCGTGCAGGTAGTTTTCGAAGTCGAAGGTTTCCCAGTGGAAGCCGTCCTGCTCGTAGCCGATCGCCTTGACCGTCTCGCGCACGACCTTCTCGATTTCCTCGAGCGCGCCGGGGGCCCAGTCACCGTTTTCGTAAACGCCCTTGCAGCGGATCTCACCGGCCAGAACGACCTTCTGCGTCGTGGTCAGGGTTTCGCAGGCGACGCGCGCCTCGGGGTCCTTGGACAGGAACAGGTCGACGATCGCGTCCGAGATCTGGTCCGAAACCTTGTCGGGGTGGCCTTCCGAGACACTCTCGGAGGTGAAGACATATTCGCTACGCATGTAGAGTCACCTAGGATATAAAGAATTCTTTAAGTGCGCCTTGGCGCTCTACCCGCGACGGCGGTCGAGTGCAACTGCGGAAAGGGCAAGCAGCAAAAGAACCCCTGCAAGCGCAAGCGGCAGGGCGTTGCCCAGGCGGGCAAAGGCGGTGGGCTTGTGCGGGGGGGGGATGAACCCGTCGAGCCGTCCGGCGGTGTGGCGCGGCACGAATTTGCGCACGATCCCGTCCGCATCGATCACCGCGCTGATGCCGGTGGTGGTCGAGCGCAGGATCGGTAGCCCTTCCTCGAGCGCGCGCAGGCGGGCCTGCGCGAGGTGCTGGGGTGGCCCCCACAGCCCGAACCAGCCGTCGTTGGAAGGGTTGAAGATGTAGTCGGGCCGGTTGAGCGGATCGACCACCTGGCCTGAAAAGATGATTTCGTAGCAGATCTGGATGCCGGCCTTGCCGTAGCTGCCGAAATCGATCGTGCGCGGCCCCGGACCCGGCCAGAAGTCGAGCGATCCGGGCACCAGCCGCGACAGGCCGAGCGGGGTGAGCAGGCCGCGCATGGGCAGGTATTCGCCATAGGGCACGAGGTGCGCCTTGGAATAGCTCGCCAAGAGGTCGCCATAACCGTCAAAGGCGGTGACGTTGTTGCGTGCGGCGACATCCTCGCCGTCCTGCATGACGAGGTCCACCGCTCCGGTCAGCAGCAGCGCGTAGGGGCCGATGACGCGCCCGATCCGCTGGCGGGCGAGCGCGGGATCGCCGGCATACGTGTACATGCGGTAGTAGTAGTCGGGATAGCCGTCGCGCAGATAGTCGCCAAGGCCCGATTCCGGCCAGAACACGACCCGCTTGCGGCCGGGCACTTCGGGCAGCGAGAGCATCGCCATCTTGACGAAGTTGTTCTCGAACTGGCGCGGATCGTCGATGTATTCCTGCCGGATGTCGGGCTGGATCAGCGTGTAGCGGATCGTGCCCTGCTCGCGCGGCGCCCAGCGGTCGGGCAGGAGCATGAGCGCGCCGAGCGCGGCGAAGCCGGCGATCGGCGGCAGGGCCCAGAGCGCGCGGCCAAACGCCGATCGGCCCGCCCCCAGCCGCACGAACAGTCCGGGCACGGCGGCGAGCAAAACGGCCACGCCGCCAAGGCCATAGGTGCCGATCCACGGCGCCAGCAGGGCGAGCCCGCGCGTGTCGAAGGGGCCGAGCAGCGCCACCCCGATGGGGTTCCAGGCAAAGCCCGAAAAGGCCCAGGCGCGCAGCCACTCGGTGACGATCCAGCACGAAGCGAAAGTCAGTGCCAGCGCGGCAAAGGCCAGCGCGCCAGTCCGTCCAACAGTCCGCGAACACAGGTTCCGGGCGAGCGCGCAGGCCAGCGCGGGATACAGCGCGAGATAGAGCGCGAGCAGGAACACCGCGATGCCGCCGAGCCAGGCGGGCATGTTGGCCTGGTAGGTGAAGGCCGTGGCGATCCAGTTGTTGCCGAGCGTGAAATGGCCGACGCCGAAGAACCAGCCGAGCGCGAAGGCGCCGCGCGCGCCGGTGGTCCGCCGCAGAAGTTCGAGCAGCAGGGCAAGCCCGGCCAGCGTCAGCGGCCAGAGGCCCAATGGCTGGAACCCGCACGCCGCGATCGCGCCGAGGGCAAGGGCCTGAAGCCGGGGGGAGCGCCAGAGCGCGATCATGCGTCGGGGCAGGGGTGCGTCATGCCGGTGGGGTGCCATCGGCGGGGGGTTGTAGCCGTGCGTGGCGGCGACGCAAGCAATCCTTGCGTAACGCCCTGTCGGCGATGGCGAGGGGCTGTGCGTGGGACGGAGCCAGGCGATCAAAGGTCAGGCGACGCGCAGGAGCGTGCGGAGCCCGAACGGCAAAAAGGGGAGCACCAGGCTCCCCTTCCAGCGGGTTTGCGATCAGGCGTCGGCGTCGGCGGTGTTGGTCGCCGCGCCTTCGCCTGAGGCGGGCTTGCGCGTAATGCGCCGGCGGCGGGGCTTGGCCTCACCCTCACCCTCGGTCGCAGCGGCTTGGGTGGTTTCGCTCTTGCCGGTGTCCTTGCCCGCGTCCGCCTCGCCGTCCGTGCTCTTGCGGGTGCGGGTGGTCTTGGGCTTGGCCGCCGCGGCCGGAGCCTTGGCCTTGGCGCGGGGGCGCTTGGCCGGCTTGTCTTCGCCGGTCGCGTCGTCCTCGTAGGCTTCGTCACCCGAAGCGCCGATCGAGGGCGGCAGCGTGGCGGGGTCGAAACCGCCGCTGGCGGGGGCGGGTTCGCCCGCGTTATCCTGGCGTTCGTCGTCGCTACGGCGCGGCTTGCGCGGCTTAGGCGTCGTCCGGCTCGAGCGGCTGTCGCGCACGAACGGGTTTTCGGCCGGTTCGTAGACCGAACGCGAACGCTCCTCGCCTTCGCCCTCGACGCTTTCGCCCGACGTACGCGGCTCGGCCGAAGCGCGGGGCTCGGCAGGGGCTTCGTAGCGACGCTGCGTTTCGCGGGGGCGCGGATATTCCTGGTCGGCGCCGTCGTCGTCGTAGTCCTGGCTGCGATCATCGCGGCGCGGCTGACGCTGTTCTTCCTGGCGCTGCTTCTGGTCGGCGATGACACGGAAATAGTGATCGGCGAACTGGAGGTAGTATTCCTCCTGGACCCGGTCTCCGTTCAGCATCGCGTCGTGGGCCAGCTTCTTGTACTTTTCGAGCAGTTGGGGCGCGTTGCCGCGAGCCCGGCTGTCGATCCGGTTGATCTGCTGGCCATTCTGCTGGCGATTATTGCCGCGGCCACGCCTGCGGTTATTACCACGATTGTTATTCAAGGATAATTTTCCTCAAAACCCCTGGCATCCACTCTCACAAAGAGCCGGACTGCCGCATATCGTATGACACGGCGGGCCCCCCGGGCGCCGAGACTTAAGCATTTGCATTGTTGTGACCCGAGAAATTCGGGGTTCTACCCGCAAAGGCTGGGAGCGAACCGGGTTATGGGGAAATTTCATCCATCAACCGGTTCGAGGCAATCCTTAGGCACTCCAATCGCCGATTCCAAGCGAAAACTTGTCCTCAACGGTGGAGAAGTCGAGAAAAAGCGATAATTCGAGGGCGTCCGGCAAGATCGTGATGGAGCCGCGCGGCGAGCCCTGCGGCCGTGCCGAGCGCGGTGACCGCCTCGGCCTGGCGCGATCCGATCTCGACCAGAGCGAGCCCGTGCCCGGTCAGGAGCGCGGGCAGCTGGGGGATCAGCACGCGGTAGGCGTCGAGCCCTTCAGGCCCCGCGAAGAGCGCGCCGTGCGGTTCGAAATCGCGCACCACCGCTTCGATCTCGGCGTCGTCCTCGACATAGGGCGGGTTGGCGAGGATGAGGTCGAACGGCGCGCCCAGATCCGCGCTCCAGCCGGGGGTGTCCCAGTCGCGGTGGTGGAACGCGGCGCGCGCATCGAGCCCGAGGCTTACCGCGTTGCGCTGCGCGACGGCCAGCGCCTGCGCGCTGCGGTCGATGCCTGTGCCCCGAGCCTTGGGAAACAGGCTGAGCGCGGTCAGCAGCAGCGCGCCCGAGCCGGTGCCGCAATCGAGCAGGCGGGCGGGCGGAGCGTCGGCAAAGGCCGCGCGCGCCGCCTCGATCGCGGTTTCGGAATCGGCGCGCGGGATCAGCACGGCGGGGCTGACCTCGAATTCCAATCCGTAGAACTCCGCGGTGCCCAGGATATAGGCGACCGGCTCGTCGCCAAGGCGCCGCGCCAGCAGCGGTTCGAACGCGGCCGGAGCGGGATCGCGCATGTGGCGCAGGAGAACCTGCGAGCGCGTCGTGCCGAGCGCGGCGGCCATCAGCAGTTCGGCATCGAGCCGCGCGGTCGAGGCGAGCGGACCCATCGCCTCGCTCGCCGTGCGCAGCCGCTCGGCGACGGTAACGGGGGCGGTTGGGGGCGCTTCCTGGCTCACGCGTCCATCGCGGCGAGGCGCTTGGCTTCGTCCTCGGCGATCAGCGCGTCGATCAGTTCGCCCAGCCCGGTGCCTTCGAGCACTTCGGGCAGGCGGTGGAGCGTCAGGTTGATGCGGTGGTCGGTGACGCGCCCTTGCGGGAAGTTGTAGGTGCGGATGCGCTCGGACCGGTCGCCCGAGCCGACCATGGCCTTGCGCGCCTCGGCTTCGGCGCCCTGCGCTTCGTCGCGCATCTTCTCGTAGAGCCGGGCGCGCAGAACCTGCATCGCCTTGGCCTTGTTCTTGTGCTGGCTGCGCTCGTCCTGGCAGGTGACGACGATGTCGCTGGGCAGGTGGGTGATGCGCACCGCCGAATCGGTGGTGTTGACGTGCTGCCCGCCCGCCCCGCTGGCGCGATAGATGTCGATCTTGAGGTCCTTGTCCTCGATCTGGACGTCGACCTCGGTGGGTTCGGGCAGCACCGCGACGGTCGCCGCCGAGGTGTGGATGCGCCCGCCCGATTCGGTCACCGGCACGCGCTGGACGCGGTGCACCCCGCTTTCGAACTTGAGCTTGGCGAATACGCCCGTGCCGCGCACGTTGGCGACGACTTCCTTGAAGCCGCCCACGTCGCTGGCGTTGGCGCTGACCATATCGACCTTCCAGCCCTGTTCGGCGGCATAGCGCTCGTACATGCGATAAAGATCGGCAGCGAACAGCGCGGCCTCGTCGCCGCCGGTTCCGGCGCGGATTTCGAGCATCGCGGGGCGCTGGTCGGCGCTGTCGCGCGGCAGCATGGCGAGCGAGAGCGCGCGTTCGCGGCTCGGCAATTCCTCGCGGATACGCGCGATTTCCTCAGCGGCCAGCGCGCGCATCTCGGGGTCGGCGTCCTCCAGCCCGGAAAGCTCGGCGAGTTCGGCGCGCAAAGTGGAGACCTCGGCGGCGATCCGCGCGACGGGTTCGAGCTCGGCGTAGTCGCGGCTGGCCGCGACAAAGGCGTCGCCCTCGAGCGTGCCCGAGGCGAGCCGGGCCTCCAGTTCGGAAAAGCGGTGCGCGATCTGGCGCAGGCGGTCGTCGGTCAGGCTCACGGATGGATCTGCTGGAGGACCTGTTCGACCGCGAGCGATTCGGCGCTGGGCTCGGCCGCCTTGAGGTTGGCGGTGGGCACGCCATCGGTCACGACGAGCGAGACGATGACCTTGGCGCCGGTCTTGACCGCCTTGTCGTAGCGCTTGCGCGCCGAACCGCTGGCGACCATCTCGGCATCGATACCCTGGAAGCGCAGCGCGGTGATCGCCTTTTGCGCATAGGCCAGCGCGCCGTCGTCCTCGACCGCGAGCACGCAGGTGAGCTGGCTCTGCGGCACCAGTCCGGCGTCGGCGACGAGCATGGCGAGGCGTTCGATCCCCGCCGCCCAGCCGATCGCCGGGGTGGCCGGGCCGCCCAGCGCCTCGATCAGCCCGTCGTAGCGCCCGCCGCCCAGCACCGTGCCTTGCGCACCGAGCCGGTCGGTGACGAATTCGAAGGCGGTGTGGCGGTAGTAGTCGAGCCCGCGCACGAGCGAAGGCGTGCGCACGAAGCGCACCGAGGCGGCTTCGAGCCCTTGCGTCACGGCACCGAAGAAGTCCTGCGCCTGCACGCTCAGAAAGTCGTCGATGGTCGGTGCGTCGGCGGTGAAGGGCTTGTCGCGCGGGTCCTTGGAATCGAGGATGCGCAAGGGGTTGCGCTTGAGCCGGTCCTGCGATTCCTCGGACAGCTCGGCGCGGTGGGCGGCGAAATACTCGATCAGCGCGGCGCGCCAGGCCTCGCGGCTCTCGCCATCGCCCAGCGTGTTGAGCTGGAGCGTCACGCCGTCCGCGATGCCCAGTTCCTTGAGCAGCTGGTCGGCCATGACCAGAACTTCGACATCGACCATCGGTTCGGCCGCGCCGATCACTTCGGCGTCGATCTGGTGGAACTGGCGGTAGCGGCCCTTTTGCGGGCGTTCGTAGCGGAACAGCGGGCCGTGGGTGGCGAGCTTGACCGGGGCGAACTGCTTCCAGCCGTTGGTGAGATAGGCCCGCGCCAGCCCGGCGGTGAATTCGGGGCGCAGGGTCAGCGATTCGCCGCCGCGATCCTCGAACGAATACATTTCCTTGGAGACCACGTCGGTGGTCTCGCCCAGCGAGCGCGAGAACACCGGGGTCTTCTCGAAGACCGGCATTTCGACGCGCTGGAAGCGGTACAGCCGCCGCACGCGCTCGAAGGTCTCGACGACATGGGCGAAAGCCTCGGCATCGGCGCCGAAGATGTCCTGGGTTCCGCGAATAGCCTGTGGTGTCTTGCTCATCGCGCGCGTCTAGCCGGAATGCGGGGCGGGATAAAGGGCGTGTGTGGCAAAGCGGCATTCGAAGGTTGCCAAAGCGTGAAACAGACGCAAGGATAGAGGTAATGAAATATCCTGCTGCGCTCGCGTCGCTCTCCGCTCTCCTGCTCGCTTCCACCGCCGTGGTGGCGCAGGATTCCTCCCGTTCCACCCCGATGGCGCCCGCGCTGCCGCCCGCCATGCCCGCGGCCAAGGACGTTGCCTATGCAGGCACCGTCTCGCTCGACATCGATGCCACCGACGTTGAACACGGCGTCTATTCGGTCAAGCAGGTCTTCCCGGTCGCACCGGGCACCAAGGACCTGATCCTGCTCCAGCCGGGCTGGCTGCCGGGCAACCACTCGGAAACCGGGCCCTATTCGCTGCTCGCCAACGCGCACTTCTACGCCGATGGCAAGGAAATCCCCTGGGTGCGCGACACCGTGGCGGTCAACGCCTTCCATCTCGCGCTGCCCGAGGGCACGAAGAGCGTGACCGCGACCTTCCTGCACACCTCGCCGGTGCAGTCGAGCGAGGGGCGCATCACCATGACGCGCGAGATGCTCAACCTGCAGTGGGAGAAGATGAGCCTCTATCCCGCCGGGTACTATACGCGCGACATCCCCTTCAAGGCGACCGTCAAGGTCCCCGCGGGCTGGACCGTCTACACCTCGCTCGACGGCGAGGCGCGTCAGGGCGACACGCTGACCTGGGACGTGACCGATTACGAGCGTCTCGTCGATGCGCCGATCTTCGCGGGCAAGTACGCCCAGCGCTGGGACCTGGGGCATGGCGTGGCGATGGACGCGGTGGCCGACAAGCCCGGTGAGCTCAAGATCGCGCCCGAGCACATGCAGTACTACCGCAATCTGGTGAACGAGGCGGTCTCGCTGTTCGGCGCGCGCCACTTCGACCACTACGATTTCCTGCTCGCGCTGACCGACCGCATGGGCGGCATCGGTCTGGAACACCACCGTTCGAGCGAGAACCAGTACGAGCCCACCGCCTGGACCGAATGGGACAAGATGGACTGGGATCACAACGTGATCGCGCACGAGTTCACGCATAGCTGGAACGGCAAGTACCGCCGCCCGGCCGACCTGTGGACGCCCGACTACCAGCAGCCGATGCAGAACACCTTGATGTGGGTCTACGAAGGCCAGACCCAGTTCTGGGGGTACATCCTGGCGGCGCGTTCGGGCGTGCAGTCCAAGCAGACCGTGCTCGACATGTTCGCGGGCGCGGCGGCCAAGTACCTCGAAGGGACGCCCGGCCGCAGCTGGCGTTCGGTCGAGGACACCACCAACGCGCCGCAGCTGGCGATGCGCCGGCCGCTGCCCTACGTCTCGCTGACCCGCTCGGAGGACTACTACGTCGAGGGTGCGCTGACCTGGCTCGAGGCGGACCAGATCATCCGCGCCGGGACCAAGGGCAAGAAGGGGCTCGACGACTTCGCCAAGGCCTTCTTCGGCGTGCGCGACGGCGACTGGGGGGAGCTGACCTACGATTTCGACGACGTGGTCAAGACGCTCAACGGGGTCTACCCCTACGACTGGGCGAGCTTCCTCAAGACCCGGCTTTACGAGACCAACCAGCCTGCGCCGATGCGCGGGATCGAGATGGCCGGTTACAAGCTGGTGTGGAAAGACGAGCCCAACAGCTATGACGCGGGCATCGCCAGCTACCGCCATTCGCTCAACCTGACCTATTCGCTGGGCGTGACGCTCAAGAGCGATGGCACCGTGACCGGCACCTTGTGGGATTCGCCGGGCTTCAACGCCGGGCTGGTCAGCGGCGCGCAGATCGTTGCGGTCAACGACGAGGCCTATTCGAGCGATACCCTCAACGCGGCGATCACCGCGGCCAAGACCGGCAACGAGGCGGCGGACAAGCCGATCAAGCTGCTGGTCAAGCGCGGCGACCATTTCCAGACGGTCGCGATCGCCTACCACGGCGGCCTGCGCTACCCCTGGCTGGAAAGCACCAGCCCGGGCAAGGAGAACGGTCTCGATAAACTGCTCGACGCGCGCACGCGCTGAACGGGCTCGGAAAGCGGCGTGTGCAATGGTTTACGCGCCGCGCTCTAGACAAAAGTCGGGTTCCAAACCCCGGCTTCTTACGGCTAAGAGCGGGGTCCGGCATGGCCGGGCCCCGCTTGTCGTTTGGACAAGAAGGGTGTTGCGGCGCAACAACCCGGGGGCTAAGCCGCCTCTCGCAACAAGTGATACCAACACGTAGCTGCGTGTTAACAAAGAAGGACGACCATGCGCATCGACATGATTCCCGTTGGCGATAATCCGCCCGAAAGTCTCAACGTCGTCATCGAAGTTCCGGTGGGTGGAGAGCCGGTCAAGTACGAGTTCGACAAGGAGTCGGGCGCTCTGTTCGTGGACCGTATTCTGCACACGCCGATGCGTTACCCGGCCAACTACGGCTTCGTACCGCACACCCTCTCGCCCGATGGCGATCCGCTCGACGCGCTCGTCGTGGCGCGCTCGCCGTTCATTCCGGGCTGCGTCGTGCGGGCTCGCCCGATTGCGGTGCTCAACCTCGAGGACGAGCATGGCGGCGACGAAAAGCTGCTTTGCGTGCCGGTCGATTCAACTTTTCCTTACTATATGGACGTAAAGGAAAAGGGTGACCTGCCCGAAATCGTGTTCGCCCAGATCGAGCACTTTTTCACGCATTACAAGGATCTGGAAAAGGAAAAGTGGGTGCGTGTGGGCACCTGGGGTGACGCACACGACGCGCGCCAGATCGTACTCGAAGCGATCGAACGCTATAACGAGAAAGAAAAGGCCTGATTCGCGTATATCACGAGGTCCACTCCCCCATGTGGAACGAGGGTCGGCGGCGCAAGTCGTCGACCCTTTGCGACCCCTGGTTGGCGTGAGGCACTTTTCCTGACTATCCGGTGATACCCTGTGTCATCGGACGGGAAAAGGCCTGGAGCGGGCCTCGATCCGCGCACAAGGACGATACGAAAAAGGCCGGCCCGCAGCAGCGGACCGGCCTTTTTTGATGGATGCGAGCCTGCTGCCGGCGGTTCAGGCGGTGACGGCGAAGACTTCCTGATCGCTGTCGCGCGGCGGCGCGGGATCGAAATCGGGCAGCGGTTCGAACGTTTCGTCGGTAACGACGAGGTTGCTCAGGCCGTCGAGCTTGAAATGGCCGAGCCGGCGTTCCTCCTCGCTCCTCCAGTTCTTGTTCGGGTTGAACGCGCTGACGAAGAGTTCGTCGTGGCGGCTGAACAGGCGGTGCGGGGCAAGCAGCATCTCGGTGCCGTTGTATTCGGCACGGATGTGGCGCTTGAGGGCAATGGCCTCGATGAGTTTGCGTTCGCTGGTAGCGTCGGTCTGGGAAACAGTCGGCATGGGGCGCCATAATGAAGCCTCGCGGCCAACCTTACAAGCTGGAAAGGTGCAGCGTTGGATGCAACGCCCGTGCCGCTGGGCGGAACTGCGGCGGTGGGAAACCGGCCAGCGGGCCCCCGTGCGGGGGGGCGGGCGCAAGCCGGCTCCGTGCCAGGGCGCGCAAAGGGGCCGCTCAGGCCAGGGTGATCCCCATGCAAAGGTATTTCAGCTCCATGTAGTCATCGAGCCCGTAGTGCGATCCCTCGCGCCCCAGGCCCGACTGCTTGACCCCGCCAAAGGGGGCGACCTCCGTCGAGATGAGCCCGGTGTTGATCCCGACCATCCCGGCTTCGAGCGCTTCGGCCACCCGCCACACGCGGCTGAGGTCGCGCGCGTAGAAATAGCTGGCAAGGCCGAATTCGGTCTGGTTGGCCATCGCGATCGCCTCGGCCTCTTCGGCAAAGCGGATCACGCCCGCGAGCGGTCCGAAGGTTTCCTCGCGCGCGAGGCGCATGCCGGGGGTAACCCCGGCGACCACCGTCGGCGCGAAATAGGTGCCCCCGCGCGCATCGCGCGCTCCGCCCGCCAGCACTTTCGCTCCGCCCGCGAGCGCATCGGCGAGATGCTCCTCCACCTTCTCGACCGCCTTGGCGTCGATCAGCGGGCCGACCTCGGAGCCTTCCTCGAGCCCGTAGCCGACCTTCATCGCCCTGACCCGCGCGGCGAGTTTCGTGACGAATTCGTCGTAGACCCCGTCCTGCACGTAAAAGCGGTTGGTGCACACGCAGGTCTGCCCGGCGTTGCGGAACTTGGAGATCATCGCGCCTTCGATCGCGGCATCGACATCAGCATCGTCGAACACCAGGAACGGCGCGTTGCCGCCCAGTTCCATCGAGCATTTCTTGATCGTCTCGGCCGATGAGCGCAGCAGCTGGCGGCCGATCTCGGTCGAGCCGGTGAAGGTGATCTTGGCGACCTTGGGGCTGTCCGTCAGCGCCCCGCCGATCGCGCCCGCGCTGCCGGTGACGACATTGACCACGCCGGCGGGAATGCCCGCCATCGCGCACAGCTTGGCGATCGCCAGCGCGGAGAAGGGGGTTGCCGAAGCGGGCTTGATGACCATCGTGCAGCCCGCGGCGAGCGCGGGGCCCAGCTTGCGGGTAATCATTGCGTTGGGAAAGTTCCACGGCGTGATCGCGCCGACCACGCCGACCGGCTGCTTGACGACGAGGATGCGCCGGTCCGCGGCGTGGCCGGGAATGGTGTCGCCATAGGCGCGCTTGGCTTCCTCGGCGAACCATTCGATGAAGCTGGCGCCATAGGCGATTTCGCCCTTGCCCTCGGCCAGCGGCTTGCCCTGTTCGCGGGTGAGCAGTTCGCCCAGCTCGTCCTGGTGGGCCATCATCAGTTCGTAGAGCCTGCGCAGCAGCTTGGAGCGTTCGCCCGCGGTCCTGGCGCGCCAGGCGGGCAGGGCCGCCTCTGCCGCGTCGATGGCGCGCCGGGTCTCGTCGGCGCCCATCCTGGGGACCGTGCCCAGCGTTTCGCCCGTGCCCGGATCGATCACGTCGAGCGTGGCCCCGTCCTGCGCGTCGCACCACTGCCCGTCGATGTAGCACTGGGTCATCAGGAAGTCGGTATAGGCCATGGAAAGGGGTCCTCTCGTCGTGTCGGGGGATGGGGGCGGTGACAAACCGAACGAAAGCTCGGTCCGGTTCCCGGCCGTGTTCGCGAGGCAGCCTCGGGAGATGCCAGCAGCGCGTATCCGGGTGGGCGTACCGGGGCGGGTGCGTCAGGCCTTCACGTCGGCCCATTCGGGATGGCGGGCAAAGGCGGCGGCGACATAACTGCACGCGGGCGCGATGCGAAAATGGTTCTCGCGCGCGTCGGCGACCATCGCCTCGACCAGCCGCCCGGCCACGCCGCGCCCGCCGATCTCGGGCGGGACCAGCGTGTGTTCGGCCACCCGCACGCCGTCGCGCTCGGTCCAGGTGAGGCGGCCGATCGCCTCGCTGTCGGCCGGATGGGCGTGGTATTCGCCCGAGCCGGGCTGTTCGTGCTTGGTGATGATGACAGCGACCAAGGGAGGCTCCTTTGCCTGCGATCGAACGTGGGCGCTTGACGGCGCGGCGACTTGCTGCACAGGCATATGGTCATGCAGTTCCTTTCCGACAATGCCGCCGCCGTTCACCCCGCCGTCTGGACCGCGATGCAGGCGGCGGACGAAGCTGATGCGCCCTACGATCACGACAGCCTGAGCCGCACGCTCGACGCTGCCTTTGCCGATCTGTTCGGGCGCGACTGCGCGGCGCTGTGGGTGGCGAGCGGGACGGCGGCCAACTGCCTCGCGCTGGCGACCCTGGTCGAGCCGCATGGCGGCGTGCTGTGCCA
The DNA here is from genome assembly GCF_022832435.1 of Novosphingobium organovorum. Lineage (GTDB taxonomy): Bacteria > Pseudomonadota > Alphaproteobacteria > Sphingomonadales > Sphingomonadaceae > Novosphingobium > Novosphingobium organovorum. The sequence goes on along the minus strand of NZ_JALHLF010000004.1, from coordinate 42,454 downwards.
CGAGGAAGCGCATATCGAAATGGACGAGGGCGGAGCGCCCGGCTTCTTCCTTCACGGTGCCAAGCTGATGCCGCTGCCCGGCGCGCGGGGCAAGATCACCCCCGAGGCGATAGCCGCGCGCCGCGCGCAGGTGCGCGAGGGTGTGCACCAGGTCCACCCCCACGCGATTTCGATCACCCAGGCGAGCGAGGTGGGCTGCGTCTATCGGCCCGAGGAGGTCGCCGCGATCGCGAGCGCGGCGCAGGCCGGGCCGGGGCGGCGGCTGGGGCTGCACATGGACGGGGCGCGGTTCGCCAACGCGGTGGCCTTCCTTGGCGGCGCGCCGGGGGCCTGTCTTGCCGGGGTCGATGCGTTGAGCTTCGGCTTCATCAAGAACGGGGCGATGAGCGCGGAGGCGATCGTGCTGTTCGATCCGGCTGCGGCCGATCTGGCGCGGTTTCGCCGCAAGCGCGCCGGGCACCTCCAGTCCAAGGGGCGCTTCCTTGCCGCGCAGATCCTCGCCATGCTGAAGGGCGACCTGTGGCTCGCCAACGCGCGCGCGGCCAACGCCGCCGCCGCGGAACTGGGCGCGGCGGCGAAGGATCGTCTGCTCCACCCGGTCGAGGCGAACGAGGTCTTCATCGCTTGTACCCATGACGAACGCCAGGCGCTGCGCGGCGCGGGCTTTGCCTTCTACGACTGGGGTGATGGCGCCGCGCGGATGGTCACGGCCTGGGATGCGCGGGCGCAGCACGTCGCCGCGCTCGCGCGTGCGCTGGCCGCGCTCTAGAGGCACGCCCAATGAGCGAGACTTCGATGCTGCGCCCGGGCGTCGCCTTCCCCTTTGCGCTGGTCAGCCTGATCTGGGGCTCGACCTGGTGGGTCATTACCGGCCAGATCGACGCGGCGCCCGCCAGCTGGTCGGTCGCCTTCCGCTTCGCGCTGGCAACGCCCGCGATGTTCGTGGTGGCTGCGGCGATGAAGCGTTCGCTGCGGCTGGGGCGTGACGGGCAGGTGCTGGCGCTGCTGGTGGGCATCGCGCAGTTCTGCGGCAATTACAACTTCGTCTACCGCGCCGAGGAGCATCTGACTTCGGGCATCGTGGCGGTGATGATCGCGCTGCTGCTGGTTCCCAACGCGCTGCTCGCGCGCGCTCTGCTGGGCCAGCCGATCACCCGGCGTTTCATGGCCGGAAGCGCCATCGCGATCGCCGGGATCGGCCTGCTGCTGCTCCACGAGGCGCGCGCCGCGCCGCTGGGCGGGCAGGTCTGGCTGGGCGTGGGCTACGCGCTGATCGCGATGCTGTGCGCCTCGATCTCGAACGTGGTGCAGGCCAACGAGACCGGGCGCCGCCTGCCGATGGTCAGCCTCCTGGCCTGGGCGATGTTCTACGGCACGGTGATCGATGCCGCGATCGCCTGGGTGAGCGAGGGGCCGCCGGTGCTGCCCACCGCGCCCGCCTACTGGCTGGGCACGGGCTATCTGGCGCTGTTCGGTTCGGTCGTCACCTTCCCGCTCTACTACACGCTGATCCGCACGCTGGGGGCGGGCCGCGCCAGCTACAACGGGGTCGCGGTGGTGGTCATCGCGATGCTGCTTTCGACCCTTCTCGAAGGCTATCGCTGGTCGCTGCTCTCGGGCGCCGGGGCGGCCCTGGCAACGCTCGGGCTGATCGTGGCGCTGAGCGCGCGCAAGCCCGCCGTGTAATCGGGATAGCGCGGCTTCCAGCCGAGCACGCGCCTGGCCTTGCCGTTGGCAACGCGCCGGTTCTCGGCATAGAAGGCGCGGGCCATCGGCGAAAGTCCCGCCTCGTCGAGCGTCTGGAGCGGCGGCAGCGGCAGGCCCAGGAGCGCGCAGGCGTGTTCGACCAGCGCGTTCTGGTGGCACGGGGCATCGTCGGCGAGGTTGTAGGCGCCGGGCGGTCCGTCGAGCCCGGCGATCACGCCGCTGGCGATGTCCGCGACATGGACCCGGCTGAACACCTGGCCCGGCAGGTCGATGCGGTGCGCGCGCCCCTCGATCACGCGCTCGAGGATCGAGCGGCCCGGGCCATAGATGCCGGGCAGGCGGTAGACGCGGGCTCCGCGCGCGCACCACCGGGCGTCGGCCTCGGCGCGCGCGGTGCGCCTCCCGGTCCCGGTGGGGGAAGCCTCGTCGACCCAGGCTCCGCCCGCATCGCCGTAGACCCCGGTGGAAGAGAGGTAGGACAGCGCCTTGCCCTTCAGCGCATCACCGTAGCGTTCGAGCACGGCGTCAAGCGGCTCGCCGCGCGCCTCGCGCCCCGGCGGAACCGAGGAGAGCACGTGGTCGGCATCGGCCAGCGCCACGCGCACGCTGCCTTCGTCGTCAAACGACAGCGTGCCCTCGCGACCGGTCGAGACGACCTCCCAGCCAAGCGGTTCGAGCGTGCGCGCGATGTGGCCGGCGGTGTAGCCAAGGCCGAAGATGAACAGACGGGGCATGAGCCGGGGCCTAGCACGGGCGCGCCCTATTCGCCAAAGATCGCCATAGCGGGTGCGAATTCGCATCCACCCATCTGGCAATCGCGCGTAGAGGGGCTAGATAGTCTGCATGGATATCGCCAGCAGACCCGCAGAGCCCGCCCAGAACCCCCAGATCGCGGACGCCGCGCCCGCGCCGCAGGCGCCTCCGGTGATCCGGCGCGAGGACTATCTGCCCCCGGCCTGGCTGGTGCCCGAAATCGCGCTCGACTTCGCGCTTGGGCTCGACGCGACCACGGTGGTCTCGCGCCTTTCGGTGCGGCGTAATCCGGCGGGCAACGGGGCGCAGACGCTGCGGCTCAACGGCGACCAGATCAGCCCGGTCGCGGTCCACGTCGATGGCGAGGCGATCAACGACTGGCGTATGGACGGCCCCGACCTGCTGATCGAGCTTTCGGGTGAGGCCCATGAAGTGCGCGTCGAGACCGCGCTCGTCCCCTCGGGCAACAGCCAGCTGATGGGGCTCTACGCTTCGAACGGGATGCTGTGCACGCAGTGCGAGGCCGAGGGTTTTCGCCGCATCACCTTCTTTCCCGACCGTCCCGACGTGCTTTCGACCTATTCGGTGCGCATGGCGGGCGCCAAGGCGACCTTCCCGATCCTGCTCGCCAATGGCAACTGCACCGCGCAAGGGGAGGGCGAGAACGGCACCCACTGGGCCGAGTGGCACGATCCCTGGCCCAAGCCCAGCTACCTCTTCGCGCTGGTCGCGGGCGAACTGATCGCCAACCACGCCACCTTCACCACGATGGGCGGGCGCACGGTCGACCTCAACGTCTGGGTCCGTCCGGGCGACGAGGGGCGCACCCAGCATGCGCTCGATTCGCTGATCGCCTCGATGAAGTGGGACGAGGAAACCTTCGGGCGCGAATACGACCTTGACCTGTTCAACATCGTTGCGGTGTCCGATTTCAACATGGGCGCGATGGAGAACAAGGGGCTCAACGTGTTCAACACGCGCTATGTCCTGGCCGATCCCGAAACCGCGACCGATGCCGATTACGACGCGATCGAGGGCGTGATCGGGCACGAATACTTCCACAACTGGTCGGGCAACCGCATCACCTGCCGTGACTGGTTCCAGCTCAGCCTCAAGGAAGGCTTCACGGTGCTGCGCGACCAGCTGTTCAGCGCCGCGATGGGCTCCGAGCCGGTCAAGCGGATCGAGGACGTGCGGGTCCTGCGCATCGCCCAGTTTCCGGAGGATTCGGGCCCGCTGGCACACCCGATCCGCCCGGATTCCTATCAGGAAATCAGCAACTTCTACACTGCGACCGTCTACAACAAAGGCGCCGAGGTGATCCGCATGATGCGCACCATGGCGGGCGAGGAGCGGTTCCGCCAAGGCACCGATCTCTATTTCGAACGCCACGACGGCGAAGCGGCGACCTGCGAGGATTTCGTCAAGGCGATCGAGGATGGCGCCGGGCTCGATCTGACCCAGTTCCGCCTGTGGTATTCGCAGGCCGGTACGCCGCAGGTTTCGGCCTCGCTCAAGGTCGAGAACGGCACGGCGGTGCTCAGCCTGCGCCAGAGTGTTCCGGCAACGCCCGGCCAGCCCGAAAAGCAGCCCATGCCGATCCCCTTGCGCGTCGCGCTGTTCGACCGCGCCAGCGGCACGCACGGCGGTGAGAGCCTGATCGTGCTCGACAAGGCCGAGGACAGCTTCACGTTCGATGGCGCAGGCCACGATCCGATCCTCTCGATCAATCGGGGCTTCTCGGCCCCGGTCTCGATCGAGATGGCGCGTCCCGATGCGGATCTGGTGTTCCTCGCCGCGCACGACGATGATCCCTTCGCGCGCTACGAGGCGATGCAGAGCCTCGTCGTCCAGCACCTCGTCGCCGCGGTTGGCAGCGGGCTTAACGAGGCCCAGCGCGAAGCGGGCCGCGAGGCGATCGGAGAAGCCTTCGGTGCGATCGTCACCGATCCCGAGCTGGACGACCTGATGCGCGGCGAATTGCTGCTGCTGCCGGCCGAATCCTACCTTGCCGAGCAGCTGCTGGTGTCCGATCCGGGCGCGATCCACGCCGAGCGCGAAGGGCTCAAGGCCTGGCTCGGCCGCAAGCTGGGTGGGGAACTGCGCGCCTTGCACGACCGCGTCTCGGCCGTACCCTACAGCCGCGAGGCCGCCGCGCGCGGCGCGCGCAAGGTCAAGACCCAGGCGCTCGTCTACATCGCGGCGGGCGATCCCGCCGAAGGCGCGCGGCGCGGCTACGCGCAGTACCAGGCGGCCAGCTGCATGACCGACCGGCAGGGCGCGCTGATGGTCCTCGCCAGCCTCGATTGTCCCGAGCGCGAGCTGGCGCTGGCCGATTTCCTCGCCCGGTACGAAGGCAACGCGCTGGTCATCGACAAGTGGTTCTCGCTTCAGGCGGGATCGCTTCACCCGCGTGTACTCGATCATATCAAGGCGCTGGCGAGCCACCCGGAATTCCGCATGTCGAACCCCAACCGCGTGCGCTCGCTCTACATGGCGGCGGCGATGAATCCGGTGGCGTTCCACGATCCGGACGGCGAGGGCTATCGCATGATCGGCGATCTCATCCGCCGGCTCGATCCGATCAACCCGCAGACCGCCGCGCGTTTCGTCGCCTCGCTCGGCCGCTGGCGCCGGGTCGAGCCACAGCGCGCCGCGCTCATGCGCGCCGAACTGGAGCGGATCGCGGCGCAGGCCGATCTCTCGCGCGACGTGCGCGAGCAGGTTACCAAGAGCCTGGGCTGAGCGAGGCCGCGAGAGGCAGGATGAACGCCGTGACCACCGCCGAACCCGTCGATGTTGCCCGCGCGCGGGCACTGGCCGATCTGGAGGGCATCGCCCATGGCTTTCTCGGGCGCCGGGGCGGCGTTTCGAACGGCGAGGTGGCCGGGCTCAACGTCGGCTACGGCGCGGGCGATGATCGCGCCGCGGTGGAGGAGAACCGCGCGCGCGTGGTCGCCGCGGTGTTGCCCGGGGCCACGCTCGCCACGCTCTATCAGGTCCATTCGGCCGACTGCGTGACCGTTTCCGATCCGATCTGGAGCAACGAGGAACGTCCGCGCGCCGATGCGCTGGTGACTAACCGTCCAGGGGTTCTGCTGGGCATCCTGACCGCCGATTGCGCGCCCGTCCTGCTCGCTGACCGCGAGGCCGGGGTAGTGGGCGCGGCGCACGCGGGCTGGAAGGGCGCGTTTGGCGGCGTGACCGATCGCACGGTGGCGGTGATGGAGGCGCTGGGTGCCCGGCGCGAGGCCATCGTGGCCGCTGTCGGCCCGTGCATCGCGCGGCGCAGCTACGAGGTCGACGAGGCGTTTTTCCGGCGTTTCGTCGAGGCCGCGGCGGCGAACGAGGCGTTCTTCGGCGGCGGCCGGGAAGGGCACTACCAGTTCGACCTCGAAGCCTATGTCGCGGCGCGCCTGGCGGCCAGCGGGGTGACCCGGATCGAGACCCTGGGGCTCGACACCTACAGCGCGCCCGAACGCTATTTTTCGTTCCGCCGCGCGACGCACAAGGCCGAGGCGAATTACGGTCGGCAGATATCCGTGATTGGCTTGACCTAAGTCAAACACCTTTCGAATTCAGTCCCTAAAACGCAGCGCAGGGCGCTTTCATGCGGTTAGCTTGACCAAAAAGGCGGTTGGCACGGCTGGTTTTCCTGTATATCAGCCAAGCCTAGTCGATATTGGGCAAGGGTTATACCTTGTCCAAATGTCGATCGTTGGGGGGATCCAAGCGAACTAGTCTAAGTGAGCATCCTGGCTCCCGCGTCGGTTCCGGCAACGGACGGAACCGGTAAGGGGGTTGTCTAAAGCAAGGCAAGGGCAAACATGGCAGAAGAAGATGGCGTGCGGAGGCGCGATTTCATCAATGTCGCGGCGGTAAGCGCGGCAGGAGTCGCTGGAATAGGGGTAGTCATTCCGCTGGTAAGCCAGATGTCGGCTTCGGCCGACGTTCTTGCCGCATCGACGACCGAAGTCGATTATTCGTCGGTTCAGCCGGGGCAGGCGATCAAGGCGATCTTCCGCAAGCAGCCAGTGTTCATCCGCAACCTGACCCAGGCCGAGATCGACGCCGCCAACAAGGTGGACATTTCCACCCTGCGTGATCCCCAGACGCTGGCCGAGCGGACCAAGCCGGGCAAGGAAAACTGGCTCATCACCATGGGCGTGTGCACCCACCTGGGCTGCGTGCCGCTGGGCGCGGGCGAGGGTGAACCGCGTGGCGAATTCGGCGGCTATTTCTGCCCCTGCCACGGCTCCTCGTACGATACCGCCGCGCGCATCCGCAAGGGCCCCGCTCCGTTGAACCTGCAGGTTCCGGACTACGCCTTCACGTCCGACACCGTCGTCACGATCGGTTAAGGCCAAGAGAGAGGATCAAGAACATGAGCTTTCCCTGGGCCAAGGAATACACGCCGGCGCATCCCTTCATGAAGTGGATGGACGAGCGTCTGCCGATCCCGCGCCTCGTCTACAACGCCGTGGGCGGCGGGTACGAGGTTCCGCGCAATCTTAACTATTTCTGGAACTTCGGTTTCCTCGCGGGGCTGTGCCTCGTGATCCAGATCGTCACCGGCATCGTCATGGCGATGCACTACGCGGCCAATTCGGCGGTGGCGTTCGACACCATCGAGATGACCGTTCGCGATGTGAACTGGGGCTGGTTGATGCGCTACGCGCACGCCAACGGCGCCTCGGCGTTCTTCGTCGTGATCTACGTCCACATCTTCCGCGGCTTCTATTTCGGCTCGTACAAGGCCCCGCGCGAGATGGTGTGGCTCCTTGGCGTGGTGATCTTCCTGCTGATGATGGCCACCGCCTTCATGGGCTACGTGCTTCCCTGGGGCCAGATGAGCTTCTGGGGCGCCAAGGTCATTACTGGCCTGTTCAGCGCGATCCCTCTGGTGGGCGAACCGCTCCAGCAGTGGCTGCTCGGCGGCTTCGCACCGGACAACGCCGCGCTCAACCGCTTCTTCTCGCTGCACTACCTGCTGCCCTTCGTGATCCTGGGCGTGGTGATCCTGCACATCTGGGCGCTGCACATTCCCGGCTCGTCGAACCCCACCGGTGTCGAGGTCAAGAGCGAGAGCGACACGGTTCCCTTCTATCCCTACTACGTCGCCAAGGACGGCTGGGCGATCGGGGTCTTCGCGATCCTTTACTGCGCCTTCGTGTTCTTCGCGCCCAACTACTTCGGCCACCCGGACAACTACATTCCGGCCAACCCGATGTCGACGCCCGCGCACATCGTGCCCGAATGGTACTTCTGGCCGTTCTACGCGATCCTGCGCGCCTTCACCCAGAACTTCTTCTTCATTCCGGCCAAGCTGATGGGCGTGCTGGCGATGTTCGGGGCGATCCTGGTGTGGTTCTTCCTACCCTGGCTCGACAAGTCGCCGATCCGCTCGGCCTCGTACCGGCCGGTCTACAAGGCGTTCTTCGTCGTGCTCTGCCTCGACATGCTGGTCCTGTTCTACTGCGGTGGGGCCGAGGCCAAGGAACCCTACGTCATGATCAGCCAGATCGCTGCGATGTACTACTTCGCGCACTTCCTGATCATCCTGCCGATCGTTTCCGCCATCGAGAAGCCCAAGCCGCTGCCCTATTCCATCACCGAGGCTGTCCTCGGCAAGGATGATGCCGCGCGGCTCGAGCCCTCGGCCTGATCAACAGCAAGACACGAAAGAGACGAAAGACATGGCACGCATTCTCTCGATCCTCGTCGGGCTGTTCTTCACGGTGGCCCTGCTCTGGTCCTTCGGGAACGGTTTCTACACCTGGGCGATCGACCCGGCTGCGGAAACCGCCGAGGAGGTCTTCCACAAGCATCCCGAGGCGCACCACTTCAGCTTCGACGGTCCGTTCGGAACGTTCGACCATCAGCAGCTCCAGCGCGGCTTCCAGGTCTACCAGCAGGTCTGTGCGGCCTGCCACGCTCTCAAGCACGTTGCTTTCCGCGACCTGGCGCAGCTGGGCTACAACGATGCCGAGGTAAAGGCGATCGCGGCGCAGTTCCAAGTGCCCAAGTACGACGCGGCAACGGGTGAGGTGACCACCAACCCCGGCGCGCCGACCGACTACTTCCCGCCGGTGGCCTACGCCGGGCAGGGTTCACCGCCCGACCTTTCGCTGGTGGTCAAGGCCCGCCACGGCGGCGCGCAGTACGTGCGCTCGCTGCTGACCGGCTACACCGACCAGCCGGCCGCGCTGCTCAAGGAGTTCCCCGATTCCAAGACGCCCGACGGGCTTTACTACAACCCGTATTTCGCCAACCTCAACCTCGCCATGCCGCCGCCCCTGGTCGATGACGCGGTGACCTACTCCGACGGCACGCCGGCCACCACCGCGCAGGAAGCGACCGACGTCGCCGCCTTCCTCGCCTGGGCCGCCGAACCGACGATGGACAAGCGCAAGCAGACCGGTTGGCCGATCCTGGGCTTCCTGCTCTTCGCCACGATCCTGGGCTACATGTCCTATCGCAACATCTGGGCGAACAAGAAGCACTGACACGCGATCGCCGCATGGCTTTGCCAAGCGGGGTTTGATAGGGCCCCTGCCGTCCCCGCGACGGCAGGGGCCCTTTTCTTTCCAGCCGGCACAGGTGTTGCCGGTGCAACGGGAGACCTTTCGACGTGACCCCTGAAGATCTGAAGTTGCTCGTCCGCACGATCCCGGATTTCCCCAAGCCCGGCATCCTGTTTCGCGACGTGACCACGCTGATGGGCCACGGGGAGGGCTTTGCCGCCGCCGTTGCGCTGATGGCCGACAAGGTGGCTGCCAGCGGGGCCGAAGCGGTGGCCGGGATCGAGGCGCGCGGCTTCATCTTCGGCGCGGCGATCGCCGCGCGGCTGGGGCTGGCCTTCATCCCGGTGCGCAAGCCCGGCAAACTTCCCGTGCCGGTCCTGGCGATCGACTACGCGCTCGAATACGGCACCGACACGCTCGAGGTCGATCCGGGCGCGGTGGGCGAGGGGCGCCGGGTGGTGTTGATCGACGATCTGCTGGCGACCGGGGGCACCGCGCTCGCCGCGCTCGAACTGCTGCGCCGCGCCGGGGGCACGGTGAGCCATGCGCTGTTCCTCGTCGACCTGCCCGATCTTGGCGGTGCCGAGCGTCTGCAGGGCGCGGGAATCGCGGTAGAGGCCCTGCTCGATTATCCGGGGCACTGAGGGCAACCGGCGGCCGGGGCGAGGGTGCCCAAAAAGAATGATTGACGAGCTGGGGACTGTCGTGGCAAGCGGCACGCCTTGGCTGCGAGCACCACGCTTCGCCTTTCGGCATGCGGGTATAGCTTAGTGGTAAAGCCCTAGCCTTCCAAGCTAGTTATGCGGGTTCGATTCCCGCTACCCGCTCCAGCCGCCTCCCTCAGCTTGCCGTTGCCCTGCGGCTCGGCCGCGTCTGATCGCCGCGCTAGCGGCGTGCCATGCTACGGCCGCGTGGGCTCCGGGTTAGGATGTCGCCGCGCGGGCGACGTGTCATGATAGTGCTATCGAGCGTCGGCATAGAGCTCTCATTTCTTTGAAATGAGACGAAATTATGCAATCTTTTGGAATAGGGTCGCGACCGCCTCGGCGGTTGGCCGGACAGTTGGCCGCACTGGCGCTGGTCGCCGTGATGCAGGTGCCGGGGATGGCTCGGGCGGAAGATGCGCCGCAAGATGGCGCGTTCGATGACGTGATCGTGAGCGGGGTCCTGCACGACAGCGACCGCGCGAGCTACCGCGAATTGCCTTTCACGGTGCCCGCAGGCGTCAGCAAGATCACGCTGCGCCTCGAAGGCAACGATCCGGACAAGGGCACTTATCTCGTGCTGGGCGTCTACGACACCGAGCGCCTGCGTGGTTGGGGCGGGGCGATCAAGCCCGAGGTGACGATCGCGCGCACCTTCGCCTCCACCTCCTATCTGCCGGGGCCGCTGCCCGCCGGGCAATGGCGCGCGAGCCTTCGTGTCGCGAGCATCCGCAAGGGGGTCGCCGCGCCTTACCGGCTCGTCGTGCATTTCGAGCGGGGCGCCCCGGCGCAGGCGCTCTACGATGCGCCGGTGCGCCAGGGGCGCGCGTGGTACCTTGGCGATTTTCACACGCACACCGGGCAAAGCGACGGCAAGTGCCGCTCGCGCCCCTCGGGCAAGGCGGTGCCCTGCCCGGTGCTGCGCACGCTCGAGGCGGCCTACGACCACGGGCTCGACTTCGTTTCGGTAAGCGATCACAACGTCGCCGCGCAGGACGCCGAACTGGCGGTCGATGCGGCCTATTTCGATGCGATGCTGGTCATTCCCGGCCGCGAGATGACGACCGCGCAAGGCCACTTCAACCTGACCGGTGTGACCGACTATGTCGACTTTCGGCTCGGCGCCCCCGGTCCGCGCGACATCAATGCGATCTTCCGCGCCGCGCGTCCGACCGGGGCGCTGCTCTCGATCAACCATCCCGAGATCCCGACCGGCGAGGCGTGCCTGGGTTGCGGCTGGTCGGCGCCGGACACCGACTTTTCACTGCTCGATGCGATCGAGGTCGCCAATGGCGGCGTCGCGGCCGATGCGAAAGGCCACTTCGACGATGGCGAGGGTTCGGGCACGCAGTGGTGGGAGCGCCTGCTGAACCGGGGCTACCACCTCACCGGGATCGGCGGGAGCGACAACCACGATCCGGTCGACGGGCACGCCGGGTCCTCGCCGGTGGGCGAACAATCGCCCGTCGGTACGCCCGCGACCGCGGTCGAGGCGGCGGACCTTTCGCAGCCCGCGATCCTTGCCGGGGTGCGCGCGGGCCGCGTGTTCATCGACCTGACCGGCGCGCACCATGACCATGGTCTCGATCTGGAAGCCAAAGCGTCCAGCGGCGCGCGCGTGGCGATGGGCGGGACGCTGCGGCTGGGCGCGAAGGACACCGTTCGGGGCGCGGTGCTGGTGCGCGGGCTGGCGGGCGCGCGGGTCGACCTGATCCTCGACGGGCGCCATCTGCCGCTGGGGGCAGGGGCTGTGGTCGGCGCGGATGCCATCGGTGCGGGGGCAGGCGATGGCTGGGCGCGGGTGTCGTTCGCCTTTGCCGCGCGCGATCTTGCCAAGGGGCAGGCGGGGCACTGGCTGCGCGCCGACGTGCGCGATGCGGCGGGCACGCGGCTGCTTATCGGCAATCCGATCTATCTGGAGCCGGGTCAGTGAAGCGCGGCGGACGGAGCGCGGCGGTGCGCCGGTTGGCGCCGTTCATGGCGGCGCTGGCGCTGATGGGGTTCGCGGCGCCCGTGGCCGCGCGCGATCTCGTGGTCATGAGTTTCAACGTGCGCTACCCCAATCCCGACGACGGGCCCGACGTGTGGGAGAAGCGGCAGGGGGCGACCATCGCGGCGATCCGCAAGGCGGCGCCCGACATCATGGGCACGCAGGAACTGTTTCAGCGCCAGGGCGATGCCATCGTCGCCGCGTTGCCGCAGTATCGCTGGTTTGGCACCGACCGGCGCGGCGGCCACGCCGACGAGCACATGGGCGTGTTCTACCGGCAGGACCGGTTCGAACTGGTCGAGCAAGGGCAGTTCTGGCTGTCCGACACGCCCGAGGTGGTGGGCAGCATCACCTGGGGGCAGCCGCTGCCGCGCATGGTGACCTGGGGCCTGTTCGCGGTGCGTCGGGGGAAGGACAAGGGACGCCGGTTCTATCTCGTGAACACCCATTTTCCCTATCGCGAAGCGGATACCGCCGCCCGCACCAAGGCGGCGCAGCTGGTGGCGCGCTGGATCGACGCGCGGCCCGCGCCGATACCGGTGATCCTGACCGGGGACTTCAACACCGGGCCGGACAGCGCGGCGCACGCGCGGCTGACCCAGAGTCTCACCGACACCTGGACCGCGGCGCCTGGCCGACGCGGCCCAGCGCCGGGTTATCATGGCTTCGCGCCAGTCCCGGCCGAGGCGCGGATCGACTGGGTGCTCGAGCGGGGGATGCGGGTAGTGGGGGTTCACAGTCCGCACGCCCGGTATGGCGGACACTATCCGTCCGATCACTATCCGATGGTCGCCCGGTTGGCCTGGCCCGCGTCTCCATCGCCCGCATCGCCGGGCGCGCTGGCACCGGCCGGGGCGGCATCGGCNCGCGCCGCGCGTGATGGTCGAGCTGCGCCACGGTGGCGAACCGGTCAATCCGCTGCAATATGTGCGGGATATCTGACCCCCCCTTCCGCAAGCGGGAGGGATGCAACGGTCCCTTAGAGCATTTTCCAGTCAGGTAGAATCACCTGACGGTTCAAAAAATGCGCAAAAACAAAGATATAAAGCGGTCGATCCGATGCAATCGGATCGACCGCTCCAGCCGGGGCCGCAGGGCGGACCGCGGCGCCGGGCATTGGGCGCGCGAATCGGCATCACCGGTCGCCTCTCGTAGCGCCGAACGGGTGGTGTTTTGATTTGTTCATTTAAGCGTCAAGTATTTGTCGTAATTGATAAAAATGTGAATTTTTGGGGGTGTGAGGCAAATTTTGTCCGACATTTGGACAATCCGGGCCCGGATGACTTCAATCTGTAATTTGGGCGCACTAGCGGGGCGCCGCGGCAACGCACCATAATCTTCATAATTCGGGGTCCAATCCATGTCTTTGCTTCGTGCAAGGCCCGCATCGATGATGCTGGGCTGCTCCTTGCTGTCGATCGTTCTCGCGCATCCTGCCCTCGCCCGCGATGCCGCTGCCGGGGGCGTGGCCGACACGGCGGCCTTCGACGATGCGGATGCTGCGGCGCGGCGCGATTCGAGCGACACCATCACCGTCAACGGCGAGCGCCAGGACGCGATTGCCTCCGCGCAGAGCGATGCGATCAACGCGTCTTCGCTGACCACCATCGTTTCGGGCGAGGAGCTGCGCGCACAGCCCCAGCAGAACCTGGCCGATCTTCTGGCCAAGCTGCCCGGCCTCAATTCCTCGGTCGACATGTCGCGCCAGGCCGGCGCCACGGGCGAGGCGCAGTATCTTTCGATCCGCGGGTTCGACAATTCGTACAACGCCTATGAGCTCAACGGCGTGCGCATGGCGCAGACCGATGCCAGCACGCGCGCGATCTCGATGAACCTGCTTTCGCCCTTCGCCGTCTCGCAAGTACGCATCGACAAGGCGCCCAACGCTGCGCAGGATGGCGATGCGATCGCGGGCATCGTCGACCTGCGCATGATGAGCGCCTTCGACGCGCCCGAGAACTACGTCCAGATCCGCGCCCAGGGACAGCTGGCGGGCCGTGCGGTCAAGCAGGACCAGGCGCCCTTCGGCGGCGACGTGCAGATCGAGACCGCGCAGCGCTCGGGCGATTTCGGGGTGTTCGCTTCGGCCTACTACGGCAAGAAATCGGTGTTCGCCGAATCGACCGCGATCCACAAGGACTACGTCCTGTCGAACGAGAACACCGAGGGCGACGTGCGCGACAACCTCGATGCGATCACCGGCCGGGGTGTCGAATGGGTTGCCTACCGCAGCAAGATCGAACGCTGGGGCGGCGCGCTCAACTTCGACTGGAATCTCGATGAGAGCACCCACCTCTATTGGCAGAATACCTACGGCGAATACCGCCTGAAGAGCTATTCGGACCAGATGGCAGTCCGCCAGATCAACGACGTGTCCTATGACGACAACGGCGATCTGGAGATCTACGGTCCGGGCGCCAGCTATTACGCGCGCACCGAACACTCGGTCCAGACGCTGTTCTCGAGCAAACTGGGCGGCGAGACCAAGGCCGGCGACGTGACGATGACGTATCACGCCGCCTATTCGAAGGGCACGCAGACCTATCCGCTGCGCCTTCAGGCCAAGTGGCAGACCGATGCCTACGACACGGACGACACCCGCCTGATCACCACCCAGACCAACTCCAAGGCCCCGCAGGTCGTGCTGTCGGACGACGCGCTGTCCTATTTCAGCGATGCGGCCAACTACAACCAGAAGTACATCACCGCGCAGTGGTCCAAGACCTGGGAATCGCGCTGGGAAGGCCAGTTCGATGCCGACTGGCAGGTCAATGACGCGCTGAGCGTGAGCGCGGGCGCCAAGGCCGAATCCTCGGTCCACTTCCACAACGACCTGTCGAGCGACAGCGCGCTCGAATACGATTTCGCCGATGGCGAGGGCACCACCCTCGATCAGGTGCCGGGCACCTGGCTGTCGAGCATCCTGGGCGGGGCGAACCAGATTCCGGTCTTCCTCATCAACGAGAACTATCTCGAAAACCTCGCCAAGACCTATTCGCTCTCGCTGTCGGACAGCGTCGATGCCGACTACCTGACCGAAGATCGCCTGCGCGCGGTCGAGCGGCGCTTCTCGGGCTATGTCATGGCCAACCTGGAGCTGGGCGAGGTGAAGGTGACGCCGGGCCTCAGGCTCGAGCACAACCAGTTCGCGGGGTATTACTACTCCTACGTCGAGGACGCCGACGGCAACTCGGCGCTCGAAGCGGACAGCTCCTCGCGCAGCTACGACATGCTGCTGCCCTCGGTGATCGCGACCTGGCGGCCGAACGCGGACAGCGTCTACCGGTTCTCGGTGCGCAAGAGCTACACCCGCCCCGCGCTCGACCTGCTGCTCGGCGCCACGCAGCGCAGCTACGACGAGGACGGCAATCTCGCCTACGTCTTCCAGCCCAATCCCGATGCCAAGGCGACGACCTCGTGGAACGTCGATGCCTCGGCCGAATTCAAGGGTTCGGGCGCGGACATGTTCTCGGTCGCGGTTTACTACAAGGACCTGACCCACGTCATGTTCTCGACCGGGACGACCGACGCGAGCGGCGACTGGAACGTGTGGAGCACCGATTCCACCTCGAGCGAGGGGGTCGAGGTCTCGACCGTCGATACCTCGGCGACGGGCCATGCGGTGGGCATCGAGCTGGCCGGGCGCTACGCCCTCAAGGGCCTCGAAGGCAGCGTGGCCGATGGCCTCGGGATCAACGGCAACGTGACCTTGCAGCGCACCCACGCCACGGTGACGGTGGCGGGCGAACAGCGCGATCGCTCGCTGCCGCAGGCGCCCGACCTCATGTTCAACCTCGGCCTGTTCTACCTGCACGGTCCGGTCAGCGCGAACCTTGATTATTCGTACCAGGGCAAGAAGCTTTACGACCTGCGCTCAACCCAGCCGGACACCTATATCCAGCCGGTGGGCAACGCCAACTTCGCGGCGAGCTACGCCGTCACCGATCGCCTGACGGTGGGTGGCTCGATTTCCAACCTGTTCAACGCGCACACCTACTGGGCGACGGCGGGCAGCGGGACCGGGCTGCTCTCGGTCGATCGCAAGGGGGGCTACCTCGAAGTGGGCCGCACCTACATGCTCAACGCCAGCATGCGCATGTGATCGAAGTCCGCGCGAGCGGAAGTCTGTGCGGGGGCGGCTACCAGCGGCCCTCGCGCAGGCGCTTCTGGCGCTGCTCTTCGCGCGCGCTGGTCGAAGGCGGCGGCGCGTCGGCGGGGTAGGGCGGCAACCCGCCAGCGGGGCGATAGGTCGCGATCACCGTGCCCTTCGCGGTCACCTGGTGATCGGTCATGTCGAGCCGGCCGACCGGCGTTCCTTCGCCCAGCAGGCGCTTGCCGCGCCCGAGCATGAGCGGATAGGTCATCACGATCAGCTCGTCGATCAGCCCTGCCGCCAGGAGCGGCGGGTAGAGTGTGCTCGATCCCTGGATGACGATGTCGGGACCTGCCCCGGCCTTGATCCGCGCGACGTCCGCGATCCCCGCCAGAGCGTGGCTGTTTTCCCATTCGAGGCGATGCGTGGCGTGGGTCAGGACGTACTTGCTGGCGCGGTCGAACGCGGTCCCCAGCGCCTTGGCTTCGCCCGTGACGTAAGGCCAGTAAGCGGCGAAGATATCGTAGGTGCGCCGTCCCAGCAGAAGATCGAAGGGCTGGCCGAACAGCCGCCCCAGCGTTTCCTCGATGCCCGGATCGCCGATCCTGAACACCCAGCCGCCTTGCGTAAAGCCGCCTTGCGTATCCTCGCCCGGACCGCCCGGCGCCTGCATCACCCCGTCGAGCGAGACGAACGCGGCGCCCCGGATCGTGCGCGCCATGGGCTCAGGCTCCCCGGCGTGCGGCGTAAAACGCGGCGGCCGTCTCGCCGTCGCGATCGCACCACACGAGTGTGGTCAGCGCTTGAGGGGTCATGGTTCAGGCCTGCGTGTCGAACAGGAGGTCGAACCCACCGATGACCATGCGTTTGCCGTCAAAGGGCATGGCGCTGCCGTCGGGCGGGCCGAATTCGGTCTTCATGCGGGGATCGGCCATCATGCCGGTGCGGGCCTCGTCGGCGGTTGCCCTGTCGGGCCAGATCATCCAGCTGAACACCACTTTCTCCCCCGGCTGGAGGTCTACGGCCTTGCGAAAGTCGGTGTACTGGCCGTCCTTCACGTCGGCCTCCCAGGTTTCGACCTGGCGCTGGCAGCCGTAGTCGCGCGCGATCGCCCAGAACTTTTCGGCGACCGTGCGGTAGGCCTCCTTGCTGTCGGAGGGGACGGGGACGAGGAATCCTTGAACGTACATGGCTCGGGGCTCCTGATTGGGAGTCGGGGCGTTGTCGCACGGGGGACGAAATTGCCGCACGGGTGACGAACAGGCAGCCTTGGACAAGACATTGGCGCTTGCCCAAGGCCGCGACTCCGGTCTTGCCGAGTGTGCCATTTCTCGTTACTAAAAACAACAATGACGTTACCAAAGAGAACAAAGGCTTCCCCGCCGCGCCACGGACGCTGGTATGGCGATGCCTGCGGGGCGGCTTTCGCGATGGAACTGCTCGGAGAGCGCTGGGCGCTGCTCATCGTGCGCGAGCTGATGCTCGGCGCGCGGCGCTTTACCGATCTGCGCGCCAGCCTGCCGGGGATCAGCGCGCGCATCCTGACCGAGCGGCTCGAAGGGCTGGAGGCGGCCGGAATTCTGGCCCGACGCCAGTTGCCGCCGCCGGGCAAGGCGCAAGTCTACGAACTGACCGCGTGGGGCGCCGCCGCCGAGCCGCTGATCCAGGCGGCCGGGCGCTGGGCCGCGCTCTCGCGCGCGCACGATCCCACGCTGCCGCTTTCGCCGGTCTCGCTCATGCTTTCGCTGCGCGCCATGGTCGATCGCGCGGGGCTGGGCGAGGTGGCAGGGCGGATCGGCTTCGTCATCGGCGAGGATCGTTTCGTGGCGACGCCTGAGCCCGGTGACCTGGCGATCGTGCGCGGCGATGCCGAGGGCGCCGATGTGGTTCTTGCCGCACCGAACGCTTCGGCGCTGGCTGCCGGGATCTACGCCGGGGTGCCCTGGGCTGAACTCAAGCGCAAGGCGGGGGTTTCGATCACTGGCGAGCGCGCGCTGGCGCAGCGTTTTCTCGCGCTGTTCCGGCTCCCGCCGCCGCTTGCCTGAAGCGGGCAAAAAGAATGGCGCCCGCAGCCGTTGTCGGCTGCGGGCGCCTTCTATTCTTGGGACCCGCGCCGATTGGCGCAGCAGGTCCGCGTGGGCTGTCAGCGGGCGAGGCGCCAGCGCAGCGTTTCGCCCGCGTGGAAGGGCACGATGGCCAGATCGCCCGCGGTGATCGTCTCGGGAACCGTCTCGTCTTCGCGTTCGAGCGTGACCGTGCCTTCGTTGAGCGGCAGGCCGTAGAACGTGGGGCCGTTGATCGAGGCAAAAGCCTCGAACCGGTCGAGCGCGCCTTCCTCGTCGAACACCTGGACATAGCTTTCCAGCGCATAAGGCGCGTTGAAGATGCCCGCGCAGCCGCAGGCGGCTTCCTTGCGACCGATCACGTGGGGCGCGCTGTCGGTGCCGAGGAAGAACTTGGGCGAGCCCGAAACGCCCGCCTTGCGCACCGCGAGGCGGTGCTGTTCGCGCTTGGCGATCGGCAGGCAATAGGCGTGCGGGCGGATGCCGCCATCGAAGATCGCGTTGCGGTTGATGATCATGTGCTGGGGGGTGATGGTCGCGGCGATCAGCGGGCCGCTGGCTTCCACGAAGTCCACCGCGTCGGCGGTGGTGATGTGTTCGAGCACGATCTTGAGACCGGGATAGTCGCGCACCAGCGGGGCGAGCGTGCGTTCGATGAACACCGCCTCGCGGTCGAAGATATCGACCTCGCGGTCGGTGACTTCACCGTGGATGAGCAGTGGCATGCCGATGCGCTGCATCGTCTCGAGCACGCCGGTCAGCGCGCGGATGTCGGTGACGCCGTGGGCGGAATTGGTCGTGGCGTGCGCGGGGTAGAGCTTGCAGGCGGTGAACACGCCTTGCGCAAAGCCGCGCTCGATCTCGGCCGGATCGGCCCCGTCGGTCAGGTAGCAGGTCATCAGCGGGGTGAAGTCCAGCCCGGCGGGCACCGCAGCGAGGATGCGCTCGCGGTAGCCCTGTGCGGCGGCGACGGTGGTCACCGGCGGGGTCAGGTTGGGCATGACGATGGCGCGCGCGAACTGGCGGGCGGTATAGCCCACCACCGCTTCCATCATTTCGCCGTCGCGAAAGTGAAGGTGCCAGTCGTCCGGGCGGCGGATGGTGATCTGCTGAGTCATGCCCGTGCCCTATCGCGCCGATCGCGGGGCGTCGATGGCCGCGGGGCAAAAAATTTGACGCCGCCTCACCCGCGCCGCAGTTCGGGGGCGAGCGCCCTGAGCGCGGTGCCGAGCGCGGCCACGTCGCGCGCCGAGGTGAACAGCGCGGGCGAGACGCGCACGCAGGCCCCGCCCGCGACCCCATCGCGCATGACGGTGAACACACGGTGCTCCTCGAGCAGGCGCCGCGCGATCCGCGTGTTGTCCGCCGCGCTGGTGCACCCGGCGATGCGAAACGCGGTAATGCCGCCGTGGAGGCGCGGATCGGGCGGGGTGAGCACTTCCAGACCGGGAAGATCGCGCAAGTCTTCGGCCCAGGCGTTGCGTAAGTGGGCTAGGCGCGCGCTGCGCAGCGCCTGCGGTCCGACCCGGTCGAGAAAGGCGAAGGCGTCCGGCACACTGAGCTGCGCGGCGTAATCGAGCGTGCCGGTGTGGACCCGCGCCGCAGCGCCGGCCGGCGCGGTTTCGCCGGGGCCGGGAAGGGGATTGTCCATGTCGGTGTCGATCGCGCCTTCGCAGCCCTTGCGGATATAGACCAGCCCCACGCCCAGCGGCGCACCGATCCACTTGTGCAGGTTGAACCCGGCGAAATCGACGCCGAGTTCGGGCAGCGAAAGCGGAATCTGCCCCCAGCTGTGCGCCGCATCGAGGATCACGTCGACCCCGCGAGCGCGGGCCATCGCGGCAATTTCGCGCACCGGCTGGACCAGCCCGGTGCGGTGGCTGAGGTGGGTGAGCAGCATCAGGCGCACGCGCGGATGCGCCTTGAGCGCGGCCTCGTAGGCGTCGATCAGCCCCTGGTGGCTGGCCGGTTCGGGCAGCGCGATGCGCACGACGTCGGCTCCGCTGTGCGCGGCCAGCCAGTCGAACCCGGCCTGGACGCTGTCGTAGTCGAGATCGGCGTAAAGCACACCGTCACCCGGTCGTAGCCGGTTGTAGCCGCCGTGCAGCGCCTTGAGCGCTTCGGTCGCGTTGCGGGTGAAGGCGATCTCCTCGGGCGCGACGCCGAGTCTTTGGGCGACGTTCGCACGGATCGCGGTCAATTCGGGCCACAGGCCCCGGCGTGCGAAGTAGCTGGTCTCCCGGTTCACCCGGCGCAGCTTCGCGGTGTAGGCGGTCAGCACCGGTTCGGCCATCATGCCCCAGTTGCCGTTCTCGAGCTGGATCACCTCCTTCGTGACGTCGTACTGCGCGGCGATCGCGGCCCAGAACGTCTCGTCGTCGGGCGCGGCGGAGGAGGGGCCGGGGGCCGCCTCAAGGCGCGGGGCAAGCGGTAGTGCGGCGCTTGCGGCGATCAGGCTTCGGCGGGACAGGGGCACGCGCGTCCTTTCCGTGTCGGGGCGATGGCGCGCGCAGCATGGCACGCCTTGGCCGACAAGGGTATGACACGATTATGCGGAAAAAAGGCAGGACCTTCGGCATTTACCGACCATCCGGTCCACGCGCCGGCACCATGCCGCGCGCCGCAGGTGGCTTGTCGTGGCCCTAGTGGTTCGATTCTGACATATGCAGACCCATCCCAGCCGCCAGGGGATGCAAATGTCGAAATCAATCCACTAGAACGCGACCGCCCTGTTGTCGATCAGGCGGGTGCGGCCGATCCTGGCTGCGACGAGCAGGCGCATCGGCGCCGCGATGCGCGCATCAAGCGGGGCGAGCGAGGCGGCATCGCGCAGTTCGGCATAATCGACCGAGGCGAACCCGGCGCGGTGCAGCGCGGTGGTGAGGTCGGCCAGCGCGGCGGGGACCGGCTCGCCCTGTTCGATGCGCGCGGAGGCGGCCTGCATGGCGGCGGGCAGTGCGGCGGCACGGGCGCGTTCGTCGGCGGTGAGATAGGCGTTGCGTGAGGACATCGCGAGCCCGTCCGCCTCGCGCACGATCGGCACGCCGTGGATCTGGGTGACGTGGGGGCGCAGCAGGTCGAGGTCGTGGGCCATGCGCCGGATCACCGCAAGCTGCTGCCAGTCCTTCTCGCCGAAGAAGGCCATGTCGGGCTGGACCTGGTTGAACAGCTTGGCCACCACCGTTGCCACGCCGTCGAAATGGCCAGGCCGTGCACCACCGCACAGCCCCTCGCTTACCCCCGCGACGCGGATCGTGGTGGCAAAGCCTTGGGGGTACATCGCCGAAACGCTTGGCGCCCAGAGCAGGTCGACCCCTTCGGCCTCGAGCAGGCGGGTGTCGCGGTCGACCACGCGGGGGTAAGCGTCGAGATCCTCGTTCGCACCGAATTGCAGCGGGTTGACGAAGATCGACACGGCGACGACCTCGGCCCGCGCACGCGCCTCGCGCACGAGTGTCAGATGGCCTTCATGCAAGGCGCCCATGGTCGGCACGAGCGCGACGCGCGTGCCGCCCGGCTCGCGCAAGGCCTTCAGGGCACGGCGCAGTGGATCAAGGGCGCTGACGGTTTGCATTGGCGGGGGCTGCTCCGATAAGATGCTTTTCGTCCACGGCCGGACGTGCGATGCCGTCCCTTAGCGGGGGCATCGACGTCCCGGCAATGGATTTGAGCGCGCGTTGCGGGCTCGGGGGCCGCCCTGGCGGTGCTTGATGATGACTTGGAATACTTGAAATTCAAGGGGATCGGTGCGCGGCGGCACGTCTGTCGGGCGCCACTAGGAAGAGCGAACTCAGGACCTGTGACAGCGCATCGTATCGTCTTCGCCAACGAAAAGGGCGGCACCGGAAAATCCACCACCGCCGTTCACGTCGCCATTGCCCTGGCCTATCAGGGCGCCAACGTGGCGGCGATCGATCTCGACCCGCGTCAGCGCACGCTGTACCGCTACCTGGAGAACCGGGTGGAGACGGAGCAGCGGCGCGGCATCGCGCTGCCCGGCGCGCGCTTCGCGGTCTACGATGGCGATGACATCAACGAGCTGGACGATCTGGCCGAACAGATCGCGCATGGCTACGATTTCCTGATCTTCGATACCCCCGGCCGTGACGATGCCTTCGCGCGCCACGTCGCGGGCACCGCGGACACGCTGGTCACCCCGCTCAACGACAGTTTCATCGACTTCGATCTCATCGGCCAGGTCGAGAACGAGACGTTCAAGGTGAAGAAGCTCTCGTTCTACGCCGAAGTCATTTGGGAGGCGCGCAAGAAGCGTGGGCTCAAGTTCAACGAGAACGGGCGCAGCGAACTGGACTGGGTGGTCGTACGCAACCGTATGCAGCACGTCGAGGCGCGCAACATGCGGCGCATGGACGGCGCCTTGCAGGAGCTTTCGCGGCGCGTGGGCTTTCGTATCTCGGGCGGCCTGTCCGAGCGCGTGATCTTCCGCGAGCTGTTTCCCGCCGGGCTGACCCTGCTCGACAAGGGGCACCTGGGGGAACTGGGGACGAGCCATCTGATCGCCCGGCAGGAACTGCGCGGGCTGGTCAAGGGGCTCAACCTGCCGCGCCCGCAGCCGCGCGATGCCGATCTGGCGATGGCGCCAAGCCGGTGAAGCTGCTCTGGATCCTGGTGCTGGCGGCGATCGCCTGGCGCATGGGCTTTGGCCGCTGGCCCTGGCAGTCGCTGGGGATCAGTTCGTGGCCCGACAAACCCAAACCGCGCGCGTCCTTCGCCGAAGTCGAGGCGCGCGCGCTGCTGGGCGTGGCGAGCGGGGCGGGGCGCAAGGAGATCCTCGAGGCGCATCGCCGCCATCTCGCGGCGGTCCATCCTGATCGTGGGGGCAGCAGCGAGCAGGTCCATGCCGCCAACGCCGCGCGTGATACGCTGCTCGCCGCGCTCGGGCGCGACGGGAGCTGACCATGGGCGCCGCGCCGCGGGACCCGCAGTCGGCAAGCGCGGCGGCACGCGCGCCCGTCTTGGCTTCGCACCCGCCCGCGACGCCAACCCCTTCTGTCCAACCGGCCAGCCCTCCCCAGGGTGATGGCCTGGCGCCGGGGGCAGGGCCTGTCCGGGCCAGTACGCCGCCTCCGCCGGATGATGTGGCCGCCGATCCTGCCCTCGCTATGCCGGCAACGCCTATCCCAGCAACGCCTATCCCAGCAACGCCTATCCCAGCAACGGGCGCCTTGCGAGCCGGTTGCGTTCGTGAAAGCGCTGCGGAGACAGGGGATCGGGCAAGGATCAACCCGGCGATCGTGCGCGAATACGATCTGCGCGGGACCTTCGGCAGAACTCTCTTTCCCGCCGATGCTTATGCGCTGGGGCTGCGCTTTGCCGCGCTTGTTCGGGGCGCGACGCCTTGGGGGCCATCAGCGGCATCGTGGCCATCAGAGGCCCGTCCGCGCGTCGTGGTCGGCCGCGACGGACGGCTCAGTTCACCCGATCTGGAAGCCGCGCTGGTCGACGGGCTGATCCGGGGCGGGGTGGACGTGATCCGGATCGGCTTGGGACCAAGCCCGATGCTCTATTTCGCCGAAGCCTCACTGGAGGAAGTGGAAGGCGGCATTCAGGTAACTGGCAGCCACAATCCCGCCGATGATAACGGCTTCAAGATAGTACTGCGGGGACGAGCGCTCTTTGGCGAGGCGCTCAACCGGCTCTGCACGCAGCCGTATCCGGGGGGTGCCGCGTGCGATGAAGCCATCGCGACGAACCTTGCCGAAGCTGCGGGCGCTGTCGGGACGTTCGCGCCCAGTGCGTTCGAGTCCAGTGCGTTCGAGTCCGGTGCGATCGCGCCGGGCGAGGTCGAGGAGCGCGACCTTGCCGGTGCCTACGTCCGCGTTCTGCTCGGTGCGCTGGACGGGATCGAGCCGGGCGCTCTGGGGCAAATGGCGCTGGGTTGGGATGCGGGCAACGGTGCGGCCGGCCCCATCGTCGAGCGGCTGTGCGAAGGTCTTGCGGGCAAACACCATGTGCTCTTCTCCGAAGTTGACGGGCGGTTTCCCAATCACCATCCCGATCCCACCATTGCTGAAAATCTGGCAGATTTGCGGGGGCTCGTCGCGGCGAAGAACCTCGATTTCGGAGTGGCCTTCGATGGCGACGGGGACCGCATCGGGGTGATCGACGGCGCGGGGCGGGTGCTCTGGGCCGATCAGTTGCTGGCGCTCTTCGCGGATGAGGTTCTCGGGGTTTTTCCGGAGGCTGGCGTGGTCGCCGACGTCAAGATGTCGGCGGCGGTCTTCGATGCCGTGCGAACGGCGGGCGGCCGGGCGATCATGGCGCCGAGCGGGCATTCGCATATTAAGTCCACAATGAAGGCATCGGGTGCGCTGCTGGGCGGCGAGATGAGCGGGCACCTGTTCTTTGCCGACCGCTATTTCGGCTACGACGACGGCCTCTACGCCGCCTTACGCCTGATCGCGCTGGTCGCGCGGGCGGGGGTGTCGCTGGCCGCGCTGCACGACCGATTGCCGGTGACTTTCGCGACGCCCGAGATGCGCTTTCCCGTCGCGCCCGAGCGGCGGCTGGCGGTGGTCGCCGAGATCGGCGCGCGTCTGGCGCAGGCCGGGCGCGAGGTGGTGGCCATCGATGGGCTGCGCGTGGCGGGCGAGGAGGGCTGGTGGCTGCTGCGCGCGTCGAACACGCAGGACATGCTTACCGCGCGGGCCGAAGCCGCCAGCGAGGCGGGGTGCGATCGGCTGCTGGCCGAAATCGATGCGCAATTGCGGCTGTCTGGCGTGACGCGCGGTTGAACACCGACCCGATCAGGCCCAGATCGGGGAACCGGTGTTGCTTGCGGGCCTTGCCTGCCCGTAATTCTGAAACGGTCTATCTGATTGCATCGGATAGACCGTTTGAGGCCCTTGTCTCGACGCATTTTCTAAATCGTCAGGTGATTTCACCTGACTGGAAAATGCTCCAGGCTGCGCGAAGGAGAGCGCCCGTGACCAGTCCAGCCGCTGTGCCCGAAGAGCCGGTCCGGCTGCCCGCAGAGATCGCGGCGTGGTTCGCCGCGCGCGGCTGGAAACCGCGCGCGCACCAGTTGGGGATGCTGGCGGCGGGGGATGCGGGCGAGCACGCGTTGCTGGTCGCCGATACCGGGGCGGGCAAGACGCTGGCCGGGTTCCTGCCCACGCTGGCCGCCTTTACCCCGTCGCGCCTCGCTGGCGATCGGGTGCCCGAGGGGCTCCACACGCTCTATATCTCGCCGCTCAAGGCGCTGGCGCACGATGTCCAGCGCAACCTGCTGACCCCGATCGAGGAGATGGGCCTGCCCATCCGGGTCGAGACGCGCAGCGGCGATACGCCGTCCGATCGCAAGGCGCGCCAGCGGGCCCGTCCGCCCCATGTCCTGCTCACGACGCCCGAATCGCTTTCGCTGCTGCTGACCTACCCCGAGGCCGAGACGCTGTTCGCAACGCTGCGCCGGGTGGTGATCGACGAGGTTCACGCCTTTGCGACGGGCAAGCGCGGCGATCTTCTGGCGCTTGCGCTTGGCCGCTTGCAGGCGCTGGCGCCGGGCCTCCAACGCGCGGCGCTGTCCGCGACCTTGGCCGATCCCGACGCCTATCGTGGCTGGCTGGCGCCCTGGGGGGACATCGATGGGGTGGCGCTGGTCGAAGGCGAGGCGGGGGCGTCCGCCGAGGTATCGATCCTCCTCCCGCGCGAGGAGCGTATTCCGTGGAGCGGGCACGCGGCGACCTGGGCGATCCCGCAGCTGATCGAGCAGATCGCGGCGCACCGCACCACGCTGGTCTTCACCAACACGCGCTTCCTTGCCGAATACATCTTTCAGGCGCTGTGGAACGCGAACGAGGACACGCTGCCGATCGGAATCCACCACGGCTCGCTGTCGAAGGAAGCGCGGCGCAAGGTCGAAGGCGCGATGGCGCGTGGCGAATTGCGCGCGCTGGTGTGCACGGCCAGCCTCGACCTGGGTATCGACTGGGGCGATATCGACCTGGTGGTGCAGATGGGCGCGCCCAAGGGCTCCTCGCGGCTGTTGCAGCGCATCGGACGGGCCAACCACCGGCTCGACTGTCCGAGCGAGGCGCTGCTGGTGCCGGGCAACCGGTTCGAGTTTCTCGAGGCCTTCGCGGCGTGCGAGGCGGTCGATGCGGGGCAGCGCGATGGCGAGGGGTTCCGGCCGGGCGGGCTCGACGTGCTGGCGCAGCATGTCATGGGACGGGCCTGCGCGGGGCCGTTCACCGAAGCCGGCCTGCTTGACGAGGTGCGCTCGACCAGCGCTTATGCGCACATCGATGCGGGCGGACTGGCGCGTGTGCTCGAATTCGTGGCGACGGGGGGGTATGCGCTGCGCAGTTACGATCGTTTTCGCCGCATCGTGCGCGAGCGCGACGGGAGCTGGCGGCTGACCCATCCCGAACACGCCGCGCGCCACCGCCTGAACGCGGGGATCATCGTCGATTCCGAAATGCTCGAGGTGCGCTTTCGCAACGGCCGTTCGCTCGGCCGGGTCGAGGAAGCGTTCGGTGCCAGTCTCGAGCCGGGCGACACCTTCCGGTTTGCCGGGCTCGACCTCGAAGTGGAATCGCTCAAGGATCTGGATCTGGTGGTGCGCGCGGCGCGCCGCTCGGCCACGATCCCCAGCTACATGGGCCAGCGCATGCCGATCTCGACCCATCTGGCGGGGCGGGTGCGCGCGATGCTGGCCGACCGGGCCGGCTGGGCGCGCTTTCCCGACGATGTGCGCGAGTGGCTCGAAGTGCAGGACTGGCGCTCGCACCTGCCGGGACCGGGGCGGCTGCTGGTCGAGAGCTTTCCCCACCAGGACCTGCACTACACCGCGTTCTACACCTTCGAGGGGTGGAACGCGAACCAGTCGCTTGGGATGCTGATTACCCGGCGCATGGAGGAGCGCGGGCTTTCCCCGCTGGGCTTCGTGGCGACCGATTACACGCTGATCGTGTGGGGGCTCAAGCCGGTGGAGGAGCCTGCCAGCCTGCTCTCGCCCGACATCCTGACGCATGAGTTCGTCGAGTGGGTGCAGCACAGCTATCTGCTGCGCCGGGCCTTTCGCGAGGTCGCGGTAATTTCGGGGCTGGTCGAGCGCCAGCAGCCGGGCAAGCGCAAGTCGGGGCGGCAGGTCACCTTTTCGACCGACCTCATCTACGATGTCCTGTGCAAGTACGAGCCTGACCATCTGCTGATCGAGGCGGCCTGGGCCGATGCGCGCGCGCGCCTGACCGATGTGGCGCGCGTGGCCGACGTGCTCGAGCGGGCCGGGCGCGAGGTCGATCATGTCCGGCTCGACCGGATCAGCCCGCTCGCAGTGCCCGCGCTCTCGATGATCGGGCGCGAGAGCCTGCCTTCGGGGGCGGCGGACGAGGACCTGCTGCACGAGGCCGAGAGCCTTGCCGCGATGGCGATGCGGGTCGATCCGCTACCGGACGAGGGCGATTGAAGCCACGGAAGGCAGAGAGGTAGCGCGTTGGCTGGCGTCGCCGAGACGGCCGCGGGGCGGCGCGCAAGGCCGACACGAAAAAGGGGCGGATTGCTCCGCCCCTCGTTCGCCGGACCCGAAGGTCCGATGGAGTTCGCCGCTTACTTGCTGAATTCGGCGTACTGCTCGTTGCCGACAAAGCCGAACTTGGAAACGTTCGAAGCCTTGATGAGCTGGAGCACGTTGGCCGACAGTTCGTAGCTTGCTTCCGGTTCGGGCTGGAACTGCAGTTCCGGCTCGACCGGGTACTGCAGCGACTGCTGGAGCAGATTGACCAGACCCGGACCGTCCACCTGGTTGCCGTTCCACAGAATCTTGTCGTCCTTGGTGAGGACAACCTTGTTCTTGATCGGATCGACCGGAGGCGGAGTGTTCGTGGGGGGCGTTGCGACCGGCAGATCGATGTTGATCGAGTGGGTCGCAACCGGGATGGACATGATGAACATGATGAGGAGGCAGAGCATGACGTCGATCAACGGCGTCGTGTTCATTTCCATCATCGGCGCGCCATCGTCCTTGCCGCCTGACATTGCCATGAGGTGTTTCTCCTGTTCCTGCCGCGGCGCTTAGTTCGGATCGATCGGGTTGGTGATGAAGCCAACCGTCGGGTAACCCGAAACCTGCACGTTGTAGATCGTACCGGCGACGCAACGCCACGGGGCGTTCACGTCACCGCGGATCTGCACCTGCGGGACGAGATCCGGATTTTCCCGCAGAGCCTGGGGACCGCCAGCGCGCTTGACGATGTTGTCGAGACGCTTGAAGGCGCGGTCACGCAGTTCCTCGGAGGAAACCGGAGTGATGTTGTTGAAGTAAACGCGGCACTGGCCGTTGCGCGATGCGCCCTGGAAGCCCGGTTCACCTGCGCTGCGACCGGCATCGTCGGTGGTGGAAACGGTGAGGAGCAGGTTTTCGACCTTATCCTTCGATTCCTCAGCGACAATGATCGGGATACGCAGCTTCTCGATCGTCTGAATCGCAACCGGAACTGCGATCAGGAAGATGATCAAGAGCACCAGCATGACGTCGACGAGCGGCGTCGTGTTGATGTCGGACATCGGTGTCTCAGCACCGCCTCCGCCCGAAGATATCGCCATAGTCTTATCCTAATCCTTGCGTTGCCTTGGGGAAGGCGACGGGCAGCGCATGCATCCGTCCGTCGCCTGGGTTCCCCGGAAGGATGCGGGAGGCCGGCGAATCCGGCTCCCGCAAGCCCGGACTAATTACGACTTGGCGGGAGCGGGCTTGGCCGGAGCGGCCGGAGCGGGCTTCTTGGCAGCCGACGCGGTGGCGAGCTCGGGCTTCACGGCGCCCTTCGAGGTGATGTTGGCAAGAACGTCGCTCGAGAAGCCGGTCAGCAGCTCGGCGATGCGCTTGTTGCGGGCCTGCAGGAAGTTGTAGGCCAGAACCGCGGGAACGGCGACGATGAGGCCCAGAGCGGTCATGATGAGCGCTTCACCGACGGGACCTGCGACCTTGTCGATCGAAGCCGAACCGGCGAGGCCGATGGCGATCAGGGCGCGGTAGATGCCGACGACGGTACCGAACAGACCGATGAACGGTGCGGTCGCGCCGACGGTGGCGAGGAAGGGCAGGCCGCCGGCGAGGCGGGCGTTGATCGAGGCTTCCGAGCGCGCGAGAGCCGAGTGCAGCCAGTCGTGGGCTTCGAGCTCGTCGGTCATCTTGGAGTGCTGCTCTTCAGCGACGATGCCGTCTTCGACGAGCTGGCGCCATGCGCTGTTCTTCTCGAGCTTGGTGACGCCTTCCTTGATCGTCGGAGCCTTCCAGAACGAGGTGCGAACCACGCCGAACTGGCGATTGATCTTCGACTGTTCGAACCACTTGGTGAACAGGATGTAGAACGAACCGAACGACATGATGCCGAGGATCACGACGGTGGCGTACGAGATGAAGCCGCCAGCCTGGAGGGCTTCGACGAAGCCGAACTTGTTCTGCGGCGCGGCTTCGCCCGCGGCGGCGAGGATATCAACGATAAGCATGCGAATTACCTCTCAAGAAGAATGCAGGATTAAAGGGCCGTCTCGCGCGGAGGGATGGGGACCCTAGTATCAATTGGCTTAGTTGAGCTGGTAGACGATCGTGGTCGAGAAGCTGCTCGAGATCGCGTTGCCGGCTGCGTCCAGTGCCGGGTCGAACCGAGCGTAACGGTTCATGCCGTCACATGCTGCCTCGTCCAGATCCGGGCTGCCGCTCGAACTGGTGACCTGGCAATTTTCGGCGCGGCCATCGGGCGTGACCGTCACGCGAACGCCCACGCGGCCTTCACGGCCCTCACGGGCGGCGCGGCTCGGGTAGTTGCGCTGGATCTGCGAGGCCCAACGGTTCTGGCCCTTGGTGCGCACGCCACGGGCCTGCGACGGAGCCGGAGGGGCGGGCGGTGCAGGCGGTGCCGGCGGAGCAACCGCGATCGGTACCGTGACCGGGGGAGCTGGCGGAGCCTTGACCACCGTTGCGACCGGCGGCGGAGCGACAGCGATGTCGATCGGCGGCGGCGGTGCCACGATGGGCGGCGGCGGCACGTCCGGCTGCTTCTTGGGAGGCGGCGGCGGCGGCTCTTCCTTCGGTTTTTCAGGTTCCTTGATGTCCACTGTCGTCACCTTCTCGGCGATCTTCTGCACCGCCTGATAGGCAAGGCCTGTGACGAGCGCATAGCCGACGAAGACGTGGATCAAGGCGACGATGACAATAGCGGTAATTTTACTACCGCTCATTTGCTGGTCAGCATAAGCCATTCAGACGCATCACTCCATTACCAAGCCCCGGACCTGCGCAAAAGGCACGAGTCCAAGGGCGCCGATGGTCTTCGCTAAAAGCGAAGCCCATGACGAAACTCGAAATTACCCACCCTGACGGCTGACAGTCCACTTCAAAGTCGTCACGCGACAGCGAAGCTTACCGCGGAGCTTGTTTGTGTTTTCGCCCCGTTTGGCAGTTTTCTTAGCGGTGAAGGTTCCCCTGCGCAACGCCCAATCGCCAGACCCCCGGGTTAACCTTCAATTAAGCCACGATTCGAGCATGGTGGCTTGCGCGGTGGATTGCGGCATCCCCGTTCAGTCCCCATAAAGCCGTGCGTTTATAACGGAGTCCGTTTCTATGTCTGTCGCGCTTCGCCCGGTCCTTGCGGGCCTGGCTGCCACGTTTCTTGTCTCGCTTTCAGGCCCCCTCGAGGCGGCTGAGCCGGCGCCGGCCCCGCCTCGCGTGACCTTCGCGGATCTTGCCGACAGGGCCGATTCGGCCCAGCTTGTGATCCACGCCAAAGTCCTCAAAACTGTTCGCGTGGCGAATGAACGGGCTCCCGGCGTGAAGCCCGGCTTTGGCCGTTTCTACGTCGAGGCGCAGACCCTGGGCCTGCTTGCGGGCAGCAGCGGGATCGGGGCCTCGCTGCGCTATCTGGTCGATCTCCCGCTCGATGCGCGCGGCAAGGGACCCAACCTCAAGAAGCAGGACGTGATGCTCTTCGCGCGCGCGGTTCCGGGCCGTCCGGGCGAAGTCCAGCTGGTCTCGCCCGATTCCCAGCTGCTGTGGACGCCCGCGCTCGATTCGCGCCTGCGCGACCTCCTGCGCCAGATGGTCGCGCCCGATGCGCCGGCGCCGATCACCGGGGTGCGCGAACTGCTCTACGTGCCCGGAAACCTCGCCGGGCAGGGGGAGACGCAGATCTTCCTCAAGACCAAGGACGGTTCGGCAGCGTCGATTACGGTACGCCATCAGCCCGGACAGGGGGACGTGTGGGGCGCCTCGTTCTCCGAACTGGTGGCCGACGTGACCCGCCCGCCCGAACCCGATACGCTTGAATGGTATCGCCTTGCCTGCTTCCTGCCGCCGTATCCGCCAGCGCAGGCCAACGTCTCGGCAGACTATGAGGCGAAGCGTCAGGCGCAGGAGGATTACCGCTTCGTGCTGGCCAAGCTTGGCCCGTGCGAACGCACGCACGACTGACGCGCGAACGCGCGGACGATTGATCCTATCGTGCGCCCTTGGGGGTATCGTGCCTTGATTGCCGCTTTTTGGCGTCAAGGTGCTGGAAAATTGCGAGCGGCTGGCTTAGGGCGCGCAGCCGAAAGGGAACCAGATGACAGAACCGCTCAAGATCGCACTTGCAGGCCTCGGAACCGTAGGGACCGGCGTTGTCCGCCTGATCGAGACCAACGCCGACCTGATTGCCCGCCGCGCGCGGCGGCCGGTGCGCATTACGGCCGTGAGCGCGCGCGACCGGACCAAGGATCGCGGTGTGGACCTGTCGCCCTATGCCTGGGTCGATGACCCCGCCGAACTGGCCGCGCGCGAGGATGTCGACGTGGTGGTCGAAATGGTCGGCGGCTCGGACGGGCCGGCGCTGGCGTTGGCGCGCACCGCGCTCGCCAACGGCAAGAGCTTCGTTACCGCCAACAAGGCGATGATCGCGCACCACGGGCTCGAACTGGCCAAGGTCGCCGAGGACGCCGGTGTCGCGCTCAAGTTCGAGGCGGCGGTGGCGGGGGGCATCCCGGTCATCAACGGGCTGATCGACGGCGCTTCGGCCAATGCGGTCGAGCGCGTCTACGGCATCCTCAACGGTACCTGCAACTATATCCTCTCGACCATGGAGGACACTGGTGCGGACTTTGGCGAGGTGCTCGCCGAGGCGCAGCGTCTGGGCTATGCCGAGGCCGATCCGACCTTCGACATCGAAGGCATCGATGCCGGACACAAGCTTTCGATCCTGGCCGCGATCGCGTTTGGCGCCAAGCTCGACTTCGGCGCGGTCGAGGCGCAGGGCATCGCGCAGATCAAGGCGGCTGACATCGAGCAGGCGCATGGGCTGGGCTACGTCATCCGCCTGATCGGTTTCAGCGAGGTCGATCGCCACGACGGCATGCCGCGCCTGTTCCAGCGCGTGCGGCCCTACCTCGTGCCGCTGGGCCATCCGCTCGCCAATGTCGATGGGCCGACCAACGCGATCGTCGCCGAGGGCAACTTCGTGGGGCGCCTGCTGTTCCAGGGCGCGGGTGCGGGCGACGGCCCGACCGCGAGCGCGGTGGTGGCCGACATCATCGAGGTCGCGCGCGGCGAGATGGGCCCGGCCTTCGCCATGCCGGTCGAGGAACTCGAACCGATGGCCGCGGCCGCTTGCGGGCACCGCGTGTCGAGCGCCTACATCCGCTTTACCGTGCTCGACCGTCCGGGCGTGCTCGCCGAGATCACCGCCGCGATGCGCGATGCGGGCGTCTCGATAGAGAGCATGATCCAGAAGGGTGATCCCGACCAGGACGGGGTGGTCATCCTTGCCGTGGTCACGCACCAGGGCCCCGAGGCGGGCGTGGTCGAGGCGATGCGCATTCTCGAAGGCTCCTCCAGCCTGACCGCGCCGCCGCTGGTGATGCAGATCCTGGCCAACTGAGCCTGTCGTTGCCGCCCTTTTCCGGGGCTGGGCGATGGCGAAAACGAAAAGAGCGCGAGGGGGCCAGGGCCTCTCGCGCTCTTTTGCTGTCGGTGCGGTGTCCGGCGTCAGGGCACGCGCATCTCGCCCTTGGCGATCTTGTCCGCGTCCGAGCCTGCGGGAGCCTCGGGAATGGCGCCCAGGTCGATCAGCAGCGGTTGCGCGCGCGGGCAGGGGCCGATGAAGCACATGCCGCTCGCGGTGGCCTTGCCCTTGAAGATGCCGTCGCCCGCGACGTCGGGCGGGGTGAGGCGTCCGTCGTCGGTCCCGGCTTTGCCGGTGGGGTCGAGATCGGCGGAGGATTCGACGCGGTTTTCCTCCTCGTCGGGCGCGCAGACCACGATCTCGCCCTTGCGGATGGTGCGCAGGCAGTGGCGGCGCGAGGTGTCGCGCGTGACGTGCCCGTCGTTGCCCAACATGCTTTCGGCGATTGCCCTGTCCGCGTCGGAAACGGCGCTCGCGCTGGCGGTGGAGCCGTCCTGCGCCAGGACCGGCGAGGAGAGCAGGGCGGCCAGGGCCAGAAGCAAAATGGGACTTCTCGACAATTCAAATTCCTCTGTCTAAGGCGGGCATACCTTCCCTCTTCGGCTTAATCCGGAGTGAACATGTCCGAACCGACTCCCGCCAGTAAAGTGCTTGACCGCGTCCTCGTCCTGGAAATGGTGCGCGTTACCGAAGCGGCCGCGATCGCCGCATCGCGCCTGGTCGGGCGCGGGGACGAGAAGGCGGCCGATGCGGCGGCGGTTGAGGCCATGCGCGCGGCCTTCGATGAACTCTATATGGACGGGACCGTCGTGATTGGCGAGGGGGAACGCGATGCGGCCCCGATGCTGTTCATCGGCGAGAAGGTCGGTGGGGCGCCGGGCAAGGGGCCGCGCATCGACATCGCGCTCGATCCGCTTGAAGGCACCACGATCACCGCCAAGGCTGGACCCAACGCGCTCGCGGTGTTGGCTGCGGCGGAAGAAGGTGGCCTGCTCAACGCGCCCGACGTCTACATGGACAAGATCGCGGTCGGCCCCGGTTATCCGCCGGACGTGATCGATCTTGGCAAGTCGGTGCGGGAGAATGTCGAGGCGGTGGCCGCCGCCAAGGGGGTGAGGCCCGAGGACATCATCGTGTGCGTGCTTGACCGGCCCCGCCATGGCGAGCTGATCGAGGAACTGCGCGCGCTGGGCTGCGGGGTCGTGCTGATCGGCGACGGCGACATCGCCGGCGTCATCGCGACGACCGATGAGAACACCACGATCGATCTCTACATGGGCTCGGGCGGCGCGCCCGAGGGCGTGCTGGCGGCTGCGGCGCTGCGCTGCGTGGGCGGGCAGTTTAACGGCCGCCTCCTGTTCCGCAACGAGGACGAGCGCGCGCGGGCGCGCAAATGCGGGATCGAGGACCTCGATCGCATCTACAAGCTGGAGGACCTGGCGAAGGGCGACTGCATCTTTGCGGCGACCGGGGTGACCGACGGGTCGCTGCTGGGCGGGGTCAAGCATTTCAAGGGTGGGCGCATGACGACCCACAGCGTGGTGATGCGCGCCAGTTCGGGCACGGTGCGTTGGATCAAGGGCGAACACCGCGCCTGAGCGCGTGGTTCGTTTCGCGCAACCTCTTGTCGGTTCATGAAAAGGCCGCTTCCGGGTGATCGGGAGTGGCCTTCTGGCGGAATACGGCCAGCTCGGCCCCAAATCCGGTCACTGGTGAAAAACCGGCGTGTTTCTATTGCAATCGGATGACGCATCACTAAGGGCGGGCGCGATCAAGGCACTTTCTGGCGCTTTCGGGGATTCGCAATGAAGATCATGTCGGGTAACAGCAACCTTCCGCTCGCACGTGCGGTCGCGGCCTATCTTGAGCTGCCGCTCACGGACGCCAGCGTGCGGCGCTTCGCGGACGAGGAAATCTTCGTCGAGATTCACGAGAACGTGCGCGGCGAGGACGTCTTCGTGGTCCAGCCCACGAGCTACCCCGCCAACGACAACCTGATGGAGCTGCTGATCTGCATCGACGCGCTGCGCCGGGCCTCGGCCAAGCGCATCACCGCCGTCGTGCCGTACTTCGGCTACGCCCGCCAGGACCGCAAGCCCGGCCCGCGCACGCCGATTTCGGCCAAGCTGGTCGCCAACCTGATGACCGAGGCAGGGGCCGACCGCGTCCTTTCGATCGACCTGCACGCGGGCCAGATCCAGGGTTTCTTCGATATTCCGACCGACAACCTGTTCGCCGCTCCGGTGATGGCCGCCGACATCCAGGCGCGCTACGGCGATGAATCGCTGATGGTCGTCTCGCCCGACGTTGGCGGCGTGGTGCGCGCCCGCGCGCTCGCCAAGCGCCTCGACAACGCGCCGCTGGCGATCGTCGACAAGCGTCGCGATCGTCCCGGCCAGTCCGAGGTCATGAACATCATCGGCGACGTGAAGGGCCGCGCCTGCATCCTGATCGACGACATCATCGATTCGGGCGGCACGCTGTGCAACGCGGCGCAGGCGCTGATGGACGAGGGCGCCGCGAGCGTCACCGCCTACATCACCCACGGCGTGCTTTCGGGCGCTGCGGTGTCGCGCGTGAACAATTCCGCACTGAAGGAACTGGTCATCACCGATTCGATCCAGTCGACCCAGGCGACGCTCGATTCCGATCGTATCCGCGTGCTGACCGTCGCCCCGCTGGTGGGCGAGGCGATCCGCCGCATCGCGGACGAAAGCTCGGTGTCGAGCCTGTTTGACTGATCACTCGCCGCAAGACGGCTCGAAAAAGCCCCGTAGCCATCGGCTGCGGGGCTTTTTCGTTTGGCGGGCCCGGCGGGTTCAATCCTGTGGCACTTCCCAGGGGCGCACGGCGCCGGGCGCGATACGATCGAGTTCTTCCAGCCGGCGCGCCTGGCGCGATTCGAGCGTGAGCGTGAGCAGCGGCTGGGGCGCTTCCACGAACTGGCGCGGCGCCATCCCGAACAGCTGGATGAATTCGTGGATGAGATGGCTCTCGTCGTAATAGCGCAGCATGATGTCCTCGGCCTCGGCCCGGTCGGCGACACCGCGCAGCTGGCTGGCCATGTCGAGCGCGCGGGCCCGGCGGAAGACCTGCTTTGGGGTAACCCCGAAATCGCGCTGCACGGTGCGCTCCAGCCGCCGCCGTTCGACCCCGCAGGCCCGCGCGGCCTCAGCGATGGTCATCGCGGGTGAGCGGAAGGCCAGTTCCTCGAACTGCACGGTGAGCGGGTCGGGCTCGCGCGCGCCGGTCGCCGCGATACGCTCGCGAAACAGGTCTTCGAGCGCGCAGGCCCAGTCCTCGGGCGAACCGTCGGGGGCGAAGCGGGCGAGCACCGCGTTCTCGTCGAGCCCGGCCAGCCCGGTGGGCACCGCCCGGTCGAGGATCTGGGTCAGGCGCGGACCCTTGAGCGCGGTGCAGGCGCCCGGACGTACGGTGACGCCGATCGAGATGAAGCTGCCGGTGACGCGGATCGGCATGCGGTGGGTCTGCGGCCCGAACAGCAGCGCCGAGCGTCCGGCGATGAGCGGGCCGTCGGCGGTATCGGCCTGCCAGGCCCCCGCGAGCTGCACGCGCAGGCACGCGACGTCGTTGAACAGGCCGCACGACAAGGTGTAGTCGGCCGGGGCGAGGACCTTGGTGATGTAGATCCGCCCGATCCACGGCGCGAGTTCGACCGCGGGCGCGCGGTTGTACGACAGTGGCTGCCCGTCGCGCGAGACTCCCTGTTCGGGCGCGATCCGTGGATCGACGCCCGGTGCCTTCCTGTGCCGCATCATGCCTCTCGTATCTGCATGCCCCGGACGGGGGCGTAAGCGGGGACGGCAGCGCCGACAAGTCAAATCGCCGTCATGATTCGTGCCACGATCTTGTCCGGGCTTGACCAGCCCGCGACCCAGCGGGCACAGCGCAGGCCATGACCATGGAACAGGACCTCGCCCTTGCCATGCGCCTCGCCGATGCGGCAGGCGCGGCCATCCGCCCCTATTTCCGCTCGCCCGACATCGGCACCGAGACCAAGGGCGATGCCTCGCCGGTCACCGTGGCCGACCGCGCGGCCGAGGAGGCGATGCGCGCGATCCTGCGCGCCGAGGCGCCCCGGGACGGCATCATCGGTGAGGAATTCGGCACCGAGAAGGGCACCTCGCGGCGCGACTGGGTGCTCGACCCGATCGACGGTACGGTTTCGTTCGTGGTCGGGCGGCCGATCTTCGGCACGCTGATCGCGCTGCTGGTCGATGGCTGGCCGGTGCTCGGCGTGATCGACCAGCCGATCCTGGGCGAACGCTGGGTCGGCGCGAGCGGGCGGGCGACGACCTTCAACGGGCAGCCGGTGCGCACCCGGCGCTGCGCGCAGCTTTCGGATGC
The DNA here is from genome assembly GCF_022832435.1 of Novosphingobium organovorum. GTDB lineage: Bacteria > Pseudomonadota > Alphaproteobacteria > Sphingomonadales > Sphingomonadaceae > Novosphingobium > Novosphingobium organovorum. Next base: position 5,361 of record NZ_JALHLF010000004.1, on the reverse strand, counting down.
GGTTCTGGCCACCACCGGGCCGCATTACTTCGACGCGCATGAGGGCGAGCATTTCATGGCGCTTGCCGCGCAGACCAACCACAAACGCATGGTCATGGGCGGCGACTGCTACAACTACGGCCTGCTCGCCTCGGGGCATATCGATCTCGTCTGCGAGGCGGGGCTCAAGCTGCACGACTGGGCCGCGCTGGTGCCGATCGTGGAGGGTGCGGGCGGCACGATGTGCGACTGGAACGGCGATCCGCTCCACGCCGCGTCCGAAGGGCACGTGCTGGCGATGGGCGATGGCGCCCGGCTCGAGGACGTGGTCGAGGCGATGGCCGCCAGCCATGACCATGACCACGGCTCCCACGGCCACCACCACGACCATCCTTGAACGCGCCGCGCCGCTTCTTCTTCTACGGCACGCTGCTGGCGGGCATGGACAACGCGGTCGCGCGCGTCGCGCACCGGGTGCTGCGCTGCGAAGGCGCGGCGCGGGTGCCGGGCGCGCTGTTCGCCATCCCCGACCGCGCGGGGTGGTATCCCGCGCTGGTTGCAGGCGAGGGGTGGGTGCAGGGGCAGATCTGGAGCGTTCTGGCGGGCTTCGCGGGGGCCGACCTCGCCGCGCTCGACGCTTACGAAGAGTGCCGGGCGGCCGACCGGGCGGGCAGTCTCTACTGGCGCTCGGGTGCCTGCGCGGTGCGGGGTGACGGGGGACGTCAGGCGGTGCAGCTCTACCGCTACGACAGGCCCCTGCCGCGCGGGGCGCGGCCGATTGCAGGCGGTGACTTTGCCGCCTGGCTGGCGGCGCAGCGACAGGCTGCGTACCGGCCCTGCTGAGCGCGGTGCGCGGGGGGGCTTGCCTTTGTCCCGATTGCCCGGTAATGGGCCGCCCTTCAATCGACACGGTTGAGTCTTTCACAAAGAGATTCGCGGGTCGGCCTGGCGACAAGGGCTGCCAGGGTCGGCCGGACGTGTCCCTGCAAAGGAGACGAAAATGCCCAAGTTGAAGACGAAGAGCGGCGTCAAGAAGCGCTTCAAGCTCACCGCCACCGGCAAGGTGAAGCACGGCGTGGCCGGCAAGCGCCACCGCCTGATCAGCCACAACGGCAAGTACATCCGCCAGAATCGCGGCACCGAGGTCATTTCCGACGCCGATGCCAAGACGATCAAGAAGTGGGCGCCCTACGGGCTCAACTGAGGAGTACTGACCAATGAGCCGTATCAAGCGTGGTGTGACCACCCGTGCCAAGCACAAGCGTATTCTCGACCAGGCCAAGGGTTTCCGCGGCCGTCGCAAGAACACGATCCGTATCGCTCGCCAGGCCGTCGAAAAGGCCGGTCAGTACGCGTACCGTGACCGCAAGATCAAGAAGCGCAACTTCCGCGCTCTGTGGATCCAGCGCATCAACGCCGCCGTGCGCAACGAAGGCCTGACCTACTCGCAGTTCATGCACGGCGCCAAGCTCGCCGGCATCGAGCTCGATCGCAAGTCGATGGCCGACCTCGCCATGAACGAGGGTGCGGTGTTCTCGGCCGTGATCGCGCAGGCGAAGGCCGCGCTTCCGGCCTGATCGGCCGATCGCGAAACCGTTTGACGGGGTGGGCCGCAGCGCGGCTGCCCCGGCCCGGACAGAAAAAGGCGCAAAGGATTTCCTTTGCGCCTTTTTTGTGTTTTGCATCCCCTTGCACGCCCCTTGTGCGCGTGTTGCAAACGTCTTAATCGTGGCGGTCTTGTTGGTATCGGAGACCGAATGTCCGCGCGCTGTACAGTCACAGCCAACTATCTGAGGACGGTTCCCGAACTGCGCCGCTATTTCGCGAGCGTCTTCCTGATCGAGATCGATGTCGCCGACGGCGGGGCGATCGAGGATTTCATGTTCCCCGACTGGGCAACGCTGCGTTTCAACGCCCAGCCGAGCATCGCGGGCAATACCCGTGCGGGCGAACCTTTGCCGAATTCGCGCTTCATCGTCTCGGGGCCGCGCTCGCAGGAAGCCTACATGCACACCGCTAGCCTGCGGCAGTGGGGCGTGCTGCTCCATCCGCTGGGCTGGTCGCTGCTGATCGGCGAGCCGGCCAGCGCCTTTGCCAACCGGCTGGCCGATGGCATGACCCACCCCGCCTTCGCCGCGTTCCGCCCACTCGCCGCCACGCTCTATGGGGCCGAGCCCGATCGCGAGGGCGAACTGGCCCGGCTGACCGACTTTTTCCTGGGCATCACCCCGCGTGCGGAACCCGCCGAGGAGGCCATCATGCGCGCTTACCACGCGCTCGACGATCCTGAGGTGGACAGCGTCGACAAGCTGGCCGAGCGGGCCGGGATCAACCGCCGCACGCTGGAACGCTTGTGCCAGCGGGTCTTCGGTTTTCCGCCCAAGCTGTTGCTGCGCCGCCAGCGTTTCCTGCGCTCGCTTTCGCAGTTTACTGCCGATCCTTCGCTCAAATGGGTCGGCGCGCTCGACGCCGGGTACTACGATCAGGCGCAGTTCGTGCGCGATTTCCGTGAGTTCATGGGCATGACGCCGAGCGAATACGGCCAGCGCTGCAAGCCCGTGGTCGAGCCGGTGCTGCGCGAAAGGGCGCGCTACCGCAGCGAATGGCTGCGCGAGAGGCAACTGGGCGCCTATCTGCCGGGCTGAGCGTGACGGGCGAGCGGGTTTCCTCGCGGCTTGCGTCGTTGCGATTTGTCCGCGAGGCTCCTAAGGAGCCTCGCTCAGGACATGAACAGATAGACAGGCAGACACCCGACGTGGATTACCTAGCAACCGGCCAGGACGCCCTTTCGCGCATCGAAGCGGCCAGCGATCTTGACGCCCTCGAGGCGCTGCGCGTCGCGTTTCTGGGCAAGCAGGGGTCGATCTCGGGCCTGCTCAAGACGCTGGGCAAGATGACCCCGGACGAGCGCAAGGAAGAGGGGCCGAAGATCCACGCCCTGCGCGAAAGCGTGACCGCGGCGCTCGCCGATCGCAAGGCCGCTCTGGAAGGCGCCGCGCTCGAGGCGCGCCTCGCCGCCGAGACGATCGATCTTTCGCTGCCCGCCCCCGAAATGCCGCGTGGTTCGGTCCACCCGATCGCGCAGGTCATGGACGAGCTTGCCGAAGTCTTCGCCGACATGGGCTTTGCCGTCGCCAGCGGCCCCGAGATCGAGGACGACTGGCACAACTTCACTGCGCTCAACATGCCCGAGACGCACCCCGCGCGCGCCATGCACGACACCTTCTACTTCCCCGACAAGGACGATGAAGGCCGCGACATGCTGCTGCGTACGCACACTTCCCCGGTGCAGATCCGCGCGATGATCGCGCAGGGCGCGCCGCTGCGCATCATTGCGCCGGGCCGCGTCTACCGCTCGGACAGCGATGCCACGCACACCCCGATGTTCCACCAGATCGAGGGTCTGGTGATCGACAAGGGCATTCATCTGGGCCATCTCAAGTGGACGCTCGAGACCTTCCTCAAGGCCTATTTCGAGCGCGAGGACATCGTCCTGCGCCTGCGCCCCAGCTACTTTCCCTTCACCGAGCCTTCGGTCGAGGTGGACGTGGGCTATTCGCAGCAGGGCGGGCGCCGCGTGGTGGGCGGCTCGGGCGATGCGCCGGGCCATGCCTGGATGGAAGTGCTCGGCTCGGGCATGGTCAACCGCCGCGTGATCGCCGCCGCCGGGCTCGACCCGGACGAATGGCAGGGCTTTGCCTTCGGCACCGGCGTCGACCGCCTCGCCATGCTCAAGTACGGCATGGACGACCTGCGCGCCTTCTTCGACGGCGATGTGCGCTGGCTTTCGCATTACGGCTTCTCCGCCCTCGACGTGCCGACCCTCTCGGGTGGCGTCGGCACCCCGGCCTGAGCGGATAAGAGGACTCCAAGACGATGAAATTCTCGCTTTCCTGGCTCAAGCAGTACCTTGAGACCGACGCCGGCATCGAGGACGTTGCCGCCACGCTCAACCGCATCGGCATCGAGGTCGAGGGTATCGAGGACCCGGCCGAGAAGCTGGCCGGTTTCCGCGTCGCCAAGATCCTGACCGCCGCGCGCCACCCCGACGCGGACAAGCTCCAGGTGCTCACCGTCGACACCGGTGAGGGTGATCCGCTCCAGGTCGTGTGCGGCGCGCCCAACGCACGCGCAGGCCTCGTCGGCGTGCTTGGCCTGCCGGGCGCCAGCGTGCCCGCCAACGGGATGGTGCTCAAAAAATCGGCCATCCGCGGCGTCGAATCGAACGGCATGATGTGTTCGGTGCGCGAGCTGGAACTGGGCGATGCCCACGAAGGCATCATCGAACTGCCCGAGGATGCGCCGGTCGGCACCCCGTTCGCGCAGTACCATGGCGCCGATCCGGTGATCGACGTCTCGATCACCCCCAACCGGCCCGACTGCATGGGCGTCTATGGCATTGCGCGCGATCTTGCCGCGGCGGGGCTGGGCACGCTCAAGCCGATCGAGGCCAAGGCCATCGCCGGGACCTACCCGTGCCCGGTCGCGATCCGCATCGAGGACGCGCAAGGCTGCCCCGCCTTTTACGGCCGGGTCATCAAGGGCGTGACCAACGGCCCTTCGCCGCTCTGGCTGCAGGAGTGCCTCAAGGCGGCCGGGCAACGTCCGATCTCGGCGCTGGTCGATGCGACCAACTTCGTGATGCTGGGCTACGGGCGCCCGGCGCACGCCTATGACCTCGCCAAGCTCAACGGCGCGGTGACCGCGCGCCGCGCGGTTGAGGGCGAGACGGTCGTTGCGCTCAACGAGAAGGAATACACGCTCACCGCCGAGATGACGGTGATCGCCGACGAGGCGGGCGTGCACGACATTGCCGGGATCATGGGCGGCGAGCATTCGGGCTGCGACGAGGCGACCCGTGACGTGCTGCTCGAAATCGCCTACTTCGATCCCGAACGCATCGCGCTGACCGGCCGTGCGCTCAATCTCACTTCGGACGCGCGCGCGCGGTTCGAGCGCGGGATCGATCCGGCCTTCCTCGACACCGGGCTTGACCTGCTGACCGCGCTGATCCTCGATCTGTGCGGCGGCGAGGCGTCCGAGGTGGTGCGCGTGGGCGCAGCTCCGGCGAGCCCCAGGATCGTCCACTTCACGCCTGCGCTGACCGCGCAGTTGGGCGGGGTGCCCATTCCCGAGGCGGAACAGCAGCGTATCCTGGAAAACCTGGGCTTTGCGGTCGTGGCCGAACAGGCCGGGTTCGAGGCGGGCTGGGCGGTCACCGTTCCCGGCTGGCGCCCGGATGTGGATGGCGCGCCCGACATCGTCGAGGAAGTGGTGCGTATCCACGGGCTCGACAACATCGAAAGCGTCGCGCTGCCGCGCGCCGATGGCGTTGCGCTGCCCACCGCCACGCCGGCGCAGGCGCTTGAGCGGCGGGTGCGC